>CACBTL010000005.1:0-81370 GCA_902542145.1 uncultured SAR86 cluster bacterium | reverse complement strand
CTGTTTCTGAACTAGATATCCAAAAAGTTATTTCATTGATGGCTAGAATCCCTGAAAAAAGTGTCTCTAAAGATGACAAAGTTTCTCTAGGTAAACTCGAAGAAAACTTAAAAAGAGTTATTTTTGGTCAAGATGATGCTATTGAAAAATTAGTCAGCTCTATTGTTATGTCTAGAGCAGGCCTTGGCAACGAAGAAAAGCCAATTGGAAGTTTTCTTTTTGCGGGACCAACAGGGGTCGGAAAAACAGAATTATCAAGACAACTATCTTTGTCTATGGGAGTAGAACTAATCAGATTTGATATGTCTGAATATATGGAGAGACATACTGTTTCAAGATTAATTGGAGCACCCCCAGGTTATGTTGGGTACGATCAAGGTGGATTATTGACTGAAGCAGCTGTAAAAAATCCACATTCAGTAATTTTATTAGATGAAATTGAAAAGGCTCATCCTGAGGTTTTTAATGTCTTACTTCAAGTAATGGATCATGGCACATTGACTGATAATAACGGTAGAGTAGCCAGTTTTAAAAACGTTGTCTTAATCATGACAACTAATTCAGGCGCACAAGAGATGGCAAGGAATTCTATGGGATTCCAAAAACAAGATAATTCATCGGATGGTGCAGAAGTCATCAAAAAAGCTTTTTCTCCAGAATTTAGAAATAGACTTGATGCAATAGTGCAATTCGATTCTTTACCTGAAGAAGTAATTCTTACAATAGTTGATAAATTTTTAACTGAAGTTCAGGCTCAACTTGATGAGAAGCAAGTTACTTTAGAAGTTGATGACGCTGCAAGATCCTGGTTATCAAAAGAAGGATACGATGAAAAAATGGGCGCAAGACCTATGTATAGGATAATTCAAGATAAAATCAAGAAACCGTTAGCTGAGGAATTAATTTTCGGTGAACTTTCAAAAAATGGCGGTAGCGTTATTGTTACAGTTGAAGATGATGAATTAAAAATCGATCTGAAGTCTAGTCCAAGAAAAGAAAAGAAGAAAAAAGAGAAAGTTTAATTATTTACCCCTGTAAGTAATCCTACCTTTAGATAAATCATAAGGTGTCATTTCAACTTTAACCTTATCTCCAGTGAGAATTCTGATGTAGTTTTTTCTCATTTTTCCTGAAATATGAGCAGTTATCACATGATCATTTTCAAGCTTAACTTTAAATGTAGTGTTAGGCATGGTGTCGATAACTTCACCTTCCATTTCTATTAAATCTTCTTTTGCCATAAAATATGTTTTTATATGACTATTATGCCAGATGAAAAAGGAAGATAAAAAGTTTCATCTTTGGACGTTACTTTCTTCGCTAGGTGTGATTATTATTCTCCTAGCTATAGTTAGTTACTATATTGATCTAATTTACTGAAATGAAAAATCTTAGTGACTCAGACATTTCTCGGGTTATTGAAATGGCCTGGGAGGATAGAACACCTTTTGATGCAATAGAAGCTCAGTTTTCTTTAAAAGAACAGGAAGTTATAAAGATTATGAGACGAGAAATGAAAGAAAGCAGTTTCAAGATGTGGAGAAAAAGAGTCAATGGTAAAAACACGAAGCATTTATCAAAACGCTCTTTTTCTGTTGGGAGGCATAGAGCAAAAGTCCAAGGCAAGCTAAGGTAGTTAAAAATAATTTTTTAAATTTTTAAATAAAATACCCTTAATTTCTTTATTTGTGCGTTTAGAAATTCCAACAAGTCTTTGCCAAAAAGGAAACGAGAGAGCGTTCAAAATAAATTCTTTTTCTTCCCATTTTTGGTCTTTTATTTCGGGAAGAAATTCGAATATATAGTCGCTGCTTCTTTTATTCCACTCAACGATATTCATCCTTACATCCTTTGAATACCATAAATTTTTAACAGTCCAATGATATACATACTGATATTTTTCATATGTATTGCATGTGAACTCAATAAGTAATTTCAACCTTGAACTTACATCAATATCTAAATCGATTTTTGGTTTATATGATTCAAAGTCATTCAAAAGCTTATTATGCATACCGATAATTAAAGAATTCTTATCTTTAAAATGACGGAATATAGTACGAGTTCCGATTTTTGCTTCCTTGGCAATTAATTCATGAGTGATGTTTAAAATGCCCTCGTTAAGAAGGGAAAATGCAGTGTCTATAATTAATTCAGAAGTATCTTTGCTTCTTTTTTTTCTGCCGTCTATAGATATAACTTCCATATAATTATCTTTTGACATGATTTATGTCATATTATATATTTTTAAAAAGATTAACTCAAATGAACGAAACACCAATTAAATTAATAGGTAATCCAGCATCACCTTACACAAGGAAGATGGTTGCATATTTGCGATTTAAAAGAATTCCACATCAAGTTATTTGGGGAGATGTATCTGATGTTCTAAAACCAATGAATATTGATCCACCGAAACCAATTTTATTACCTGTTTTTCTTCTTCCCAGAGATGGAAAAATAAGAGCAGTAACTGATTCAACACCATTAATTGAAGAATTTGAAAATTCTTATCCAGATAGATCTGTTTATCCTGAAGATCAATCTGTAAGCTTTATTAATTATGTTCTAGAAGATTTTGGTGATGAGTGGTGTACTAAATATATGTTTCATTATCGTTGGCATTTTGCTGAAGATGCTGATAATGCCGGCACACTTTTACCATTAGGAATCATGAATAATATTTCTGATGATGAGTTAGCTTTTTTTAAAGACCACTTTGCAAAAAGACAAATAGATAGATTATGGGTTGTTGGATCTAACGACGAAACTGCCCCTTTTATTGATCAAAGTTATAAATCTTTTCTTAAGATTTTAGAAAATCATTTAAAAATCCAACCGTATTTACTTGGATCATTTCCATCCTCATGTGATTTTGCAGTTTACGGTCAGCTCACTCAACTTGTAGGGTTTGATCCAACTCCTCGTAAAATTGCTCATGAATTAGCTCCAAGGGTAATTGGATGGGTTAGATCTCTTGAAGATAGAAGCGGTCTTGAAGTTAAAGAAAATAAGTTAACACTTTCAGATCTTCCTCAGACAATTCATGACTTATTCAAAGAGATGAGTACTTCCTATGTGCCAACGATGATTGCAAATAAAAAAGCAATTGAAGAAAGCAGTGATGAGTGGGAAATTGATTTAGATAAAGGTAAATGGAAACAAAAATCTTTTCCATATCAAGCAAAATGTTTAGCATGGATTAAAGAAGAATATGAGAAACTTGATACTGATAAAAAAGATGAAGTTTTTTCTTTCTTACAATTAAATCATTGCGAATCATTGGTGACATCAAATGAATAGAATTACTGAAATGTTGGGTTGTAAATACCCAATAATACAAGCCCCTATGGGATGGATAGCAAGAAGCAACCTTGCTTCAGCAGTATCCAATGCTGGTGCATTTGGCATTATCGAAACTTCATCTGGTGAGGTAGATCAATGCAAAGAAGAAATTAAAAAAATGGCTACATTAACCAACAGTCCTTTTGGAGTTAATTTGCCAATATTATTTTTATCTGACGAGAGCATGCTTGATGTTGTTATAGGTGAAAATGTTAAATTTGTTACTACCTCTGCAGGAGATCCAGCCAAATATATACATAAATTAAAGGAGGCAGATATCAAAGTATTTCATGCTGTACCAAGCCTTGCTGGTGCCATGAAAGCAGTTGATGCAGGAGTTGATGGTTTAGTTGTAGAGGGGACAGAAGGGGGCGGATTTAAAAATCCCGAGGAAGTTGGACTTCATGTATTAATTCAATCAATTAAGAAACACACTGATCTTCCTATTGTTGCAGCCGGAGGCATTGTAGATGGTAGAGGAATGGCAGCTGCTTTTGCTGCTGGTGCAGAAGGCATTCAAATGGGCACAAGATTTGTATCATCCTTAGAAAGCCCAGTTCATGATAATTTTAAAAACGCGATCGTAAATGGTAATGAACAAGGCACTTATATTCTCAACAAAAAAGCTAAACCTTGCATACGAGCATTGAAAACTGATTTTACAGATAAAATTTACGACGATGGTCTGATGGATATGAGTGCGATGTCTGGAATTAAGAATCTATACTTTGATGGCGATATGAATGCAGCACCTGCATTGGCAGGTCAATCAATAGGATTAATAAAAGAAATAAAACCAGTAGAAACAATTATTAATGAAACGATTACAGAGTTTAATGTAATTTGTGATTCTATGGCTTCTATAAAGTTCTAAAAGATGAAAATTTTAAGGACTCCGGATAGTAGATTTAAAAACATAAAAGACTTCCCATATGAACCTAATTACACCGTCATAAAGACTCATGACGGTTCTGATCTGAGAATACATCATATAGATGAGGGTCCAAAGGATGGTCCAACTCTTTTAGTGATGCACGGTCAACCTGTATGGAGTTATTTGTACTCAAGGATGATTCCTTATCTTGCTGATGCTGGAATTAGAGTCATTGCTCCTGATTTACCTGGCTACGGTAAATCCGATAAACCTGCATCAAGAGAAGACTATTCTTATCAACGACAAGTGGATTGGATGACCGATTGGATAAAAGCTAATGATTTAAATAATCTCACTTTTTTTGGTCAGGATTGGGGAGGACTTATTGGATTAAGGGTTGTTGCTAACCAACCAGATAGATTTCTCAAAGTAGCCATGGGGAATACAGGTTTACCGTATAACCCTAATGTACCTCAAGACGTCATAGATAAAATCAAGGCTTTTAGAAACAGTGATATAAAACTTAATCCAATATCTATGCAAAGAGAAATAAGAAAGATGGATGGTAAAAATAATTTGAGTAGCGATTCATCACATCATCCAGCTTTAAGTTTTATGTATTGGCAGAAACTATGCTGGGATACCGAAGATCTTCCTATTGGATTTATGATGTCAAGCATGATGGAAAAAAATTCACGCATCAAATTTTTAATTTATTTTATATTTCTTAGACTTGGCTTAAGAAAACTATTTCCATTTAAATCAAATCTTGATGAAGCCTACGAAGCACCTTTCCCTGATCCGTCCTATAAAATGGGTCCTAGAGCCATGCCTAGTCATGTACCGATGATTCCTGATCAATCATTAGAAGCGCAAAAGAAAGCAAGAGAATTTTATAAAAGTTGGCAGAAACCTTTTTTAAGTGTCTTTGCGGGCGATGATCCAGTAACTAATGGAGCCGAAAAAGACGTCTTGAAAATGTGTCCTAATGCAACAAGTGCACCGAATATAGGAGGAAGGCATTTTTTTCAGTGGACTAAGGCAAAAAAACTATCAAATATTCTTATTGATTTCATTAAAGAGTAATAACTCATGTTTGCTATGTTGTTTCCCAAGATTGCTGATAATAATTATCTTGGTTCTAGATTGGTGGTTTACATTTTTATTCCTTTTCTTTTATTAATGACCTGGAGATCAATTATTCATCTCTTCTACGTAGAATTTGGTCTGCACGGTATAGCAAATATAAAAGTGATAGATGGCTCTCCTGATCCAATGCCAGTTATCTATGCGTTTTTTTCGCTATGGGGATTAATTCAATTATTATTTTGTGCTTTTGCTTGGGTAATCCTTTTTAGATATAAGTCTCTCTTACCTTTAGCTATTTTAGTTTTTTTAATTGAGTGGTCAGCTAGAGTTATAAATGCTTCAAATTCTCCTCTTAATTTAGCTGAGTATAAAACCGGCACAACTCCTGGAATTGAATCTGCTCCTTTTGTCACGACTTTCTTGTTAATTTTATTTATTACTTCTCTTTTAAAAAGGAAATCCTAATATGAAAAAAATTATTACCTACCTAATTTTGATTATTTTTATAATCGCTGGAATTTTATTTTTTTTAACTAGAGTACCAGCCGTACAAGATGCTTTGTTTCAACGACTTGCTCAAAGTTTAATAAGCACTTCGCCAAATATTTTTCCAGAAGAAGATTCTTTAAGTGCTTTGGTGTGTGGTTCAAAGTCCCCTTTAGCACATCCAACCAGGGCAGAGACTTGCGTAATGATTAAAGCAGGAGAGGAAACTTTCATTTTTGATGTTGGAAACAAAAGTATAGACAATTTAAGAAATTGGCGTGTTCCTTTGAACCAATTAAATGGTATTTTCATTTCTCATCTGCACTCAGATCATATAGCTGAACTTCCTGAAATACATATGTGGAATTGGGTTGGAACTAGTCGAAAGTCTAAATTAAAAGTATACGGTCCTGAGGGGATAAATCAGGTTCTTAATGGATTCACTGATGCCTATTCATTAGATTGGAAATATCGTAATGATCATCATGGTGATCAATTTGCTCCTTTAGAAACAGCAGGTTTTGATGGACACGAAATTACTGACTTTAGCAACCCTGTATACGAATCTAACGGAATTCTAATTACAGCTTTCTTGGTTGACCATAAACCGATCGATCCTTCATTAGCCTTTAAGATCGAATATAAAGGAAGATCTATAGTTTTGAGCGGAGATACTGTTTACTCAGAAGCAATCTTAAATAATTCAAAGAATGTTGATGTCTTATTCCATGAGGCTTTTCATAAAGGTACCTTAGACATGATGTATAACGCTCTTCCAGAGAACTCCTCTTTAAGGATTGGTATTGTAGATATACAAAATTACCATACCAACACTATTGAAGTTGCGAATCTAGCGAAAGAAGCAAACGTTGGCCATCTTGTTTATTACCATTTAATTCCTGCCCCGAGGACAAATTTAGTTGCAGATATTTTTACTAGAGGAATAGATGATATTCTTACAAATTGGACTTTATCTGACGACGGAACAATGGTTATATTACCTGTAGATTCGAAAGAAATTATTATTACGTCAATTAACTAGGAGAGTTATGAAAACAAAAATTACTGAACTTTTTGATATAGAGCATCCCATTATTCAAGGTGGAATGCACTATGTTGGATTTGCTGAATTGGCAGCTGCTGTATCGAATGCTGGTGGCTTAGGAATAATCACTGGTCTTACTCAAGGTACTCCAGAAAAGTTAGCAAATGAAATAGCAAAATGTAAGGATATGACCGATAAACCTTTTGGTGTGAATTTAACTTTTTTACCTTCTTTAACACCACCAGACTACCCAGGCCTTATTAAAGTTATTATTGAAGGTGGAGTTAAAATAGTAGAAACAGCTGGAAGGAGTCCTGCTGAATATATGCCTGCCTTAAAAGATGCTGGGATTAAAGTTATCCATAAGTGCACATCAGTAAGACATTCTTTGAAAGCTCAAAGCGTGGGATGTGATGCTATATCGGTTGATGGATTTGAATGTGGAGGCCATCCAGGCGAAGATGATATTCCTAATTTTATTTTGTTGCCTAGAGCAGCAGATGAATTAGAAATTCCCTTTGTTGCCTCTGGAGGAATGGCTGACGCGAGAAGTTTAGTTGCAGCAATGGCTTTAGGAGCAGAAGGGATGAATATGGGAACTAGATTCATAGCTACTGAAGAAGCCCCAGTCCATGAAAATGTCAAAAAAGCTATCGTAAATGCCTCTGAATTGGATACAAGGTTAATTATGAGGTCTCTTACTAACACCGAGAGAGTATTAGCAAATCCTGCAGTTGATAGATTGATGGAAAAAGAAAAAGCTCTTGGAGATAAGCTAACATTCTCTGATATTGTGGATGAAGTTGCAGGAGTCTATCCAACGATCATGATGGACGGCGATATGGATGCTGGAGCTTGGTCGTGCGGTATGGTTGCAGGTTTGGTTTATGACATCCCTAGTGTAAAAGAACTTATTGATAGGATAGTAAATGAAGCTGAAGAAATTATTCAATCAAAACTTAAACAAGCTGTCTGATGAAATTTGAAAATAAAGTAATGCCAAACGATGATCAAATGGCAGAATTTCTTGAAACAGGCAATGATGAGCCAATCTATATGGTGAATCTTCTCAAGTTTAAAGATAAAGCTGAATATCCAGATAAAAGAGAAACAGATTTATCGGGAAGAGAGGCTTATGCTATTTATTCTGAAGAGGTACAACATCATCTAGCTAAAGTAGGGGCAAAGGCTATATTTGGAGCTGATGTAAAAAGATTAATGTTGGGCGAAGTGGAAGAACTTTGGGATTCTGTTGCGATAGCTACTTATCCAAACAGGAAAGCAATGTTAGATATGATTTCTGATCCAGATTATATAAAAAGTGCACAACACAGAGTTGCTGGATTAAAAGGGCAATTAAATATTGAAACAGTTATTCCCTCAAAGAATGACTAAATTTAAAAAATTATACCTATTTGCTCCATTAATAATTTTTCTATTCTCATGCGGCGGCGGAGGTGATGGAGGTATTGAACCACCATCTGACGGAGGTAACCCAATTAGTAATTCAAGTACATCAAATTCTTCAACTTGCACTCCTAACAATATAACTGCTCCAAATATCTCATTTTCAAGATCTCTTGATCCATTAACTCAAGCTCTATCAAGTAATCAATATCCTCCTTATGACAAAATTATTGATTATGAAGGAATAATCTTTGCTGGAATGGATGATGTAAGTAATGATTTTGTATATAAAGTTGCTCAAACATACAGAGAGCTTCTTGGTGGAGACGACGGCATGAAATCATCTTGGACCGCAGATCTTATTAATAAAATGGATGATAAAAGTGTTCTCCAAAGGATCATCTATGGCGAATATGATGATTATTCTGGGGATCGTGCTTTTGATGAAAGAAATTATCCAGGATTTAACAATACCCACGACAATAATCCTAATGTTGATGTAATAGGGGAGAGTAAACCTATTGATAAATCAGGCCAAGTTAATGAAGTCATAGAACATATTCTCCATACGATTACTGTCCTTGGATTTAATTATATATTTCCAGAAAAGTATTCTTATACCAATGCTTGTTCAGATGTTTATTTAGCAATGCAAGAGGCTATTTCTGAAGGTTATTATGATGTTTCCTCATATGAGGATATTAAAAATGATTCTGAAATCTATGGAAGAATAATTGTTCAAGAATTTGCTTACTGGATGATTATTACTGGATGGGATATTAAAAAAGATCTTCTTCCAAATTCTGCACCAGAATGGACAGTTAACAGTGCATCAGAAATGCAATCCTTTTTACCCTTGTCTCATGCATTGTATGAAGAAACGGTGAAAGAAATATTGAAAAATCCTACTTCAGAATTTTTGCTTAGTTTATTTCCAAGAACTTAAATTTGGAAATAATAAATTTAAAAATTAATCAAGACGAAGAAATCTTTTCATCATTCTTCGAAATCAATCAACAACAAGTTCCTAAAGTTGGATCTGTATCTTTAGAGGAATTTATAAATCTAATTAAAATATCAAATATTTCTTATGGATTTATGAAGAAGGGTAGATGTTTGGGTTTTGTAATCTGTCTTAGAGAAAACACTAATTACCAATCTACCAATTATAAATTTTTTCAAAAAAGACATAATAAATTCTTTTATATAGACCGTATTGCGATAGCCAATGAATATCAGTCTTCGGGTATCGGAAGCAATCTTTATAGCAAATTATTATCAATTAAAGATAAATTTAATATACCGATATGTGCAGAGGTAAATATTGATCCACCTAATGAGTTATCTATTAACTTTCATAGAAAGCAAGGTTTTTCCAAAATCACTGAAAACACAATAAAAGAAGGGTATTCGGTAGTTTATATGGAGATTGATTGATATTTATTACTTTACATAATATATATTATACGAATATATATAGTATTAATTAATTTCTACGTTTAAAGAATTCACTATTTTTCCCATATTAGAAGTAAGTTCCATAACTACTTTGTCTTCAAAAATACGAACAACACCAAAATTAGCTTTTCTGTAGGTTGAACCTATCCTTAATGGACCTTTCTCTTCTGTATTGAATGGTATTGGTAGGTTCAATGAACTTGATGTGAATTCATAAATTTTATTATTACCATCAGTCTTAAATCTATAAAAACCTCCTCTATGTCTATCTCCAGACAATATAAAAAGATTAGATAGATTAGATTCGTCTATGAGTTTGAAAAGTTTTTCTCTTTCCAATGGAAACTTATCCCATGATTCCCATCCATGTCCTAGACTTAAAATCTGCAAACTAGATAAGATGATTTTTATATCACTATCTTCTTTCAACTTATTCTTTAGCCATTGCCACTGTTTTCTTCCTAACAATGTCTTTTCAGGATCAAAGTCTTCAACGTATCTTTCTTTTCCTTCCTTATTAAATTCGTCTGTTAATTTCCATTCGGATTTAAAGGATCGATTATCTAAGAATATTAAATGAACATTAAGACCATTCTTTGTAAATTTTTTATCGAAATAGAGCCCATCTCTCAGTCTGCGTGGATCATTGTCAGGAATTTGCCAAGTTTTCAAAAAGAGCTCTTTGGCTTTATCTTTGTAACGATAATTAGAGCCGCCATCGTTTAGTCCAAAATCATGATCATCCCAGATAAATTCTGTTTCAACATTATTTAGAAAATTTTCTAAATTTTTATATTGTTTTTTGTAAGTTCTAATAAGTTTATCTAATTCTCCATCTTCTTGATCTCCATAGACGTTATCTCCAATAAACATAAATAGATCTAATTCTTTCTTTTCTATGGTCTTAAGAATGGCCATACTTCGGTCTTGATGCAGACAGGAGCCAAAACCTAAGGAAAGTATCTCTTGAGTTGAATATAAATTAATTGAAATGAGAAATAGGAAAAGAAAATGAATGATTTTCATCAAATGATCATAGACGATATGAAAAAATAGTAAATTGAAAACTACTTTAATTTATTAAAAAAAATAACTTATACTTAATTAACAAGAAGGAGAAAATTATGGAAATGATAATAGGATACACCTTGCTGTTAGCCTTGTTTCAAATCTGGCTTATACCAATGATGTTAAATTCAAAAAACTTAAATTGGCAACTTTCTAATAGAGATAATGAACCTGAACATCCGCCCTCTTTAATGCTTTCCAGAGCTACGAAGGCAAAAGATAATTTAAAAGAAACTCTTCCAATTTTTCTAGCCTTAGCAGTTTGGTCTATTGCTGCGGGAGTAGATATTAGTGGTTTAGCAATGTGGTGGATAATCTTGAGAATTGCCCATGGAGCTTTGTATATGGCTGGTATAGGCGTTGTAAGAACTTTAGTTTGGCTTCCATCAATAATAATTCTTATTATGATGGCAATATCATTAATTTAAAAAATGTACCCAAAAAAATACATTAAGATCAAAGGGAAAGAAATGGCCTATGTTGACGAAGGTCAAGGAGATCCCATAGTTTTTTTACATGGAAATCCAACATCTTCTTATTTGTGGAGAAAAATAGCTCCCCATGTAGAGGGATTAGGACGAATAGTAATACCTGATCTAATTGGTATGGGAGACTCAGAAAAATTAAACAATGTTGATGATCCAGGTTACAAATATCATGGTCAATATGATTATTTAATTTCTTTATTGGAAGAAATAAATCTTGGAAATAATATTCATTTAGTAATCCATGATTGGGGATCTGCTATGGGTTTTCAATTTGCAAGAGAAAATTCTGAGAGAATAAAATCCATAACCTTCATGGAAGCAATTGTAATGCCTATGGTTTGGGATCAGTGGCCTGAAATGGCAAGAAAAATCTTTGGTCTCTATAGATCTGAAGCAGGTGAAGAGTTAATTCTTGAAAAGAATTATTTTGTTGAGAAGATTTTATTCTTGGATGCACCCAATCTTTCCGAAGAAGATAAAAATGAATATCGAAAGCCCTTTATTATTGCTGGAGAAGATAGGCGCCCTACTCTAACCTGGCCAAGACAAATTCCTCTTGAGGGAGAACCTGCTGAGGTTGTTGATGAAGTACAAAAGAATGCAGACTTTCATAAAGATTCTGATATTCCTAAACTTTTTATTAATGCTGATCCAGGATCAATCCTTATTGGTGATCAGAGAGAATTTGTAAGAAGCTGGAAAAATCTTATAGAAGTAACCGTAAAAGGAAATCACTTTATTCAGGAAACTTCTCCTGATCAAATAGGAAAGAATTTAGCTAACTTTTTAGAGTCAATTGGTTAAAAATTTAAGGTTTACACTTCTTTGTTTCCTTTTTTTTTCTAATTCTATTTTTCCATATGAAAAGCCAAATATTGTCATTATTGTTTCTGATGATTTGGGTTGGGGCGACGTTTCATACCATGAAAGCATTATTCCAACTCCGAACATAGATAGGTTCGTGAATGAAGGTTTGGAGTTAAATCGATTTTATTCAAATCCAATATGTAGTCCTACAAGAGCATCCTTAATGACAGGGCTAGAAGCATATTCCGTAGGTATTCTAAGACCAATTAGTAATCCTTCTACAAGTCCCACGGGGCTTCCACTTGAGTACAAAATACTACCTGAGTATTTCAAAGAAGCGGGATACCAAACAGCTTTAGTTGGAAAATGGCACTTAGGAATGAACTCTAAAGAATATTTACCTGGTCAAAGAGGTTTTGATACAACCTATGGTTTTATGAATGGGGGGATCGATTATTTTAACCATACAATGTCAGGAAGACTTGATTGGCATAAGAATGGTGTGCCTTTAAAAGAAGAAGGTTATTCAACAGACCTAATTGCGAACGAAGCAATAAAAGTCATACAAAATAAACAAAATAACAAACCTTTACTCTTATATGTAGCTTTCAATGCTCCTCATACACCTATTCAAGCACCTTATGAGAACATAGAAAAGTTTGGATATATTGATGATCCAAAAGAAAGAGTTTATGCAGCAAATATTAGTATTCTAGATAAACAAATTGGGAGAATCATTGATAGCATAAAAAATGAAAAGCTTTCGTCAAATACCCTGATACTTTTTTTTAGTGACAATGGTCCTGTCTTTGACATAGATCCAATTGGAGCAGTAGTTGTTCCAGAATTATTAAATGCTAAAGGAAGCAGCGGAGGATTAAAAGGTAGTAAAGGATCAGCATACGAAGGAGGTATAAGGGTTCCGGCATTTATGATGTGGGAAGGTAAATTTACAAATGAATCTTCTAATCAGTTTTTTTTCATACAGGATGTCTTACCAACTTTATTGAGTGCAGCTGAAATCGATTATGAAAAAAGTTTTTTTGAAGGTACCAGTAGATGGGATTCTTTTCTTAAACGTACAGTTGATAAACCCCAAAATTCAGTTTTAGCTGCCAGTGTAGCTTTTGAAGAAATTGCCTTATTCAATGAAGACTGGAAGCTTTACTTTAAGAAAGGTCCAGCTGGAAGTAACTCAGTTAATTACTTTGAATTATTTAATATCATAGAGGATCCACTTGAAGAGTATGATTTATCAAAAGATTATCCTGATATTTTTGATCGAATGAAGGAAACTCTCAATAAAATTCCTAAACGAAACCTACAAGGATATCCTGATGCAAGTTATCTTTATCTTCACGGGGATAGGATGTTATCTGAAGAGAGTGGAGCTCCTTGGTTAAATTACGATTTTGAATTGGTAGAGAAGCCCTCCCCTATTATCGGAACTCTTATACTTATATGGATTTTATTGTTAGCAAATAAAACCTATGCAATCTTGTTTATCTTATTAGCGATTCTCCTTATCTATTCAATCAGGAAAAAAATAAAACGTGGCTAGAGAAGGAAAACAAAGTTTTAAAGTTATTGATACAGATAAAAAATGGATTCTCTATCATAATTGTTTTTCGCTTTGTTCTCGTAAAGTTCGATTGTGCCTTGAAGAATTAGAAATAGAATATGATCAGGAACATATTGATTTAATAGAAACAGGTAAATATCAAGTTGCCTCTAAAAATTTTTTAAAAATTAATCCCGGTGCGACTGTCCCAGTTTTACTTCATGAAGGTTATCCAATTTATGAATCGCATGCACAAATTTACTATTTAACTAAGGAATCTTCTTCAAGTTCTCTTATTCCTGATAATGAAAAAGATAAAAATTCAATGAATTATTGGGTAAAAAAGTCTTCTATGATTGGAGATCCAATGGAAAATCAAGATATATATGCAGGAAACTGTATAGGCGCTTTGACTTTTCCACTTTTTGCTTCAATGATTAAGTATATAAATATCAACAAAATACTTTTTGGTTTAATAAATCATCCGTTGAAAATAAGGGTTTTCCTTTTTATCATTCTTAAGATATTTGGATATAAAGCTTTCTCGAGTAGTTCTCCTATCAGAAGGTTAATTAAAAGATCATTAAAGAATATTAACAATCACCTACTTGAACTAAATAATCATTTAAAGATAAAAGAAGAAGATTGGATTATCAATAATTCATTTACATTAGCAGATATTAGTTGGGCGGTTATTCTTCATAGAATTGAAGAAGTAGGATGGGACGAAATATTATTTAGAGATAAACCTTTTCTTGAAGATTATTACAAAAAGGTGAAAGCTAAAAAAAGTTTTAACAGTTCAATCATCAACTATCATCATGAAATATTGGATAAAGGTAAAACAATTTTAAAGTCAAAAATAAAAGAAGATAAAAACTTAAAATCACTTTTCAGTGAATTTTTCTAATTTCTTTATATAAAAAAAATACCCGAATAAATCGGGTATTTTTTAATAATACTTTTCCTATCTTTCGTTAGGATATGCTTTTACAAATTGTGCCATTCTTGTTTGAACATTCGTTCGAATATCTTCCACTTTATTTAGATAAGTTTGATAGTCTCTTGAACTAAATGCAGTTTTCATGGAATTTGTAAGTTCACTCATGGAATTAGAACCTAAATAGATCATATGAGTGTAGTATTTATTTCCAAAAAGGATTCGGTTAATTCCAAAAGAACCGACACTTTCTTGAGATTCCATGAAATCTACCCAAGCTTTCAAATATTTAGCTTCTTCGCCAGATTCAACTTTAATATCGACATTAGCAAAAACTGTATCCGTTCTCCAATCGCCTGATTCAAGAGCCAATTCTGTTACAAAGTTGTAATACTTATCAGAATTAGAGTAATTATCCATGCCTTTGATCATTTGAGCCGATTCTTGGCAAGATCCAAAAATAGATCTTCCAATCTGCATTTGATCAAAATCATCGTATACCACGAGTATAAGATGAGAATGAGCACCTCCACCAAGAGCATAAAGACCAATATTTACCCCTGATTTTTCTCGCCAGTTTTGCGCACAGGAAGATACATCAAATTTATCAACTGTTGCTACAAAAGACATTGGATCGGTTACGTCAAAGTAGTGAAATTCAGCTACAACATTTCCAGGTTTTATCCCATGATCATCTGAAAATATATTGACTGAAAAAATAGTTATCAGTATTGAAAATAAAATTTTTCTCATTTTTTCTCCTTTGTTTATTAAATTATGACGAAAAAAAAATTTATTTCTAATACTTTTTAAAAATAAGTATTGTGAATCTTAGAATCAATTTTAGACACATTTTTTTGGAGGCTATCTAAAAATAAATGTAGTCTTTTATCATCAAAGTTATGTAGTTTAGATTTCTCAGAAATATTGATAATCCTATTAATCATTTGTAGTAACTTTGTATTTTTAGGAAGATTTTTTAAACAGGCCTCAATAGTGATTAGACTTCTAAATACTGATCTGGGAAAACTGTCATTCTTAAGTAAAAAAGTTATAACTTCACCCCTGTTCGCTTCTCCTTTTGATTCCTTTCTAAATGCATCTTGAGCAGATAAAGTTGAGAGCATGCTAATCCATTCCATAGTAGAAAAATCATGAGTTTGTTTAGAACTTTTTGAAATACATAAGCAATCTATAATTCTGGATATCATATCTGTCCTCTCTATAAATCTACCTAGTCTGATAAATTCAAACTCATAACCTCTAGAGAGATTATCATTTATAGCTCCAAAAAAATTTTGAGTCATCGATACTATATTTGTTATATGTTGCAGTTTCCTTCGTTGATGAACTTTAGAAATTTTCTGATCAAGAACATGATCATATAGATGATTCAGACTTACATTTGCAGTTTTGGGTAAATCATCTTTTATGGTTTGTATATTATATTTAGACATCTCTAGGCAATTATTAAGAGAACTTAGATTTTTTTTATCTTCAAACAAAAAATTTAAAACATTGTTTTCGTTATAATTTTTATATTTACCCTCAAATAATTCATTAATATCTAAAGTATCAATTAGAGGTTTCCAGTTTAAAGAATGATCGTCAGGAAAATCTAAAATTAGTTCAAGATTTACATCGATCATTCTTGCAATGTTTTCAACTCTTTCTACGTATCGGGCGAGCCAATACAAATGTTTTGCACTCCTACTTAACATTATGCATCCACTATCCAAGTATCTTTGCTTCCTCCGCCTTGAGAAGAATTTACAACTGTCGAGCCTCTTTTAAGTGCGACTCTAGTGAGACCTCCAACTGTCACATAGGTATGCTTACCAGAAAGAATAAATGGTCTCAAATCCAAATGCCTTGGAAATAACGAATCTCTTCTAAATGTTGGCGATGTTGATAAATCTATTAAAGGTTGAGCAACATAATTTTTAGGATCTTTCATTATTAATCTTTTTAACTTAAGTATTTCTCTTTCGTTTAAGTTTTTACCAATTGATATTCCATATCCACCTGACTCTGCCACAGGTTTTGTAACCATTGTTTTAATATTTTCAAATACATAATCTCTTTCATTTTTATTCATAAGCATGAAAGTTTTTATACTTGGAAGTATAGGTTCTTCCTTTAAATAGAAATTAATCATTTCTGGAACGTAAGAATAAACAGCTTTATCATCAGCAATACCGCATCCAGGTGCGTTAACAATAGCTACATTTTTACTCTTCCAGGCTCTTATTAATCCTTTTACCCCAATAACACTAAACGGATTACCTACTTCAGGATCAAGATAGTCGTCATCAATTCTTCTATAAATAACGTCTACCTTTTGAAGTCCTTCGATTGTTTTTTTATAAACTATATTTTTCTTAACGATTAAATCTGAACCTTCGACTAGGTCTATCCCCATTTGTTGTGCGAGATATGAATGTTCATAATAAGCCGAGTTATAAATTCCAGGTGTAAGTAGAACAATTTCAGGTCTTTTTAATTTGGATAATGATGCTTCCTGTAAGCATTCATATAGTTTAGTGGGATATTCGTCTATCTTAGAAACGCCATAATGTGAGAATAAATCAGGAAAAACTCTTTTCATAACGTATCTATTTTCTAGCATATAAGACACTCCAGACGGAACTCTCAAGTTGTCTTCAAGAACATGAAAGTCTCCTTTTATATCTTTTACAAGATCGCTGCCAGAAATATGGGCCCAAGATTTATTAGGTAATTTAGTACCCTTACAAAATTTTATAAAATATTTAGATTTTATTATTAATGATTTATCGATGATTCCAGAATTAAGAAAACTTTGTTCGTTATAACAATCCTCAATAAAATAATTGAGTGCTTTAGTTCTTTGTTTCAGTCCCTTCTCGACAATGTTCCACTCCCTTTTTTTTATAATTCTAGGAATAAAATCTAAAGGCCATGTTCGTTCTTCAGAACCTTCATCAGAGTAAACTCGAAAATTGATACCCATTGATTTGATGGCAGATTTTGTTGCGCTATCAAGTTCTTGTAGATCGTTATGTGAAAGAGATTCAAAAAAATTTCCAATTTTTCTTAAGTGACCTCTAACAGTGCGCTTTGGTGTAATATACTCATCGTACGATTTAGATAGCTCATACTTAGACCATGAAAGTTTCATTTTGTTATTTACTTATCTCCGCTTTAACGAATATAACATCCATTTAGATTAAAAAATGACCTATTGTTTAGCAATAAAAATAAATAATGGATTAGTATTTGCTTCAGATTCAAGAACTAATGCTGGACTTGATAACATAAGCACATACTCAAAAATGTTTACATTTAATGTGGGAGACAGAGCTTTTGTAATTTTAACATCTGGAAATCTTTCTACCTCACAAGCTGTTTATCACAGAATTGAAAAAGATTTAGATTCCAAAAACGCAGTAAGAAGCCTAAATACATGCGCAGACATAGAGGAGGTTGCTACTTATATTGGCGAACTAAACGTTGAATATCAATCTAAGACACAAGAAAATTTGAATCAGGGATCTGCCATGCTTGGTTCTTATTTTATAGTTGGTGGCCAAATAAAAGGGCAAGATCCAAATCTATTGCTTGTTTATCCTGAAGGAAATTTTATTTATATGTCTGATGATCAACCTTACTTGCAAATCGGAGAGATTAAATACGGTAAACCCATCCTTGATAGAATGATCTATCAAAATATTTCACTAGGTGATGCGGCTCGTGTCGCTTTACTTTCTTTAGACTCTACAATGAGATCAGATCTAACAGTAGGACCTCCTATTGATTTAGTTGTTTTTAAGAAAGATGAAATTAATTTGGATTTTCAAGAACAACTTAAACTTGATTCTCCTTTTTTTAAGGAATTATCAGATATTTGGGCTGAACAAATAGATAAAGGCGTTAGAAAATTGCCTAAGTTTCATTGGGAAAAATTCGATTAAAAAAAGCCTTGCTATGAAGTAGTTATTCTTTTGATGAGAAATTATTCTATATCTCTAAAATTTGGTTTCCTTTTTTCGATAAATGCAGTTACACCCTCCTTGAAAACGTCCCCATCACAAAGTATTCGTTGTGTATCTCTTTCATAATCGAGCTGCTCGTTAAGAGTATTTTTAAGAGCATTATCATGTGCTCTAACAATAGCTTTTAATCCGGTAATAGATCCATTAGCTAGTTTTATTGCATACTCTAATGCTTTTTCTTTTAATTCATCGTCAGGAATTACTTCCCATATCAATCCCCAATTTAATGCTTTACTTGAATCGATGTCTTCACCTAAGAGCGCCATTCCGTTTGCCCTTGCTCTACCAAGTAAATTTGGAATTAACCATGAAGCACCAACGTCAGAAATAATTCCTAGTTGTGGACCAAAAACGAGTTTGAATTTTGCAGACTCAGAAGCAACTATTAAATCACCGCAGAGAGCTAACCCAACTCCTCCCCCGGCAGAAATACCATTTATTGCGTTAACAACTGGTTTAGGGCAATCAACAATTTTTCTAACTAAAGGATTAAAGCCAATCTCCATAGCATTAGCAGTTGACTCTCCTGGCGACCATTTAGGATCATGAGGCCAACCTCCCCCAGCTAGATCAGCGCCACTACAAAAACCTCTACCTTCTCCAGTTATGATCACTGATCTTATAGAACTATCCTCATAGATTTCATTAAAAGCTTCTAATAAAGAATCAACAAGTTCTTTATTCAAGCTATTTAAGACCTCAGGTCTGTTAAGTGTAAGTATTGTTACACCCTCCTCCTTCAAATTTTCTAACTTCAATACCTCTGTCATATTTACTCCTTTTAATGATCACCTAACTTATAAATAATAATATGTTACGTTTTTGTAAATTTATTATAATTTTAATTATCAACTTACCTAATGTTGTATATTAAGTTATCTAATAAGGAGATTATATGAAAAAAATAAAGTTTATATTATTAAGTTTAATCCTCTCTTCCTTAACTTATGCAAACAACGACGGCCCTGTTGTTGGATATTTTGGTATTTCTACTGAAGATCCATTAACAGTTCTAAATGCTGCGAATAAGTTAAACAGAGATTGTCCTGCTGCAGGAAGGTTTACTCTTTTAGCTAATACATTTGATGCAGACGATGAATCAACTCATTTATTTGTTGGTACTTTTGCAAATAATGAAGAATTTATGGATTATTGGAACAGCACATCCTCTTGCGATGGTTGGGCTAAGTACTTTTCTAAAACTAACCCTGTAGTGGATACTACTTTTTCCTCAATGGGAATTCCTCTAATGGGTGGTGGAGATCAACTAAAAGATTCAGTTTTTCAGGCTTTTAATATATCTGTGACTGATCCAGCAAAATTTGCAGGAGCTTATGCGCAATTGATGCCTGCACTTGCTGCCGAAGGAATTTGTCCTAGTTCTTGGGGATTGGTTGCTATTGGAGCAGGTACAAATCCATCTTGGGGAACTCATTTGACCTTCTGTGGATATCCTGACATGAAAACTTATCTTGAAGTTTCGCATAGAAATGCAAAGAGTCCTTCGCCTGCATTCATAAACTTTCAATCTAAAGTGCAAGGTGTTGTAACAATTGAAAGGGTCTCAATGAGCACTGTCGTTGCAAGATTCGATTAATTTAATTGGAGAATAAAAAATGAAAAAAATATTATGTTTTACACTTTTTTTTAGTTTATCCAATGTTTGGGCAGCTGATGGTCCTTTCTTTGGCTTTTTCGGAATAGAGACAAATAATCCTTTAGGAGTTTTATCAGCTACAGATAAGCTTTCACAAGAGTGTCCTGGAGGATCAGCTGTAGTTAGATTAATGGCTGAAAACTTTAATGCAGATGAAGTCACTACTCACTCTTACGCAGTCTTATTCGAAAATAATGAGTCTTATTTGCAGTGGAGCGGTCAATGGGCTTCCTGTCCTGGATGGACTAAATACTTTCAAACTATGTCTGAAATATCAAATTCGACGTATGAAATGCTAGCCTTTCCAGTAGTTAGCGGTGGTGACACACTTAAGGATACAGTATTTGTCTCTTGGATCATGAACGTATCAGATCCATCTGCTTACGTAAAAGCTTATTCTGATCTGATGAACAGTGAAGATAGTCGCTGCCCAGGTTCGTGGGGATTAGCTGCGTGGGGACCGGGATCAAGAGTTGATAGCTATGGAACTCACATGGCATTTTGTGGATATCCAGATATGGATTCAGCAATGGAAGTATTTCAAGAGAGAGTTCCTACAAAGTCTATGCAGAAGTTTTCTTCAAAAGCAGGTAAAGTGAGAGAAATTATTGGGACTAATTTAGTAACTATTGTAAAAGACTATATGCCTAATTAAAATTTAATTAAAAAAAAGAGAGGCCATAGTCTCTCTTTTTTTTATCTTAATGAAATAATCTGTGTGATATCTTCGAAAAATTTTTGATTATGATTCAATTTAGTAATCAGATTGATATATATTGGTAACATTAATATAGGAGAAATTATGAAAAAATTATTATTATTAATTTCTATATCATCTGGATTTATCTTTGCACAAAGTGAAAGGCATGCAATGCATGTCTTTTATCACATGAATGTAACGAATCCAGTTGGTGTAGTTTCCGCTTTGGATAAGTTTCATGCATCTGATTGCGGTAAGAAATTTCCAGGCGACTTAGGATTGATGTCAGAAACGCTAAATGGAGCAAGTGACTCTACACACTTTATTATTGCCTCTTACATGACTATGGAAGACTTCCAAGAAGCAGGAGCACTAACGCAAAGTTGTCCTGAAGCCGCTACTATGCTTGGAACAATATTGAGTTCCGCAAGCCCTGTATCAAACTTAGCGATTATTCCTATCTTTGAAGCCAATGATTGGACTGTTGACGGTGCATTCACTAAATATGATATGAGAATGAACTTAGAAAACGAAGAAGAGTACGCCGAGGCTTGGTCAGAACTAATGGAATCTAATGTTGAATCAGGTTCAGTTACAAGCTCATATGGGCTAAACAGAGTGCTATATGGTAATGATGAATTTACTCATTTTGTTTATATCGGAGCATCTGATTTTGTAACTTTAACTGATGGAGCTACGGAACAAACATCTTCAAAAGCTTTTGAAAAATTTTCGAGAAAAGTTAAAGGGATGAGAGAAGTATTAAATACTTCCTTAATAATCCCAGTTAAAGCTTGGCCGAGAAGATAAGTTCTATTTAAAAAAAGAGAGGTTTATGCCTCTCTTTTTTTTATTTGTTCTGTTCTTAAAAAAACAAAGAAACTCAACGTGGCTAACGAACACAATATATGCCATAAACCATGGGGTTGAATCAAAGAATCTGGATTACATAAAGGTTGATCTGGATAACCTTGCAACCAAATTACAAAAGCTGAAATATATAAAAACATCCCAACAAAATACCAAGGGAAATGCCTTCGCTCGTAATCAGGCTCAGAGTTGCAAACAAGTCCGGGTAACCAGAAAAATATGATCCACCAATACTGATCAAGATTACTAAAAATTTCCTGAGGGTAGATTCCAAATATAGCTGCTACAAGAAAACCTATAAAGCCAGAGATAAATCTCATTCTCTGACTCCAAAATCTAAATAAGAATTCAGATACAACCCATATTCCTATAGATACACCATAAACACTAAATCCAATCCCCATACCATCACCAAGAAACCATCTACCTAAACCATAGGCAACAATAATACTTAGATAGATTTTAAAAAAGGTACTTACGCTCCATTGAGCCATTACCTTGAAGTTATAAAGCCAAGGGATAACGATGTACATCACCATACTCAAGTTATCAGCCCATCCACCCCATTCTGTATGAGTACCGTGCATTAAAAAAGATCCTGGACCTAAAAAGATAGCTGCTGAAGCATACAAAATAGCTATTGGAGTCAGGGTATGGAAAGTATTTACATTTTCTTCATCTTGATTAAGAACATGAAACATTATTAAGCCAGTCACCATAAAAGCTAAGTTTGTAAGAGTATTTACAGGCTCTCTAAAAATACTATCGCTTACCCTTTCACACCATCTTGATATACCACCAATTTCCATTCCAGGCTCTAGTGAAAGACCAATACCGAAGAAAGTAAAAATACTATAAAGAAATAGAAATGAAAAACTGAATAAATACGCAAGACGAATGGCCATAATTAATTATATAGCCATGTAGTCTTGGAAATTAGGATTTGTTTACGGAGTTCTCATTACCTCAGGTGGAGTACACTTGAGGATAGAAGTTGTATTGAGCTCTTCTAGTACTAATTTAAGCTTTCTGAATTCAGTAACTTCAGGATTTAACCCAACTGAACTGACACCAATAAAACTAGTCCCAATCAAAGGATCGTGCTTTGTTAAGCCATAAGTAGAGTAGCTAGTGCTTCTATTTGAGTTCTCGATAACTCTTTCAGATAGATTGTTAATTAAATTAGAAATTCTGATTCTATTTGCCTGCATTTCAGAACAAGATAAAGTTTGAATATCTAAAGGATAATGTATTGTCTCGTCATTTACTGCTCCTTTTCCTCCATTTTGCTCGATAAAATCATCTAGCATTATTGACGCAGAAGAATAAGTAGTAACGTTAGTACCAGCACAATTGGCTAATACAAATAGTAACAAAGGAAGGATCAGTACTTTGTTAAATTTTTTCATGTTTATTGTCTTCATAAACCCACTCCATGAAGTTTTCCCCTATATTTTTCTCATAATTAAGAAAAAAGAGAATTTTATTGTCAAAATGACACATAGTCAAACTAACAAAAACTTATTTGGTAATTAAATTTTACTATATTTAATGCTAAAAAGCCTTAATTTATCTATGATCAAAGAGATTTTAATTAAATCTAATCGTTTCATGATATTCAATTCATCTTAATGTAAAGTAACTATTCTTTTATGGATACCAATCAAATCTTACTTTCAGCCATACTTTTTGTAATGGTGGGAATGTTTATATGGGGAAGATATCGCTATGATGCAGTTGCGCTTACAAGTTTAGCGGTTTTAGTAGTGCTTGGATTTGTGCCTGCAAAAGAAGCATTCGTTGGATTTGGCCATCCAGCTGTGATAACTGTTGCACTTGTATTATTAATAAGTAAGGGCTTAGAAGCTTCAGGATTGATAGGAAAAATTGGCAGCCTTCTTCAAAAAATTGCCAGTAGTGAATTTCAATTTCTTGTGATCTTGATGGGAATAGCAGTTGTACTGTCTTCATTTATGAACAATATTGGAGCTATGGCAATGCTTCTACCGGTTACCTTAGGAATATGCCAAAAAATGAGCTGGTCCCCTTCTAAATTTTTAATGCCTCTTGCTTTTGCATCAATTTTAGGTGGAATGAATACTAAAATAGGAACGCCACCAAATATTATTATTTCCGAATTTAGAGATCAATATTCCGATCAAGGCTTTGAATTCTTTGATTTTGCCTATGCAGGATTACCTGTAAGCATTGGTGGTTTGGTTTTCATAGCATTATTAGGATTCATTCTTGTAAAAAATAGATCTGGAGAAAATGACTCTTCCTCTTTAGTAGATATTAATGAATATTTAGTGGAATTAGTAATAAATAAAGATAGTGAACTTATTGGTAAAAGAACCCAAGAGTTTAGGAAAGAGTTAGGATCTGACATCGTTCTTATCGGGTCTGTAAATGAGTCCTCAGATGCTAGAGAAATATTAAGTAATTTTGATGTATTAAAAGAATCACAAATATTGCTTTTAAAAATTAATCCTGAAGAAGTGTCTAGTCTCCAAGAAAAATATGGACTATCCCTTAGAACTGAAATAAAAGATCTAGATTCAGGAAGTTTTGGTGAAATTGAAACTATGATTTCTCCTGGCTCTAGATTGATAGGAAGAACTATAGACTATTTTTCTACAATGGCAGGAAGACAAATGGCTATTTTAGGGCTTTGGAGAAAAGGAACAAATTTTCAAGGAAGTTTATCAAACGAGCACTTCAAATCTGGAGATGTATTATTAATTGCAACGAGGGAAGAGCAAAAAGATACAAGCCAAAAAATGCAGGATCTAGGCCTAATGCCTTTGTGGCAAAGAGAGCTAGATGTGATAAAAGATGACTCTAAAATTCTTTTGTCGCTAGGTTTATTTTCATTTAGCTTACTCCTTGTTATCACAAATTTTTTAAATGTTGTTATAGCATTTTTGCTGTGTGTTTTAGCTTTTGTTGCCTCTAAGTTATTAAAGCCAAACATGCTGTATAGGCACATTGAATGGCCTGTTATTGTATTACTTGGAGCCATGATCCCAATAGGCGATGCATTGTATAACAGTGGTCTGACTAATATTCTTGCATCTGCTATAGCTACTCAATCGATTCAATTTGGTTTAGTAGGCACTTTAATTATTTTAATGGTTGCAACCATGTGTTTATCCGATGTCATTAATAATGCAGCTACAGCAGTTATCATGGGACCAATATCAGTAACCATAGCTAATCAGTTAGGCTACCCTACTGAACCTTTCTTGATGTGCGTTGCCATTGGTGCAAGCTGTGCTTTTCTTTCACCAATAGGTCATCAATGTAATACTTTAGTGATGGGGCCTGGTAATTATAAATTTGGAGACTATTGGAAACTTGGTTTACCTTTGGAGCTACTTATCATTGCAATATCAACTCCATTGCTGCTGATTTTCTGGTTCTAGTAACCCTGAATTATTGTTCCTCTAACAAAAAGTTCATAGTAGCGAGTGCAATTGTATTTTCTGAGCTTTATAAGCATATCAAGGTATTTTTGTTTATCTTCATCTAAAGATGATTTGTGATCTAAATAACAAGCATCAAACTCATCCAAATCATACATAGAGTTTTTTACAACTTTTTCGTATGTGCAAGAAAGTAAAGTTAGAGATATTAAAAGAACCAAATAATTATTGATTCTCATCTGCGCTTAGTTGACCGCTGCTGGATTTCTTCGACATAACATCAACAATGATACCTATTACCATATTCAGCATTATTACAGCGTTAAGTAGAATGAAACTAATGAAATAAATCCATACCCAAGGAAACACCTCAATAATATCTTTCATAACCGCTGCCCAATCATCGTAAGTAGCAACCTGTGCAAGAGTGAGCATTGCAAGGCCAATATTGCCCCAATGCTCTGGATCTGTGGTCCCGAAAACTAATGTACCTATAGCAGCCCATATGTATATAAAAATGAACATTAGAAGTGCAACAAAACCTACTCTTGGAAGAGTCTCAAATAAGGCATCTACAATTTTCTTTAAGGCAGGAACGACTGTGATAATTCTTAATACTCTTACTATTCTAAGCAACCTTGCTACAAAGGCTGTTTCTCCTCCAGTAATAGGAATTAAGCTGACTGTGACAATTATGAAATCAAATATGTTCCATCCACTTTGGAAAAATTTAATTAAAGATCTCTCTGCGACAATTCTTATTATTATCTCTATCAAAAAGAAAACTGTGATTGCAGTATCTAAGAAATTTAAAATTCCAACGTAGTCATCTGATAGATCGTAAGAGCTTACTCCTGCATAAATAGCAGATCCTATGATTACAAAAATTACGATTCCATTAAAAAAACTACTATTTCTAATCTTTAAGAAAAATTGAATTATTTGATTCATCAGCGGATTATATACTCAAGTAAAATTTAAGTTTAGTTATTTAAGCAGAGATAAGAAAGGTTCACACCTACATCAGTGTTACTTCTTGAAAATATATCAATGCTGCTTCTATTATCAAACGGTTTTAGAAAAATATTCATAGACAAACAATTTATATAAAGTCTTGAAAAGGTTAAATCTGATGATTCGTTAATGTCTTTTCTTGTTCCAAGAGGACCATTAGGAGCAAGATAGTTTTTAGTAGACCAATCATAATTTGTAGCCATAACCCATGCATCTGGGAGAGGCATTCTATAATTAAAACCAAAACCCCATTGTCTAAAAGACTCAAATTTTTGATTGGCTTCGTATTTATCTGAGAAAATATTCATAGTCCAACTGGAGTTATTATTCGAAAGATTAAAGGTATTATTTACAAAGGTTCCGTATCGATAACCGCTCTTTGCGTCTAACCCAATAAAATTTCTTTTATCTACGTTAAAACCATATTCAAAAACAGAACCGTTCGATAAAGATCCGGAGTGACTCACGCTGAAAGCATTAGATTCAAGCAGGGGCTCTCCTTGTAAGTAAACTTGAATTCTCGTAAAACTTGGAGTTACCGATGGATTTTTTAGTACTCCTAAACTACCCTCCTCTACATCTAATCTACTATTTAAACCAAAAACAAAACTTCTTTGATCAAATTGTGTAAATCTAGATTGATAGGTGGTTGCAACTGCAAGAAAATAATTAATTGCATCACCGCGAGGGTTATTCAAATTTTGAGTCAAAGATAAATTGTAATTGACAGAAAATTTTGAATCAGATTGCGGTTTTGAATCAGGAGAAACCTCAAGAGGAAAACCAGCAATTTCTATAATATCGGCATCTATACCGGCGTTGGCATTTGTAGAGCTAGCAAGTCCAAAAGTCATCAATTGATTAACTGTCAGTGGTTTTTCCTGTTCTTCGATAGCTGCCAAAAAGGATTCAACTTTTGTAATAACTTCCTGAGGTGGATCATAGTCTTTTACACTATTAAGGTATAGTTTTGCTGGAGCGTAAGCTTCTAGCCTGAAATAAAGCACTCCTAGTTCTAGCCTGATTCTTGCCAGAGTAGGATCGTAAATTAGCATTTGTTCAAAAACCCCTATCGCAGCCTCTAAATCTCCTAAAATAATTGATAGGTTGGCGTATTTAAATAAATTACCTTGATTAGTTGGATCCTCTATTAATTCATCAAAAATAGCTTGCCTTTCTTTTCTAATGGTTTCTAATTGCTCAGGATCCGATATAGTCGGTGGTACGTTTTGCGCTAATACAAAAACACCGAAACAATAGATAAATAGTAATAAAATATATCTAACAAACATGACAAGGCGTCAATTATAAAGGTTTTATTTAAAGAAAATGAAGAACATTTATAAAAAATTACTTCTACCTTTAGCTATTTTAATAGCGTTAATTCCTTTAGCGAATCCATTAAATATTTTTAATGATTTAAGATTGTTTGCTTTCGATACTTTGCAACAAATAAGCCCAAGGGATAAGTTAGAAGATGATCCCGTTGTAATAATTGATATTGATGATCAGTCGCTAAATAATCTAGGTCAATGGCCATGGTCTAGAGATCTATTATCTAGATTAGTTACTAATACAGAGCAGGCTCTCACTACATCATTTGATATCGTTTTTGCTGAAAGAGATAGAACTGGAAGTGACGTTCTTTCTGAGCAATATTCAGCAAATTCTGATCTTATTAAAGAGTTAAAAAAAATAAAACCAAATGACAGAGTTTTTGCAGAGTCTATGGAATCACACTCTACTGTTGTTCTGGGAAGTGCACCAAATAATAAATTAATAACTGAAGATATATCACCTAAATACGGCCTAATAATACAAGGTGACTCACCAAAAGAATTTCTTCCTAAATACACGGGCATGCAAAACAATTTACCCACTTTAATTGATTCTTCTGCTGGAGTTGGGTCTATGAGTATTGGAGGAAATTCAAGCATTGTCAGAAGCCTGCCAACATTTGAAGTAGTGAATGGACAGATAGTACCATCTTTGATGCTGGAAACCTTAAGGGTTGCGATAGGAGCAAGCACGTATCAAATCAAGTCGTCTAATGCATCAGGAGAGTTAGCATTTGGTGAAAGTACTGGTATCAACAACGTAAAACTTGGAAACGTAATAATTCCAACTAATTCAAACGGTTACCTCTGGCTACATTCAACATTTAAAAAAAATTTGAACATTATTCCAGCTTTTGAAGTCATAAATAATGCTTACGATAAAGAATTCTTTGCAGGAAAGATTGTCCTTGTAGGCACAAGTGCGTCAGGACTGCTAGATATTAGAAATACGTCTCTTGAGAACGATATACCTGGTGTCACGATCATTGCTCAAGGAATTCAACAAATTATAAATGGAGATTTTTTAGTTAGACCAGATTGGATGGAAGGAGCAGAGTTTTTATTTGGCTTACTTTTTTCTATTTTGATTTGCTTAATCATTCAATATTTTGGTCCTATCGGAGGCTTGATAACATTTTTAGTAGCAAATTTAAGCAGCCTTTATGGTTCTTTCTATGGTTTCAACGAATTAGATTATTTAATAGATCCTATTTCTCCTTTAATAATATGCTTAACAAGTTACTTAATAATCACTTTCTTTAATTTTCTTTTTACTGAATTAGAAAGAAGTAAGGTTAGAACGGCATTCTCTCAATATTTAGCCCCGGAAATGGTTTCTAGACTTGCTGAATCAAGCGAGTCGCTGAAGCTTGGTGGAGAGAAGAAGAATATGACCTTTCTATTTTCTGATATCAGAGGATTTACAGCCATATCAGAAAGTTATAAATCCAACCCTGAAGAGCTAACGGAACTTATAAATAACCTCCTTACAGTACTATCAAATGAAATTTTAGATAACGCAGGCACGATTGATAAATATATGGGAGATTGCATTATGGCCTTTTGGAATGCACCCACAGATCAAGACAATCATACCGATTTAGCTTTAAAAGCTTCTTTTGATATGGAAAAAGCGTTAAAGGAATTTAATATTGAATTTGAAAAACAAAAAGGAATGGAACTAAAAATTGGTATCGGAATCAATACCGGTGAATGTATTGTTGGAAATATGGGTTCAGAAAAAAGGTTTGATTACACGGTCTTAGGTGACCCTGTAAACCTAGCTTCAAGATTAGAAGGTCAATCTGGAACTTATGGATTTCAGAGGATTCTTGGACAAGAAACAGTGAATGGTCTTAAATCAAATACAAATCTTTTCGAATTAGATCTAATTCAAGTGAAAGGAAAAAATGAACCTGTAAAAATTTATACTTCTTTTGATAAATTCTCTTTGAAAGATGGAAAATTATCCGAGTTCAGTAAAGATCATGAAGAATTTCTTAATAATTACAGAAATCAAAAATGGGATATAGCTTTAAATTTTATTGAGAAATGGGAGCAACAAGTTACAGAGTTTGATTTATACTACGCTATTTTTAAAGACAGAATTAAAGACATGAAGCTTAATTTAGCTGATCCAAATTGGAATGGAGCATATGTTGCAACAACTAAGTAAACTCCTCTTTATTGCACTATTTTTGCCGTCAATAGCTATTTCTCAGACTATTGTGAACATAGAAGAGTTAAGAAACGAGGGTAAAGAAGGTTTTTTTGCCGGTCTTGGTTTTTCTTTAAATGCCTCTAGAGGAAATAGAGACAGAGATTTCTATTCTTTTGATCTAAGATTTGACTACAATCTTGATGATGTCGAGAATTTCATGATTCTAAGAAAGTCTGAAAGGAAAATTAATCAAAACGTCACAGATATATCGCAACTCATTCATATAAGATCTGTCTTTGAAACATACAATCAATACCATACTGAATTCTTTATCCAGTCCGCTAAAAATCCTTTTAGGTTATTCAGAGAGAGAAACTTATTTGGTACCGGTCTAAGAACGATCATAGATGATCAAATGAGATTTGGAGCAGGCGTTATTTATGAAGAGGAAACTGATTTAGAAGATTCAATCACTGATGCAACAAGATTCTCTCTTTATTTTCATGATAATTTTGAAATCGCTGAAAACGTTAACTTCAATACAACTATTTATTATCAGCCCGATATATTAGATTTTAACGATTACAAAACAAGTTTCTTAATGGCTTTTAATTTTAAAGTTAATGAAAAATTTAGTATCAGTCTGCAGTACGATATTGCTTACGATTCAGAACCTATATTAAATGCTGTTGAAGATGATCAAGGTCTGAGTACAAAATTTTCTTATTCGTTTAATTAACCGGTTCTATCTAAACTTACCTTTTCAAGTTCTTCAAAGAGATGTGGATACTCTTCCATTAATTCTTCCAAAGCTTCTTTAGATAGCGAAAGTAATTTAACTTCTTCTAAGGAGCTTATCGAGGCATTTCGAACATCTTTAGATAGTATTCCTTTTTCACCAAAATAATCACCCTGTCCCAAGGTCACAGGTGATTCAATTTCAACTTGCACCGAACCAAACTCAATAATATACATGCAATCTGCCTCATCACCTTTTTCAATAATTTTTCTTTTAGCAGGATAAATTTCCGCAACCAACTTATCATTAATTTTACTTAAAGCACCTATTGGCAACATAGAGAATAATGGAATACTTGAAATTGTTTCCATCGTGATAAGAAAGTTTCTTTTTTGAATTTCCTCATAATAAGCTGAAGCTAAGATTGCTGCAGGTAATGCAAACATTCCTATACCTAAAAACATCGTTAAAGATGTTAAAACTTGACCTAAAGGAGATGAAGGAGTTACATCCCCATATCCTACTGTTGTTAAGGTAGCTATTCCAAACCACATTGAGTTAAGAATGGATCCAAAGTATTCAGGGTTTATATCCCTTTCAATAAAGTGAATTAAAGTAGAAAAAATCAACAGAACAGAAAAAACCATTATCTGAGACCCTAATAACGCTAAACGTTGGTTATATACGGTCCTTAACAAAGTGTTTGTAGGAAGCAACATCTTATGATTGCTATAAATCGAATACACCCTGAAGATTCTTAATATTCTTAAATCATAGAATCCCAGGAAAATGTAATTGATTAATACAATTAAATCGAGTAACAATAAAAAAGAGAATTTTCTCTCAAAGATTATTCTGCAGACAAATTCAAAAACGAAAAAACAATAAGAGGCAATAACGAAGATATTAAAATAAATATTTTCTGGTATTAAACTGCTTGAAGATAATATTTGGTCAGCAATATTTAAAAGAATTAATATTCCAGAGATGTTGTTTAAAATTTTCATGTAAATGGAATTATTCAATATCTGATCGTTTATTATAAAAAAACCCCACATTAAAGTGGGGTTTTTTTTAATGCTACTTTATTTTAGAAATTGTAACCAGCACGTATTCCGTATCTAGCTCTTTCTCTTCCAATTATAGTATTTACATAACCTTCATTTTGATCACTAATATTCAAAAATTCTAAGTTTTGCTCATCAGTTATGTTTTGCCCATAAAACTGAACAAACCAGGCATTATCAGATGGTGCAAGAGTTATTTGAGCATTTATTTCATCCCAACCACTCAACTTATCGCTAGGTAAATTAAATTGAGAAATATATCTTTCTCCTCTGTAATAATAATCTAATCTGAAATTAACATTAATTGGTCCAGCATCTAGTAAATAAGCCGCACCAACTGAAGCTGTCAAATCAGGATGTGTCAGTTGATTTCCAGAAATATCCTGCTCTAGGCCGTCCTTTATATCTGTTCCATCAACAAGATCATATCCATGAAGTTGCGCCATCACCTGCAGAGTGCTTCTTGTTCCAACAATAGAAGGTAGATGACCTGCTGAAGGTAAAACTCCTAATGCTGGCGCAAAATAGCTAACTGGTGTTTGTGCTCCATATGATCTATCTCCGTGAAACTCTATTGGAATAATGTTAGCCAATAAAGCTGCTGTCTGTGTGGCACCACCAGTTAGAGCTACAATTCCATCTAATGGAGTTACTGCTTGCCCTAGAGTAGTTGCTTCAGCTAGCCAAGAAGAATAAATAGCACCCATAGCTTCCTTAGTAATAATAAACCTATTACTTTGAGCATCCATAACTTGGTGCCATAAAGCGCCTCCACCCGTTAATTGTAAATCCTTGTTTACAGGATTAATTTGTGAAGTACCATCAGCTATCTCTGAAGAGATATAAGAGAAGTTGGCATTTAATGAGAATTCTGGAACTGATGGAGGTACATACAATAAATCTGCTTCCAGACCCATGATGTCCACATCTAAACCTTCATTTAAGGCAACCCTATTTACTAACTTGGTGACATGATAATTTTCAAAGGCATTGTAGAATGCTGAAACATTAAACCTTACGCCTTGATCAGGAAATTCATTTTTGAAACCTATTTCAAAGCCAATAACATCTGACTCAGGAAAAGCAAGAGGAGTGTCTGGAAAGACAGCTGGATCTATCGCAGGGTTAATTCCTCCTCCTTTGAAACCTTTATTTAATGAAACGTACATCATTGAATCTTCATTTATAAAATAATCAATTACGAATCTTCCTGTAAATGCAGCAAAATCAACTTCACTTGGTAAACCTAATGCTGCGTAATCTGAACCAATAGTAGGAAGAGCTCCAGCTACAGGACAGAAGTTACCAACGTCTGGACAGAATGTAGCTTCCCAAGCAGCTGCCGTTGGGACGGCGCCATCTGTTACGGCTGCAGCCTGCGCATCTGATATAACTCCTTGCCTGAAACCAAGCACATTAAGGAAGTAAACTCCTTGTGGAGCAGCCTTTTTATCTTCAGAATATCTCAATCCAAAAGTGAATCTTAAATCATCTCTTGCTTGAAAGTAATATTCTCCAAAAACAGATTGGTTCTCAATGCTTGTGTTTGTAATAGTATTGAAGTTTCCAGGATACGCTTGAATACCAACAGCAGCCAAAGGTTGCGCTGCTAAAGGTAAGAAAGCAGCTGGGGTTTGCAGAGCCAAAACATCAAGTCCAGGTGCAATTACCTCATAACTTGAATCAACAAATGTATCTGCATAATTAGCTCCGAATAAAAAGTTATGTTGTCCGTCAAAGTCCGACACCAACTTAAATTCAATTACGTCAACTTGATCGTAAGAATAATTGTTATCGTATGAGGTATCGTAATTTATGGTGTCTGCTATACATCCACCAGTAACACCTTGAGTACCGCTTAGTAAATCACATCCAGGACCGTATCCGGACATCTGAACAAGTCCTCCTGGGGTAACAGGAGTTACATTAAATCTTTCTTTAACTAAATCTGGAGAAGCATAAGAACTTCTTCTTAGGAAATCCCTCAATCTTCTTTGTATTCCAATGTTAACAGTCATATCTTCTAATTCATGCTCAATCAATAATTGAGTTGTTTCGATCTCAGCATCGTAAATTGGAGTACCTCTCTCGTTAGCCTGCCACCATTCTTGGGGCACCCCAGAAAGATCACTTGATGTAGTAGGATTGTCTACTCCTGCAAGTAAAAGTAAGTTAGGTGTTAAGGTTCCTTGAGGGTGAGGAACTTCAAATTTCTGGTCTTCTATGTTTACCCTCAAACATCCATCAATCATAGATGCTGCTTGAACACAATAACGACCAACAAAAACATTTCTATTTGAATCCTCATCGTAAACATCGTGAATTAAATGAATCGTTGTAGCGTCTGAAGCTTCAAAAGTTAAAGTTGCTCGATATGATCTATCATTTCTATTATCCAAATCTTGGAAACCATCTTTATAAATATTTTCAATTAAACCGTCTTGTTTTAAGGTGGAAGCTGCAATTCTTAGGGCAACAGAATCATCTAAAGGAATATTAAAAACAGTATCTGTGCCAAGCCTGCCGTAATCTCCCAAATCAATTTTCGTGCTTCCATAAAAACTATCTACTTCTGCTTTATTTGTTATGAAGTTTATCGAACCACCAACAGCACTAGCACCGAAAAGTGTACCCGCAGGTCCTCTAATTACCTCAACACGACTCATATCCATGATCCTGTTACTTTGAAGCGCTCCAACACCAATAGCTAAATCATTTATATGAACAGCTACACCGGCATCAGCAGTTGTAGAAGTTGCTAAATTTGTAATCCCTCTAATTTCAAAACCTCCTGCGCCCCCAAATCTTGAGCCGGAAAATCTTAATGAAGGCACCGTAAGTGCTAAATCTCCTGGTGTTTCTATTTGTTGTTCAAGTAAATCTTTATTTGATAAAGAAGACACTGCCAATGGGACATCTTGAAGGCTTTGGGCTTGCCTTTGTGCTGTAACTATTACTTCTTCCAACGAAGAACCGCTGTCTTGAGAAAAGTATACTGGACTGAATGAAAATAAAGCTAATAAAACAAAGCTTTTAGACGTGAAGTTTAACATAAACACTCCCTTGTTTATTTAAATCAATTTAACTACAGCTAATCTAACCTAATTACTGAAAAAGTTAAATATTTTTTTATTTGATTTTTATAATTTACCTTATAGTCAAGAAAAACTTTGTGAATTCAAAAACAATTATATTGTATAGCTAAGCCTTCAAATAAAAGAAAAAACCCTGCAATTAAGCAGGGTTTTTTGTAGGTTAAGTTTTGCTTTAGAAATTGTATCCAGCTCTAACTCCGTAACGAGCTCTTTCTCTTGCAGCAATTCCTCTTGTATTACCAACAGCTGAACTTCCTAGACCCATAAAGTCAATGTTTTCTTCATCGGTAATATTTTGACCATAGAATGAAACAAACCAAGCTTTATCAGATGGAGTAACTGTGATCTGAGCTGAAAGTTCGTTCCATGGATCTAACTTATCACTTGGAAGATTGAAGATACGAACGTATCTAGAACCTTGATAATAATAGTCCAATCTAAAGTTAACCATTACAGGTCCAGCATCAAGTTCATAACCAAGTCCAACATTTGCCATTACGTCTGGGTGAACTAATTGGTTTCCAGACAAATCAGAATCAAGACCATCTTGTATATCTGGCGCAGCTGGATTCAAATTAAATCCATGAAGTTGAGCCATCGTTCCAAGTGCACTTCTATCCGCTAATGATGGTAAGTGTCCTTCTGCAGGTGTAAGTCCTAAAGCAGGAACTAAGTAACTCACTGGAGTCGGTTGACCTAATGTTCTGTCACCGTGAAATTCAGCTGGAATTAATCCGGCCATAAGATCTTCAGTTGAAACAGTTCCAGCAGAAGCTGCAACAATTCCATCTAAAGGAGTAGTAGCGGCACCACCAGTTACAGTTTCTGTTAACCAAGAATTCCATATAGCTGCTAGAGCCTCTTTCTTGACAATAAAGAACTCAGATTCAACATCTTTCATTAAATGCCAATCTTTGCCACCACCTGTAAGTTGAAGATCGTGGTTATGCGGGTCAAGAGCAGATTCGCCATCAGCAATAGTTGATTGAGTAAAACTTAAACTAGCATTTACGCTTAAACCAGGAACTGAGGGTGGTACGTATAGTAAATCAAACTCAGCACCCATAATATCTACGTCAACACCTTCGTTAAGAGATGTTTTCTTAATAATTTTTGTTACGTGATATCCATCGAATTGAGATGCAAATACAGCTGCGTTAAATCTTACGCCAGCATCAGGAAATTCGTTTTTGAATCCAATTTCAACGTTCCAGACATTTGTTTCTGGGAATGCAAGAGGAACGTTAGGGAAAACTATAGGATCAACCGCAGGGTTAATACCCCCACCTTTAAATCCTTTAGAAATAGAGGCATACATCATGGAATCATCGTTGATGAAATAATCAACTACAAATCTACCGGTAGTTGAGCTAAATTCCATTTCAGGATCAAATCCTGTTGTAGTTCTATAAACTTCACCGTAGTCAGGTATAGAGCCAGCTAATGCACAGAATCCGCCGTTAGAAGGACAAAATACGCTTTCCCATAAAGCAGCAGCAGCACCAGCAGGAAGTAATCCTGCTTGTTGACCTGCAACAGTTTGTGCCATTCCGGCAATCAACGGATCAGTTTGAGCAGAAGATGGTAATTCACCAACTATTGCTGCAGCAGCACCATCAGAAATTGCTCCAGGAGCATATCCAGCGACGTTTACAAAAGCCTGTCTAGATAAACTTTCTTTATAATCTTCGTTGTACCTAAGACCAAAGGTTAATCTTAAATCTTCTCTTGCTTGAAAATAATACTCTCCAAAAATAGATGAGGAAGTAATTGTATTCAATGAATCTGTTCTATAAAGAGATGGATAAAGTTGGATACCCAAAGCTGCGTTGGTTGGTCCTACATAGAGTGAAGGAGGTTTATACGCCAATGCATCCAATCCTGTAGCTCCAACATCGTAGTGATTATCAGAAAAAGTATCTGTGTAATTTAAACCAATTAAGAAATTATGATTGCCATCGTAATCGGATGAAATTTTCATTTCGACACTATCGGTATCAGCCAGTGCGTTTGAATGGTCAAATCCAGTTGGATAACTAAGAGTATCTAATACACATCCACCATATAAACCATATAAACCAGCGGTGACATCGTCACATCCTGCAGGATTTGAAGCAAAACCTCCATCTCTGCCAGGACTGTAACCAGACATCACAACTAACCCACCAGGAGATGCAGGAGTGTCTTTAAATCTTAAAGCTTGCAGAGTTGGGGATGCATAAGAACTTTGTCTTAAAAATTTTCTATCTTTTCTTGATGCAGCTGCAGTTAAGCTTAAGTCATCATTAATTTTATGCTCAATAATAAGCTGAGTGAGGTACTCATCAACTTGATAAAGAGGAGCTCCTCTTTGATTAACTTGCCAGAATTCTTGTGGAGCACCACTCATATCTGTCACAGGAGTAAAATCAAGCACTCCCATAGCAACAAGAAGGTTTTCAACAAAAGTACCCATTGGATGAGTAATTTCAAATTTTTGATTCTGGACTTCAACTGGGGTACAACCGACAACGAGCGATGGATCTCGATCACACCATGTACCAGCAAATAAGTTTCTGTTTGAATCTTCTATAGATCCTTGATGAACAACATTAATAGTAGTGTTGTCAGTAGCTTCAACGGTTAAAGTCATTCGATATGCTGATTGATTTCTATTGTCTGTATTTTGAAATCCACCAGAACCTTTATAAGTATTTTCTATTAAGCCGTCCTGAACTAAAGTATTCGTTGCAATTCTCAAAGCAACTTTGTCATCTAAAGGAATGTTAAAAACCGCTGTAGTTCCTAATCTGCCGTAATCGCCAACATCTGCTCTAACATTACCGTAGAAACCTGAAGTATCACCTTTAGCGGTGATAAAGTTCAAGGCACCACCTACGGAATTTTGTCCAAATAAAGTTCCAGCAGGTCCTCTTATGACCTCAATTCTTTGCATATCAAAGAAGTTACCATCTTGCAGAGTAGTAGATCCAATAGCTAAATCGTTAACGTGAGTTGCTACACCGGCATCAGCAGTCGCAGAAACAGCAAGGTTAGTAACCCCCCTGATTTCGAAACCACCTCCACCAGAGAATTGGTCAGATCCAAACCTCAAGCTAGGTACAGTTAATTGCAGATCGCTGGGACCTTCAATTTGTTGATCAAATAAATCGTCTTCAGTAAGAGCTGATACAGCTAATGGTATGTCTTGAAGACTTTGTTCCTGTCTTTGCGCTGTGACTGTTACTTCTTCAAGACCGCTGTCTTGAGAAAAGGCTATACCAGTAAAAATTAACGTCAGGACAAGAAAGGACGTAGATAAATTTCTAACACTCATAACATTCCCCTTTTTGTTTTGAGTTTAACGTCCTTGTAGGAATAACCTAAAATCTCCCTTTTTAGGTATTTGAATGTTCAATTTATCTTAAATTAAGCAAAAATAAAACGATTTTATTTATTTTTAAAATTTAAAAATAGAATAAAAAAACCCCTTTGTTACTAAAAGGGGTTTTTTAATCTACATATAATTCTAGAATCTATATCTGTACTCTATTCCAGTTACTCTTGGGTCTCTCAAGAAGTAACTTTGGAAATTTCCTGTCACATCGGTAGAGTTGTATTTCCAAGTAATGTTATCTTCATCAAGCGCATTTCTTGAGAAAAATCTGAAATACCATTGGTTTTCAATATCTCCTACAGTTAACCCAATATTAAGTTCATCCCAAGCATCAACTTTTCCGTAAATATCGTTATTGAATTCATTTACGTACATATCACTTTGATAATAGTAATAAATGTTTGGAACTACAGAAATACCGTTGCCTACCTCAAAGTTATAGGAAAGACCTAGAGAAGTAGTTAATTCAGGAGTGTTAGGAAGTCTATTGCCATCAATACTTTGTTTAACTCCAGTCGTAGTAGGTATTCCAAGAGCTGATAATGCTACCCTGGACATGTAGATCGGATGACCATCAGCTTGAGTAGTTCCGGGAACCGGCAACCAAGCATCCAAACTAGCTAAGACTGTTTGAGCTGCGTTTACAAGATCTTTATCAGCGATAAATGTGTTTGCAACACAACCTTCACCTTCGTAAAACAAATCGATGCATTTGTAGACAGTATTTTTAGCATCAAAATATTTGGTGCCTTCGGCAGCAATATTAAATGGATCAATCGTTAACGCATCATCCATGATCTTAGTTTTAATGTATGCAAACATAAAATCTAATCTTAAATTAGGAGCTGCTGCTGGAACGTAATCCATTTCAATTTCAGCACCGTAGTTTTCTGAATCGATATTAAAGTTAAAAGTTGTGGTCGCTAGAATCCTCGATATCTGCATATCGGTGTATTTGTTATAGAACAAAGAAGTGTTAAGTCGCATTTGACCGCCAAGCAAAATTGACTTGATACCAATTTCGAACGAATCAACTTTCTCTTCAACTGTGTTAGCAGGAATCAAACCTTTTTCATAAATCCTTGGATTAATTGGAGGATTGATACCAGCTGGTTTTGTACCTCTAGAGTAAGATCCGTACAATAGAGAATCATCACCGAATGCGTAATCAACGATTAATCTTCCTGCAGTGGTTGTGTAATCAAGTTTATTTTTTTGATACGACTCCCATCCAGGCTTGTTGTAATCTTCACTTCTGTCGTAAAGCGCTGGAACTAAGTCTTTTACTGACATGAAATAAGTTGCATAAGCTGTTCCGGTAGCAAGAGCTTGTTGTTGAGGATCAGTAATTTGGCCAGCAGCAGCAATACCGCCAGCTAATGCTGCTGAAGCAGCATTTACTTGCGCAGATACTCCATATAGATCCACAGTTTCCTGCTCGCCTACCCCACAACCGTTACTTGCTTGACCGGTTAATATTTGACCGATGACTGCTTGATCTGGAGCAAGTCCAAATGCTCCAGCAATGCCTTCAAAACAGTTATACAAATCGCCGTCCACCAATAACCAAGGAACGCCTGCAAATGCGCCAACATTTCTTGCTTGTCCGTAATTAGTGGTAACGATGTCATTAATTTTCTTTTCTTCCCCGTAACGTAATCCAAGAGTAATTCTTAAGTTATCTTGAACGTCGAAGTAAAGCTCTCCAAATAAACCGCTTGCTTCTAATGCGTACTCATTGATATTTCCAAATGTGGTTGGGACAAAGAATTGAGCTTCCCCTAACAATGTTAGAGGTGAAGAAGAAGTTAAGTAACTATCGTCTTCGTAATGCCCGTAATGATTTACACCCACGATGTAATTAAAAATTCCATCTAGATCAGAACTGTATTTAAGCTCTAAATACTCGGTAAGTTGTTCGTTACTGGACCCATCAATGAAAGAGTTTCTGTTGGTAGTTTGTAAAACGTATTTACCTGATTGACCGCTTAATCTTTCTGCTTGAGTTGGTCCTTTTGTTCCACACTGATCTGCTACACAATGATCTAACATGTCTACGCTTACTAGGCCTCCAACGTAAGTGAGAGGATTATCAGATACCTTCGCTCCAAGCAAAGGTTCAACAGCTAGAGTTGTATCCATTCTTGTATATTCAGAAGATTCTCTGTTCATCATATTTAAAGATAACCTTCCTTTCTCAAGATCGTGAGAAATAGTTAATTGATGAGTTCCAGATTGGCGATCAAAGATTGGAACAAAATCGCTGTGCGTCTGTCGCAAAGTCATATTGTCAGGTCTAGGAGCATCATTTAAACCAAAAGCTGTATAAGCAGCCGTATTGGCACCTAAAGGAGCAGATTCTAAAAATACCGCAGCTAGAATTCCGTTGTAAGTAGCCGCAGGATTGGCAATTCCAATACCCTCTCCATCCAAAGTACAACCTCTTGCAATATTGGCACTTGGCGTACAAACGTAATTAGTTCTCAAAGTTCTGGTACTTTCCTCTTCGTGTTCTTGATACATGTAGTCGATCACAGTGTTTCCTGTGTCGTATCGTAAAGAGATTCTTCCTACGTAATGTTCTCTTCCATCAAACGTTCCACCCACTGGAGCGTATAAATTTTCGGTAAATCCATCCCTCTCAGTTTGAGTATAAGCAGCTCTAACTGCAAAATTATCATCTAAAGGAATATTTACAGCGCCTTCAAAAACCTGAAGATCGTATTCTCCAGCAGTGTAACCAGCATAGCCTTCAACACCAGAATCCACAGAAGGTCTTTTAGTAACTAGATTAACTAATCCTGCAGTAGTCCCTCTTCCAAATAATGTTCCTTGTGGACCTCTTAGTACTTCCACTCTGTCCATATCAAACATAGTTGCAACATTAGTATTTTCTCCCCAAGGAGATTCGTTTATATGAGTGGTCACTGACTGGTCAAAAGAAATTCCTGTGGCAAGTCTTCCAATACCTCTAATAGACACCGAACTCCCACCAAAGTTAGTCTCTGAGTAACTTAGGTTAGGAACATTAAGTTGCAAATCAGTGAATCTTACTGCTTGTCTTAAAGCCAAATCATCAGCTGATAAAGCAGAAACAGCAATAGGAACATCTTGTAGTGATTTTTCTGTTTTTTGAGCGGTTACAATTATCTCCTCGAGCGTATAATCTTCATTGTCAGATTGAGCAAAAAAGTTTGCGGAAAATAAAAATAATGCAATTAAGAGGTGATGGAAAAATTTCATATAGAGCTCCTTAGAAATTGAAAGTTTTTAAAATAATCATCCTTAATGGTTGCGGATTATAAAGATCAAAGAATAAAAGACAATTAAATATTATGAAGACATTACCTAAAGCTAAAAAAGTCAAGAAGGTTTTAAAAAAACATAACGACTCAAGAATTGATAACTATTATTGGCTCAGAGATGACACTAGAAAAAATAAGGCAGTTCTAGACTATTTAAAAACTGAGCGCGCTTACCATGATGATTGGATCAAAACCCAATCAAGTATTTCTAAAAATTACTTCAAGAAACTAAATGGTTACATACCAGTTAAAGATGAGTCATTGAAGATTGAAAGAGATGGATTTTTTTATTTTTCAGAATCCCTAAAAAAAAATGAGTATAGAAAATACTATCGATCAAAGAAAAAAAATTCAAAGAAAGAATTGATTTTAGATATCAATAAATTAGCTAAAAATAAAAAGTTCTATCAAGTTTCGGGTGTCTCACCTTCCAAAGACAACCAAATGTTGGCATACGCTGAAGATATCAATGGACGCAGAGAATACACAATTAAAGTTAAACATCTAATAAGCGGAAAAAACCTGTCAGATAAAATTTCCGGGACGGACGGACAATTTATATGGTCTAAAAACTCAAAGAATATTATTTATATTAAAAGAGATGAAAAGACATTAACAAGCAATCAAGTCTTTCTTCATACAATCGGAACTTCTCAGAAAAACGACATACTTTTATTTGAAGAAACTGATCCGCAATTTCATTGCAGTTTAGGAATTTCAAGAGATAAAGAATATGGTCTTATTTACTCCAGTCAAACTAATGCAAATGAAGTCCGATTCTTCTCATTAAATAATCCAACCTTATTGAAATTAATTCTTAAAAGAAAGAAAAAACATAAATATTACGTAGATATTTTTAATAGTACTTTTTATGTCATGACAAACATAGATGGTCAGGATAACTTTTCACTCAAATATTCTGATTTATCAGTTTGTCATCAAGTTAGAAAATGGAAAACCATTCTTAAAGAAAGTAAAAAAAGATATTTATTGGATTTCGAAATATTCAAAAATCATATTCTTCTTGATGTAAGAGAAAACGGTCTTCCTCGGATATTAAAAATTAATACCAAAGACAGGACTCATGAATACATAAAATTTGATGAGCCTTGTTATGACGTTTCTCTAGCAGGCAATCATGATCCAAAAGCTGATTATTTTTGTTTTGCGTATTCATCGCTCAATAAACCAGAGACTGTTTATAAGGAGTCTTTGGTTTCTGATAGAAGATCCGTTATTTGGAAATCAAAAATTAAATGCGAGACAAAAGGCTTAAAAGTCGAAAGGCTTTCATTGAAATCAAGAGATAATTCAAAAATACCAGCATCTCTTGTTTACAAAGATAACAGCATCCCATTACATAAAAAACCCGTACTCTTTTACGGATACGGTTCTTACGGCCATATAATTGATGCTAATTTCCGTTCCAGCATTGTGCCCTTATTAGAAGAAAACTTTATCTTTGTTTTGGCACATATTCGTGGCGGATCTGAAATGGGTAAACAATGGTATGAGAATGGACGCATGCACAAGAAGAAAAATACCTTTTATGACTTTATCGATGTAACTCAAGGATGTTTAAAAAAAGGTTTTGGAGATAAAGATAATGTTTTCGCTATGGGAGGAAGTGCCGGCGGTTTATTAATGGGCGCTATAGCGAACGAAGCTCCGGAATTATATAAAGGTATTTTAGCTGCGGTCCCTTTCATGGATGTTGTAACAACGATGCTTGATGAATCTATTCCATTAACAACTTTTGAATACGATGAATGGGGCAATCCAAATAATAAAAAAGATTACGACTATATGAAGAGTTATTCACCTTACGATAATTTATCCAATCTTCCATATCCAAACATTTTGGTAACTTCTTCGCTATTCGATTCACAAGTTCAATACTACGAGCCTGCAAAATACGTTGCTAAATTAAGAGAACTCTCAACTTCGAACAATAAAATTCTCTTTAGAATTAATTTAATTGGCGGTCATGGAGGCTTAAGCGGAAAGACAGCAGTTTTAAAAGAGACTTCGGAAGACTTTACCTTCTTTATAAGCTTAGTGGATTCCTAATTTACTCATTACCTCAGCAGCGATTGAAAGAGAGCTGGTTAAACCAGGACTGTCGATACCTTGTAAATGAATCAAATTTTCAAGTCCGTGATCACTTGCGTCAAGAATTTCAAAATCCTGACTACCCTCGCCTTCAGCGACTATCTTTGATCGGATTCCTGTGTAATCTGGAGTTAAACAAGAGGGATCAAAATTTATCCAATAAGATTTAATTGAATTACAAAACTCTTCCAAAGTATTTTCATCAAAAGAATACTCGATGGAATCCACCCATTTTGCATTTGGTCCAAAGCGAAGATTATTTTCAATATCCATTCCAGCATGAATGCCATGACCATTTGAGCTAGGAAGAGGATAGATTAGGTGCTTAAAAGGATTTTTCTTTTTATAAAGATAGTAGTGGCCTTTTGCATACATAACAGTTTTAATTTTTGGTAATTTTATTCCTTCGATTCTATTAGCAACGTCTTCGGTATGAAGACCCGAAGCATTAATCAAAAAATTACATTGAATTTTATCGCTTGAATTAAGAGTTAATTCGAAATATTCATTATTTTTTTTAGCTTGTTTTAACTCAGATGCTAAAACTACATATCCAGTTTTTTTTATGTCTTCCTCTAATGCGCTCAAATATTCTGGCACACTTATTATTCCAGACTCACTTGAAAAAATTGCTCTTTCACACGATATCTCCTCTTCAAGTACCGTCACCTTTTCTTTTGAGAGAATTTTTAATGGAACTCCATTAGCTTTTCCAATTTCATATAATGACTCAAGCTGTTCAAGCTGGTTTTTTTTAGTCGCCAGTATTAGCTTCCCAGTTTTTTTAAATGGAATATTTTTTCTAGCTGCATATTCATAAAGCTTCTGTCTGCCGTCGCAGCATACTTTAGCTTTAAGAGATTTTGGTGAGTAATAAAGACCAGCATGAATAACGCCGGAATTTCTTGTGCTAGCACCTTCACCTATTCTTTTTTCTTTCTCAATGACAGCTACTTCGATGCCTTTATCAGCTAAGGATTTTGCAACAGCTAAACCAACTACTCCAGCACCGATAACAATAGCCTCAATTTTTATCTCAATTCTCCCTTTCTTGAGTGTAATTATCTTGAAGAGTTCTCATTTCTTTAGAAAGAAGAAAAATGGCAATTAGATTTGGTAATGCAGCCGCAGCAACAGTAATCAGCGCAAAATTCCATATTATTTCTGTATCAATCCAACCTGTACCAACAATAAAAAAAGCTGACATATAAACAATCCTATATAGAAAAACGTATTCTTTACCAAATAAATAAATGGTGCATCGATCTCCGTAGTAGGACCATGACACCACAGTGCTGAAAGCAAACAACAAGAGACCTAAAGTAACAATGTATTCTCCATAATCGCCAAAAAAACCTTTATTAAATGCTTTACTGGTCAGCACAGCGGATTTAACTAAAGATTTTCCAACGATATCCACATCAGATGAAACAAGACCATCTTTTACAATAATTTCACCGTTAAATAGATTTTCATTTTCATAGATAAGGATATCTTCTGCGAACGATCTATTGTTTATGAAAGTATAATTTCCCTCAACCCTTCCTGACTTAATGTTTATTTCTCCTGAATGAAGGTTGATGGAATTATTATTTCCTTGAAAGAAATCGATCAGATCTTCCGAGTCACTTTCATCAAAACTTCCCTCTAGAATAAAAAAAGTTGTTCTCTCGAATTTGTTTTCATATTTCTCTATCCATGCTCCTGAAGAAAGGATAACTAGCCCGGTGAGGGTACAGATCACAATGGTGTCAATAAAAGGCTCGAGTATAGAGACAAAACCTTCCTCAATAGATTCTTTCGTTTTTGAAGTAGCATGTGCAATAGGCGCTGAACCTTGCCCCGCCTCATTTGAATATAGCCCTCTAGCAACTCCATAATTGAAAGCCGTTGCTATGCTTGCACCTAAAAATCCACCGACTACCGATGTTCCCGTAAAGATGTCGCTGAATATCATTTGAAAAGTAGGAAAGATATTTTCATAGTTATAAAAAACTACACTCAGCGCACCAATAAAATAAATTGTGGCCATTGTTGGCACAATGGAAGCAGCGACCGAAGCTATTCTTTTTAGCCCCCCAATTATCACTAGTCCAACTAGGATAGTCATAACAATAGACGTCGTAAGATTAGGGATAGAAAAACTGGAAAATAACGTACTACTGATATTGTCTATTTGGGGCATCATGCCTGAGCCAAATGTAGTGACTAATAAACAAAACGCAAAGATAATTCCCAACCATTTAGACTTTAAGCCATTTTGCATGTAATACATTGGACCACCGGCAATAGATCCATCTTCTAACGAGATCCTATATTTGTGGGCTAAAGATACTTCGACATATTTAGTTGTCATTCCTAAGAATGCAGTAATCCACATCCAAAAAAGTGCAGCAGGTCCACCTATGAAGATTGCCATTGCCACTCCTCCAATGTTTCCGGTTCCAACTGTTCCGGATAAAGCAGTGCTTAAAGCTTGGAAAGGTGTGGTTTCTCCTTTGTTATCTTTATATTTATTTCCAGAAAAAAGAATTTTCCAAGCTCTGTTAAAAAAAATGATTTGTGGGAATTTAAGATAGATAGTAAAAAAAATACCTGTTCCCAAAAGTAAAGCTGGAAACCACGGAGAGCTACCAAAGTAGCTATCAATCAGCAGAATTGCTGAATTTATAGAATCCACTGCTAAATAGCTTTAGTCTGAACGTATTGATTAAATTCTTGATAGCCGCCAACTAACTCTCCATCAACAATAATTTGAGGAAAGGTTCTAGCGTTTGGAAATTTTTCAGTGAATTCTTCTCGATTGAAATCTTCATCAAGCATGTATTTTTTAAATTCTAAATCCTTTGTTTCGCATATTTGAACGGCTGCATCGCAGAATGGGCATTGTGGTTTTGACCAAATTTCTATCATAATGACTCCTACATTTATTATTCTATGATTCTAAACGCTATCACATCAGGCTTCACATTATATTTTAATAATTTTTTAGCTTTTTCTAAGATATTTTTATTTCCAATCCTGTTCATTGGTCTACTTTCTACTGTTGCAGATTATTTATTCTCTTTAGGAGAAGATTACTTTGTTGTTGCTGCATTGATTCTAGTTTTTCAAGTTATTTTCTTGACTCCTCTGTATACCGGCATGGCAATCTTAATAGGAAGGGATTTGAGAAATGGATCTCTAAATAAACTCATCGGCTATGTGATAGTAGCAGCCCAACTGGCTTTAAAGATTTTCATTCTTCAAGTAATCATTGGAATTATGACAATCATAGGTTTAGTTTTATTTATTATTCCTGGTCTTTATATCCAATTTAGATTTACTTACTCAGTCTATTACTTGGTCTTGGAAGGAAACTCTATCTTAGGTTCTTTAGACAATTTATGGAATGAATCTAGAGAAGTACACTGGTCTTTATTCAACGCAGGAGTTTTACTCACTCTTATAACGATTTCTTTTGTTTTGATTCTTTATGCAGTTTTAGGAATATCGTCTCAAGATGACATATCGGTAGTTTTAAGTTTTATTGGTAATTGCATTACTATCTATTTACAAATGATTCTAGTAGCTTTCCCTGTGTACTCGATTTACAAATTAATTCTTAAAAAAAATCAGTAGTTAATTGCAGCAGTTTGAAAATCATAGTTAAGATTTTCATTTGACTGCAAGGAATTTATCACAGGCAAAATTTCATCGTAAAGATAGATCAATGTATCTTTATCTAAAGTATTTTTAATTTCTTTGGAAAGTTGAGCAAATGGAGTATCACTTAAAGTTTCTGTGAAATGAATGAGAATGCTTTCTTCAATTATTTTTGATAACCAATTAAGCTTTATCAGCAGGTTATCCTTGTCTTTGTCTTTGATTAAGAAGTTGATTATTTCCCTCCCTTTCAATGAGACCAAATCATCAAACAATCTCATGATTTTTTCTTCTTTGTTCCAGCATTCTTCTGGGTAATCATTTTTATTGATATCGATAAATCCGTCATTATTTGAATCAGAATTCAGACTATGTATTTCATGATTAAGTTTGTAGAGCGTCAATCTGCTTAAAACTGTTGGCTTAAGTCTGTAAGGTAAAGAAGTGGTTAAAATAAACTTTAAATTTTCCGGTGGTTCTTCTAATGACTTCAATAAAGTATCTTGCGCAAAAAAATTTAACTCATCAGCTCCAAGGATTAATACAATTTTTTTATCGGCAATTAATGGAGTCGAATATATAAAATCTGATGCATCTCTGATCTGTTTAATTTGAATTTGAGTCCTGTCTTTAGAACGCTCAATTAATTTGATGTCGGGATGAGAATTAGCAGAAAATAAATTACATGAATGACAATCATTGCAGAACAAATTATTTTTTTTGATATCTTTGCATAAAAAAGATTGAGCAACGAGCAATGCAATTTTTTCTGGTTGTGATAATGAATTTCCAGACAGAAGAACTGAGGAAGCGCTGCTCATAAAAATCAAATTGATCAGATTCTCTAAGTCCTTATTCATTTCAAAAAAGTTTATTGATAACTGATTGAAGAATTTTGTCAGGCTCCTGTTCAGCGTCTATGGTAAGGAACCTATCAGGATTAGTGCTTGCCGCATCTAAAAAACTTTTCCTTAACCTTTTATGGAACTCTATATTCTCTGATTCAAACCTATCAAGTTCATTTCTTGTGGAGGCTCTTTTCAAACCTACCTCCGGACTAAGATCTAACAGAATAGTTCTGTCTGGTAACATTATTTCTGTTTGACTGACTAAATTATCAATTATGCCCTTGGAAATACCTCTGCCAGCACCCTGGTAGGCATAAGTTGAATCAATATACCGATCTGTAATGACAATTTTTCCTTCTTCAAGAGATGGCTTTATCACTTTATCTAGATGATCCAATCTATCAGAGAACATTAATAAAAGTTCTGTTAAAGGACTAATTTGTTGCTTTTTGTCTAGAAGAATTGAGCGAAGAGTTTTCCCTATTGAAGTACTGCCTGGCTCTTTAGTGATTACGTAGTCAATATTTCTTTCTTGAAGATACTGACCTAGACCATTTACTAGAGTTGATTTTCCACATCCTTCAATACCTTCCACGCTAATAAACATTCAGTGAAGTTTATCAAACTAAAAGATTATTCTATTGATATTTTTTTATAGCTTCTTTGTGCTCATCGTATGTTTCAGAAAAATGATGAGCACATCTATCTTTCGCAACAAAGTATAGAAAGCTATGTATATCGGGGTTTGATGCTGCCCTTATAGCTGATTCAGATGGATTTGATATCGGCATAGGAGGTAATCCTTTATTTGTATATGTATTGAAAGGGGTATTTTTCCTCAAATGATGCTTTTTAATATCTCCATCAAAGTCCTCAATGCCATAAATTACCGAAGAATCAATTTGCAGCGGCATATTTAAACGCAGCCTATTATAAATAACGCCTGCTACTTTTTTATGTTCATTAGGACATGCCTCTTTTTCTAATAAGGATGCTAGAACTAAAAGTTCTTGAGGTTCTTGTAAAGAGACGTAAGGAGTTCTTGAATTCCAGTATTTTTCTAAAAGACTGTCTTGAGTAAGAATCGCTTCTAAAAAGACATCTTCACTATCTTCAACGCTTGAGTAATAGTAAGTATTTGGATGGAATCTCCCCTCAAGAGCATGGATGTTTGTTTTGTCGAATTTAATTCCATTGATCTTTAAAGAAACTGGTACGTTCGATCTATCCAGTATTGAACTAATAGTGGAACCTTCAGGGATTCTATACTTTCTGTAATGGGTATCTGATGAAATTAATTTTGTTAAAACAGAAATAAGATTTTCATGTTTTCTTATCAAATAATCTCCGTAAGTTATATTTTTGTCCAAAGAAGTATAATGAAGGATAACCGTAACAAATGAGGGAATGGTTATATTTATGTTTTCTAGTTTTTCAATAATCTTTAGGTAGGAATCTCCTCTGTTAATTTCAAAAATAAAATCTTCTTTGATTTCAGAAGGTTTTATGAATAAAAAAACACTGAATAATATATTTATGAAGCAAACTGTAAGTAAAAGTCTTATCACCTAGATTTTTGAAAACACCAAAGATGCGTTCGTTCCACCAAAACCAAATGAATTATTTAGAACATAGTTAATTTCTTTTTCTTGAGACTCATTAGCAACGTAGTTAAGTTTTGGAGCATCTGCGTCAAGATTATCAAGATTTATGGTTGGAGGGAGACGACTATCTCTAAGACTCAGGATAGAAAAAATTGATTCTATTGCACCCGCTGCTCCTAAAAGATGACCTGTCATAGATTTTGTAGATGAAACAGCAATTTGTTCTTGAGAAGTAGAAAAAATATCAGCTATCGCGTTTGCTTCAATGATATCTCCTAAAGGTGTAGATGTTCCATGAGCATTTATATAGTCAATTTTAGAGCTATCTAAATCTGCATCCTTTAATGCTGAGATCATTGCCTGTTTGGCACCCTTCCCGTCTTCAGCAGGCGCTGTCATATGAAAAGCATCAGAACTCATTCCAAATCCTATTACTTCTGCAAAGATATTTGCAGATCTTGCTTTAGCATGCTCGTATTCTTCCAATACTAAAACACCTGCTCCATCGCCTAAAACAAAACCATCTCTATCTTTATCCCACGGTCTGCTAGCTTTGGTGGGATTTTCATTGTTAGTAGATAAAGCTGTTACTGCAGAAAACCCTCCTAAACCTAGAGGAGTGATAGCCATCTCTGATCCACCGGTAATCATGACATCGCAATCACCATGTGAAATCGACCTAGCAGAAAATCCTATGCTGTGATTTCCGCTGGAACAGGCAGTAACAATCGACAAATTAGGGCCGTGCAATCCGTATTCAATGGAGACTAAGCCAGAAACCATGTTTACGATTGCTCCTGGAACAAAAAATGGTGAAATCTTTCTTGGACCTTTCTTATCTAAAGTCAGAGCATTTTTTTCAATGGTATCTAAACCACCGATGCCGGATCCTATCGAAACTCCTATTCTTGAAGAATCAATTGAATTTAACTCCAAACCAGAATTTTCAATTGCGTGTTTGGAAGCAACCAGTCCATACTGAACGAATTCATCAACTCTTCGCTTGGTTTTTACATCCAGATGATTTACATCATCAAAGTTTTCTACTGGAGCAGCAAATTTGGTTGGGTAATCTGTTACATCGAAAGCAGTAACAGTCTTAGCGCCGCTTCTACCGGCTAAAATATTTTGCCAAGATGCCTCTAATTCATTTCCCAGCGGAGAAATGATACCCATGCCTGTAACTACAACTCTACGAGATGTGGCCATGAGAGTATGTGAATGGAATTAAGATGCAGATTCTATGTAACTGATAGCATCTTGAACAGTTGCTATTTTCTCAGCTTCTTCATCAGGAATCTCAATTTCAAATTCCTCTTCAAAAGCCATTACAAGTTCAACAGTATCAAGTGAGTCTGCTCCCAAATCGTCTATAAACGAAGCTGTCGTTGTAACTTCTTCTTCACTTACGCCTAATTGTTCGCAAACAATTCTCTGTACTCTTTCTTGTGTGCTGCTCATAAATACCTCTTTAAGGTTTAAATGTTGTCGAATTATATACCTAGAAGATAAGTTTTTTAATTTTTTTTTGCATAACCTACATATAAAGTCCACCATTTATATGAATGGTCTGACCAGTAATGTAATTAGCTTCTTTTGAAGCTAGAAAATAAATTAAATCAGCAACATCTTCGGGAGAGCCAAGCCTTCCCAGAGGAATTTGGTCTGACATGAACTTTAAAGTATTTTCATCCATACCTTTAATCATATCTGTTTCTATGAAACCTGGAGCAACACAATTAACGGTTATATTCCTCGGTGCCAGTTCCCTAGCTAAAGACCTTGAAAATGCTTCTAAACCTGATTTTGCGGCTGCGTAATTAGCTTGCCCTTTATTTCCGATGGCTGCCGAGGTAGAAGATATGTTAATAATTCTTCCAGATTTATTTTTCACCATTTTTTTAGAAAAAAACTTCAGTAAAGAAAAAACAGAGCTAAGATGAACCTGAATTACCTCATCCCACTCTGTATCTTTCATCCTTAGAAAAATATTATCTCTTGTTATGCCGGCATTATTGACGATAATCTCTGGATTGATGTCTTTCTCCTTCAAAGTATCAAATAAATCTTCAATTGATTGCTTATCAGAGAGATCAAGTTGCATCCCAAAGCCTTCTCCGGATAATTCGGATAAGATTCCATCTATAACATTAACGCCTTCCTCAGAAGTAGCCGTTCCGATCACAGGAAACCCTTTGGAAGAAAATAACTTTAGTATGCTTTGACCAATTCCTCTCGAAGCACCAGAAACAAAAACATATTGAGAATTCAAAACTTAATTATTCTGGAGTATTTTGTTCTTCATTGTCTTCTTTGATTTTTACTTCCATTACCTTCTTGCCTTTGTAAAAACCATCTGAACTCATGACATGACGCTGATGACGTTCTCCTGAAACCTGATCGGTAGATAAGGTTGTGTTTTTTAGAGCATTGTGGGACCTACGCGCTCCTCTTCTTGCTCTTGATACTTTACTTTTTTGTACTGCCATAATTAAGAGAATGCGATTCTAGATGAAATTTCGTTTCTCATCAAACTTCAAAAGGATAAAAAAAAGAATTTGGGACTTTGCTGATGATTTTCAGATCCTTCTCTAAAATTTCCAAGCTTGAACAATGTAGATACATTCTTTTCTCCATGTCACTGTTTAAGGTCATTGAGGAATATTTTAAATCTCCTACTATCGGAAAACCACTGGCACTGGTATGCACTCTGATTTGATGAGTTCTACCTGTCTCTAAGCTGCATTCTAGTAAAGAAAAGTATTCATTAAATTTAATCAGTTTAAAGTTTGTTGCTGAATATTTTCCATCTTCAGAAACGATGGTCTTTTTTAAATTTTCGTTCTTATTAACTTTCAATGGCAGTCTAATGTTATTGAGTTTCTTTGGCCATGAGCCATGAATTAAGCAATGATATTTTTTAATTATTTGATTTGATCTAATAAACGAATTGTAAAGACGAGTGCTTTGTTTATTCTTTGCTACTATGATGCAACCTGATGTAGCTTTATCTAACCTGTGAACAAGTTGAGCGTCTCTATAATCCTTTCCAAAGTTTCTAACAATTTCAATTAATCCGATACTTACTCTTGAGCCTCCGTGTACGGCTAATTTATGCTTTTTGTTAATAACTAATATTTCTCCATCTTCATAAATTACTTGTCCCTTAATTTCCTCTATGAGTCCTTTTTCTGGAGAACTTAGATTAGATTTTTTAGTCAAGAATAAGGGGGGAATCCTTATTTTATCACCTATGGAAAGTTTAAAATGAGGTTTTACTCTGGAGCCGTTTATTCTCACTTCTCCTTTTCTGATAATGGAATAAATTTTTGATTTGGGTAAATCTTTGAATTTTCCTAATAAAAAATTATCTACTCTTTGATTTAAAGAATTTGCACCTATTTCTTCAAAGGAAACCTTTGTAAAGCTATCTTCTGTCAATTTCTTAACCGGAATTATTTTTAAATATCCTATTAATGTGGTAGTTTAGCTTCTTTTTTAGGAGATAAAACATAGCAATGTTGTTCTTTATCCTTATTTTTAATCTCCTAAACACATAAATTTTTCAAGGATAAAGAATTTTTTGCATGTTAAACAATAGAGTTTTATAAGAACAATTAATATTTTTTCAGGTCAGTAGACGTAAATCCTGAAAATCTCACACTTTTGAAGTCATTGCTGACTTTTAATTACTTATAAAACATTTTTTTCGAGGTAAATATGAAAAGAATGTTAATTAATGCTACTCAACCAGAAGAGCTTCGCGTTGCCATGACAAGAGGAGATTCCCTCTATGATTTGGATATTGAAAATATCAACGAAATTAGGAGAAAGGGAAACATCTACAAAGGCATTGTCACTAGAGTGGAACCAAGTTTAGGTGCTGCTTTTATAAATTTTGGTGCAGATAGACACGGTTTTCTGCCCTTCAAGGAAGTTGCACCGCAATTTTATCCAAAAGATAAAAAAGGAAGATTATCCATCACCGATTGTCTATCAAAAAATCAAGAAATTATTGTTCAAGTTGAAAAAGAAGAACGAGGAAACAAAGGTGCAGCTCTCACTACTTTTGTCAGTTTAGCTGGAAGATTTTTAGTTTTAATGCCGAACAACCCAAAAGCTCAGGGCATCTCTAGAAGATTGAACCCATCAGAAAGAGATACTTTGAAGCAAAAAGTTTCTGCTCTAAATATTCCTGAAGAAATGGGGATAATTGTTAGAACAGCTGGGGAAGGAAAGGAATTAACCGAATTAGAATGGGATTTAGATTATTTACTTAAAGTTTGGGATGCAATTTTGGAAGCAAATCTTCAAAAAAATGGCCCTTTCTTAATTTACAAAGAAAGTGATGTGATCATTAGATCTCTCCGGGATTATGTCAGAGAAGACGTTGATGAAGTTTGGATAGATACACAGGAAGCGTATGACCAAGCCATAGAGTTTGTAGATAGAGTCATGCCAGAACAATCAAACATTATAAAAAGATATGAAAACAGTCTGCCTCTTTTCACTCGATATCAAATTGAGTCTCAAATAGAGACTGCTTATCAAAGAGAAGTAAAACTTGAGTCAGGTGGATCAATAGTAATTGACGATGCAGAAGCCTTAGTTGCAATAGACATAAATTCATCAAAAGCAACTTCAGGCAAAGATATTGAAGAAACTGCAACGCATACTAACCTTGAAGCAGCGAGAGAAATATCCAGGCAGTTGAGACTTAGAGATATTGGCGGTCTGGTAGTTATTGACTTTATTGACATGATGAATCTCGAAAATAAAAGAAAAGTGGAGGATGAAATGCGAAATTCTCTCTCAGCGGATAGAGCGAGAGTGCAAATTGGCAGAATTTCAAGATTCGGTCTTCTTGAACTTTCTAGACAAAGACTAAGATCTTCTTTGAAAGAAAGATGGACACAAGATATCAATACCCTCTCAACTGCTGTATTAAGATTAATCGAAGAAGAAAGTAGCAAAGATAATACAGGAGAAGTGAGAGCAATCGTATCGCCATCAATGTCTGCTCTTTTATTGAATGAAAGAAGAATAAGACTTAACGATATCGAAGCAAGAGCTAACTTAAAAGTTACTGTTATAGCTGATCCCATTCGCCCAGATACGAGATTTGAAGTTGTAAGATTAAAAGATGGGGAAATAATTGAAGAGGAAACAAGTTCTCACATACAAGAACAATTAGAGAAAGATTCAATAAGTTCTCCTGTTGCAAGGAAGGAGGAAAAAGCTGTTGTTAATCTGATGCCATCTTCTAGACCCAAAACTGGTTTGATATCTAAATTTATGAATATCTTTAAAAGTAACAAACCTAAAGGAAAGAAAAAACCAAAAAATGTTAGAAAAAGAAATCCTAGAAAAACTCAAAATAAAAAGCATCAGCCCAAGCAAGATACTAGAAGAAATTCTAATCAAAAGAGAAAGCCGTCTAACCAAAAGAAGGACCAGGTTAAATCTAAGGCAACGACGAAGAAAGATTCAGCAAATGAAGCACCAAGAAGAAAAATATCAAAACCAAAAAAAGATAATACACCTGCTGCAAAAAAAGACTCTGAAGCAAAACTTCAAGCTGGTGAAGCAATAGGTAAAGTTAAAGAAACTAAAAAAGAATCAAAATCTCAAGTTACTAAGAAAGTTGCTAAACCAGTAAAATTATCTAGACCTAAGAAAGTTGAAGAACCCAAAAAGGTTGAAAAAGAAGAATCGGTTGTAGATCAGACGGAACATGCGGGCGATATTAGGGCCTCAAACGATCCAAGAAATAAATAATCTATTTAAGACTATTAAGGTAATGTTGAATTAAATCTCCTGAAATAGATACGCCTGGTGGAGGAGTATTAGGTAAATTATCAACTTCAAACCATTGAGCATCATCTATCTCATCATTATCTGGGGTTATCTCTCCAGATTTGTATTCAGCAAAATATCCAAGCATTAATTGACCCGGGAAAGGCCAAGACTGACTTTGAAAATATTCAATATTGTGAACCTCAATTCCAACTTCTTCTTTGACTTCTCTTTTTAAGCAGGCTTCGGCACTTTCTCCAGCCTCAATAAAGCCAGCAATAGTGCTGTAGAGATTTACTGGAAAATTTTTGTTATGTGCCAATAAAATACTTTTATCTTTATGAATTAAGGTAATAATGCATGGAGAAATTTTTGGATATACCAACGGTGAGTCACAATTTGGGCACTTCATTGCCCTTTCTTTTTTATCAAGTTGTAATTCTGATCCACAAAAGCCGCAATATTTATTTGAGTCTGACCAATTAACTATCTGAAATGCTCTAGAGATGGCTTCGAATAGCTGCATATTCATCACAGAAAATAAAGCTCTTAAATCGGTAAAGGTTGTATCTGGAATCATTGTTTGTTCGTTTGAGACAGACACAGCATAAAGGGGTGCGTCATCTAAATATCCAATGAAGTGTCTACTTTTTTCTTCTAGACCTGACCATTTCATTTCATCCTCAGTAGCCGGGCGGACTGAAGATTCTTTTAAAAAGTGTAATAACTTTGAATTAAATACAGGAAAGTACTTTGACTCTTTGGACGTATCATCTATAAAATTAGCCGGCGTAAAAATATTCATACAAAAAACTATGTCCTCAGCAATTTTTAAGAACTTTCTTGGTCATGCTCCTGATTGGTATAAGCAGACCATTCTAGCCTTTTTAGTTATAAATCCAATTCTTTACTTTATTTGTATTACAACGTCCTTACCTGCCGGGACTATTTTAGGCTGGGTTATTCTTGCGGAATTTATTTTTACACTTGCAATGACTTTTAAATGTCACCCCCTTCCTCCAGGAGGGCTGATAGCTCTGCAGGCTGTTATTTTAGGACTCACTACAACCAGTCAGGTTTATTACGAAATTTCTCTAAACCTTAAAGTAATTCTATTGCTTATGTTTATGGTTGCTGGAATATTTTTCATGAAAGACTTACTTCTTTTTATTTTTACTAAGCTTTTATTGAAAGTAAAAAACAAGACAACTGTATCTCTTCTTTTTGTCTTCGCTGCAGCTTTTTTATCAGCTTTTCTTGATGCCCTAACCGTAACAGCAGTTTTGATATCCGTCGCTGTTGGCTTTTATACTGTCTACCATCAAGCGGCGTCTGGAAAAGATTATTTGGATGAGCATGATTTAAACGATGATTCTCATTTAGATGATAATGAATCGATCAATTTAGAAAAATTTAAACTGTTTCTTTGTAACCTGTTAATGCATGGAGCCGTGGGAACAGCTCTTGGTGGCGTTTGTACTATTGTAGGAGAGCCACAAAATCTTCTTATTGCATCCATTGCCGAATGGGACTTTATAGAATTTTTTATCAGGATGGCTCCGATTTCAATTCCTGTTTTAATCGCTGGCTTGTTCACTACATTGTTTTTAGAAAGATTTAAGGTTTTTGGATACGGCGCTCAACTTCCTGAGAGAGTCAGGGATATTCTTCAAGCATTTGATGATGATCAAACAGCCAACCTAACGGATCAGGTTAAAGCCAAACTTCTCGTTCAATTATTCGTTGGATTAATCCTTATGTTCTCGCTGGCATTTAGTATTGCTGCTGTTGGTCTAATAGGTTTAATGATCATCATACTTTTGACTTCATTTACAGGAATCATTGAAGAAAAAGAATTAGGAAAAGCCTTCGAGGAAGCTCTACCTTTCACAGCCCTACTTGTTGTTTTTTTTGCTGTGGTTGCAGTTATACATGATCAACATTTATTCAAGCCTGTTATTGATTATGTATTTCTTCAAGCCGTGGAACTTCAAGCACCTCTGTTTTTCATAGTAAATGGAATTTTATCCATGATCAGTGACAATGTTTTTGTTGCTACTATTTATATCAACGAAATTAAAGCTGCCTTAGATTCTGGAGAAATTAGCAGAGATCAATTTGATGCTTTAGCTGTTGCGATAAATACCGGTACAAACCTACCAAGTGTTGCTACTCCAAACGGACAAGCAGCCTTTCTCTTCCTGTTAACGTCATCAGTAGCTCCTTTAATTGGTCTGTCTTATTTAAGAATGGTCAAGCTGGCTCTTCCTTATACAATCGTATTGAGCTCTGTTGGATTAACAGCAATTTTTTATTACTTTTAATGGATAGAACCTTTTGTATCGCCCCAATGATGGGAAGAACTGATACGCATTTTAGAAATCTTTGTAGGTTCGCTTCAAAACATGCTGTTTTATTCACAGAAATGGTGCATTCCAATGCCCTTGTGAAAAACAAACGAATAGATAAATACTTACAAAAAACGGATATAGAAAACCCAGTTGTCTTCCAGCTTGGAGGCTGTGAACCAGGAGATCTTGCTGAAGCAACCAAAATAATTAATGAAAATAAATACGATGAAATTAATTTGAATGTTGGTTGTCCTAGCCCAAGAGTGAAATCAGGAGGCTTTGGAGCATTTCTCATGTATGAACCAACTAAAGTTAAAGATTGTCTTTCTGCTATGACTGCATCTTCAGATATACCAATAACTGCAAAAATTAGATTAGGAGTTGATAATCAAGATATCGAAGAAACCTTAGATAATTTCATTGAAATCATTCTGCAGTCAGAAATAAAAACCCTATATGTGCATGCCAGAAAAGGAATGCTTGAAGGACTAAATCCAAAGAAAAATAGAAATATTCCACCGCTAAACTACGAAAGAGTTTATCGATTAAAAGAAGATTTTCCAGATATTGAAATAATACTTAACGGAGGTCTATCTAACTTTCTAGAAGATAAAAATAAATTAAAAATGGTGGATGGTTTAATGTACGGAAGATATGTCTGTGAAAAACCTTATGAATTAACAAAAGTGGACAAAACTTTTTATCAATCAACCAATGAAACTGAAATTGAAACTCTTGTCATGATGATGGAAAAATATTTAATAGAAAATCAAGATTTAGGATTCTCAGGTTATTTGATCAAAAGGCACATGGTAAATTTTTTTAAAGGTTTTAGTTATTCAAAAAAGATAAGGCAAATAATTATGTCGGATAACCTGGATGTAGATGAGATAATAAGAATACTTAAGAAAAAACATTTATTAGTCGCATGAAATTTTTCAAAAATTTATTTAAAACAAAAGAGATTGAACCGGAAAGCAAAGATAATAGCATTCAAAAATCTATCTGTTCTTTAATGATAGAAGTTGCTTATGCAGATAATGAACTGGATGAATCTGAATTAAAAGCAATGGCTAATTCTCTCAGTAAATTAGATATTAAAGAAGAAGAGATACAAGAAATTGTTGATGCAACTCTTGCAAAGTCTAAAGAATCTATTTCTTTTTATGAACACACGAGAATACTTAACGATCAACTTGATTACGATCAGAAAAAAGAAATCCTGAATTCTGTCTGGGCAATAGCATTTGCAGATGGGCAGATGGATAAGCATGAAGAGCATTTGATAAGAAGAATTGCTGATCTTCTGTACCTGAATCATAAAGATTTTATAAATGCCAAATTAAATCAAAAGGAAACTAATGAAGATAGTTAATCCAAGCAAACACAATTTATCCAAGGAAAAACTCCAATTCATGGATGAACTTTTCATGGATAGATATATATCACCAGGAAAAATATCCGGAACGCAAACCTTGGTGGCAAGGAATGGAGAAATTGTTCATTGTCACTCTCAAGGTTTAAGAGATATTGAACAAAATCTTAAGATGGAAGATGACTCGATTTTTAGAATCTATTCAATGACGAAACCTGTAACTGGAGTTGCCTTAATGCAGTTATATGAGAAAGGTTACTTTCATCTGGCAGACCCGGTTAGTAAATTTCTCCCTGAATTTAAAAATCAATCAGTCTATATAAGTGGTATCTATCCAGCATTTGATACCAGATCTGTGAATAGAGAAATGACCGTTCGGGATTTATTGACTCATACCTCTGGTCTCAGCTATTCAATTAATTTTGAAAATCACTTGGATAGTGCCTATAGGCATATATTTGATGAATTACTGCCAGACAGAGAAAGACGTTCTCTTGATTTAAAAGATGTATGCGAAACTCTAGCTACCCTTCCCCTTCAATTTTCGCCTGGCGAAAGCTGGCTTTACAGCGTTTCCATAGATGTTTGCGCAAGAATTATTGAAGTTATATCAGGGGAGAAAATAGGTGATTACTTCAAAGAAAACATATTTGATCCCTTAGGTATGAAGGATACAGGATTTATTGTGCCCAAAAAGGATGCAGATAGATTGACAGCTTTGTATTGGAGAACGCCAGAAAAAAAATTAGTTTTAGAAGATCCCTCTGGAAAAGAAAGCAACATGTTAATAGATAAAGTTTATAAAGGTGGTGGGAGTGGTCTCGCATCTACCATAGAAGATTATTTTAAGTTCAGTCAGATGCTTCTTAATGGCGGTGAATTAAATGGCAAAAGAATACTCTCAAGAAAAACTGTTGAGTTGATGACTATGAATCACCTCCCGGACAATAAAACTTTGTTAGATATGAATGCTGGAGGAGGATTTTCTGAGGTACGTTATCAGGGAATGGGTTATGGTTTGAGTATGGCTGTAACCGTCGATCAAGCTGCCACACAAATCTCTGGAACTGCAGGATCGTATAATTGGGGTGGTATGGCAAGTACCTTCTTCTGGATAGATCCTAAGGAAAATTTATTAGGTATTTTCATGACCCAATTAAGGCCCTCAACAACTTTTCCGTTCAGAGGACAAATGCAAGCTATGGTCTATGGAGCCTTTGAAGATTAAAAATCTTCAAATTCATCAACGAAGTCATCGGCATCAATTTCTCCATCACTGATTTCATACTTTCTGCGCTGTAAGTATGCATCTCTGAAAAAAATGTATTTATCTCCGCTGACAAAATTGTCTAGCTCAAGTAAAACAGTTGTTTGATTAAGGACATTTAATCCAGTCAATAAACCTGATGTAGTTGGATGATCATCAGCTACAGCCAAAGGAGATATGACAGAATCTATTCCTCTGGATAAACCATCCCTCACAGTAGTTGGACCTAGAAAAGGCAAAACTATATAGGGACCGTGTTCAACACCCCATTTTCCTAGTGTCTGTCCAAAATCTTCATCGTTCTTATCAAATCCCATTGGGGTAGCAACATCAAAGAGACCAATAATTCCAAAAGTTGAATTGAAAATAAATCTTCCAAAATCATTTAAAGCCTTAGAAAAATTCTCTTGCAAAATATTATTTAAGCCTGACTTGACGTCATCAATATTTTCAAAAAAATCTGTAATTCGATCCCGAACAAAAGGTGGAGTGGCTTCTACATATGCTCCTGTAACAGGTTCAATTAAATTTTCTATTACTCTCTCATTGAATTCATGAATTTTTCTATTTTGCTCTTCATAAGGATCTAGAGAATCTCTCAACTCGGGAGAGACGGCGCACCCTATAAATACAAAGAAAAATGCTAAAATAACACTCAATCTTTTGATGTACAGAATAACCATTTCGTAAGCATATGCCTCTTCCTGAAAAAAACAACCGTGTAATTATTACGAGCGCTTTGCCCTATGCAAATGGTGACTTGCACATAGGACATCTTTTAGAGCATGTTCAAACAGATATCTGGGTAAGGTTGCTTAGAGCAAACAACATTGCTTGTCACTATGTTTGTGCAAGCGATGCTCATGGCACCCCTATCATGCTCAGAGCTAAGGAATTAGCGACCGAACCTGAAAAAATGGTTGAAGAATTCAGATCTTCTCATATGAAAGACTTAGGATCATTCAATATTTCTCATGATAATTTTTATACAACTCACAGTGAAGAAAATAAATACTTCAGTGAATTGATTTATAACAAAGCTAAAGAATCTGGGTTCATTGAAAGTAAGGAGATCGAACAACTATTTGACGAAGGTGCAGGCTTATTTCTTTCAGATAGATATGTTAAAGGTACTTGTCCTAAGTGTTCCGCTGAAGATCAGTATGGAGATAATTGTGAAATCTGTGGTGCGAAATATGAAGCCGCTGAATTAATCAACCCAGTGTCAACAATCAGCGGTCAAAAGCCGGTAGTAAAAACTAGTGAGCATGTTTTTTTTAAATTATCAAAGTTAGAAACTAATGTGGCAAATTGGATGAAAGCCACACCTCTTCAGGAAGCAGTTAAAAATAAACTTGAAGAATGGTTTCAGCAAGGTTTAAAAGATTGGGATATTAGTAGAGATTCGCCTTATTTTGGATTTGAAATTCCTGATATGCCGGGGAAGTACTTTTATGTATGGCTTGATGCCCCTATCGGGTACATAGCCAGTCTTGAAAATCATTTAAGAGCAAAGAGTGATGAGTCTGCAGAAGAAATTTGGTCGGAAACTGCCAATACAGAGATTTATCATTTTATTGGAAAAGATATCATGAATTTCCACGCTTTATTTTGGCCAGCTTTACTTGAAACGTCTAAATTTAAAAAACCATCGAATGTTTTTGTTCATGGTTTCTTGGGTTTGAACGGGGCAAAAATGTCTAAGTCTAAAGGCAATTTTTTAAGTATGAGAGATTACTTAGATATCCTTGATGCTGACTATATAAGATATTACCTGGCATCAAAGTTATCGCCTTCCATCGATGATATTGATCTCAACTATGATGACTTCCAAAAAAAAGTTAATTCTGATTTGGTCGGAAAATTTGTGAATATTGCCAGTAGATCAGCAGGATTTTTAAAAAAGAATGATAATCAGATAGGAAATAATATCGATCATGAATTTTATGAAAATTTCATTTCATCAAAAATTGAAATTACTAATCTTTTTGCAGATCTTGAGTACTCTAAGGCAATTAAAGAAATCATGAAATTAGCTGATTCAGCAAATGCTTATGTGGATGAGAAAAAACCTTGGATTTTAGCTAGAGATGAAGAAAACAGTGAAGAAGTTATCAAGATTGCGAGCACAACAATAAATCTATTTAGGGTTATAAACACTTATCTCAAGATAGTGATTCCAGACACATGCTTTAAAGGAGAAAGTTTTCTAAACGAGATAATCAGCTCGATCGATGATATTGATACTCCTTTAACAAATCATAAATTAAATTCTTTTTCTCCTATCCTCAATAGATTAGAAGATGAGAAATTAGAAGCACTTATTCAAAGAGGTTCAAATGGATGAAATTTCTATAGAAGATTTTATAAAAATAGATCTGAGGGTTGCTGAGATCAAAAACGCTGAAAACGTGGAGGAAGCAGATAAGCTCCTAAAAATAATTCTAGACCTAGGAGATTTAGGAGAAAGAATAGTATTTGCAGGTATTAAAAAATTTTATGATCCAGAAAAGTTAATAGGTCTAAAAATTATATGTGTAGCTAATTTAAAGCCTAGGAAGATGCGATTTGGAGTTTCAGAAGGTATGATTCTTGCTGCAAGCAACGATGAAGAAGGCGTATTTATACTGCATCCCGATCAGGGTGCAAAACCAGGAATGAGAGTGAGTTAATGACTAAAAGCATTGAAACAGATATTTTAATTATTGGAGCTGGTCCGGTAGGACTATTTACAGTATTTGAGGCAGGATTACTGGGTCTCAAATGTCATCTTGTAGACAATCTAGATAAAATTGGCGGTCAATGTATTGAACTTTATCCAGAAAAACCTATTTACGACATACCCGGTGTACCAAACCAAACTGGTAAAGAGCATATAGATTCACTTTTAAAACAAATCGAGCCTTTTGATTACGAAGTTCATCTAAATCAAAGAGTAGATAAAATTGAACAGTCAGGTGACCATTGGATTGCTGAAACGACTGATGGAATTTCTTTTAAAACACTTAATATTTTCATAGCGGCTGGTGCTGGGTCTTTTGAACCAAGAAAACCCCCTGTTGAATCACCGGATAAATTTTTAGGCAAAGGAATAGATTATGCAGTCAGAAGTGTTGATAAATACAAGGATAAAGATATTGTTATTTTTGGTGGAGGAGATAGTGCACTAGATTGGTCAGTAGAATTAGCAAATAAAGCGAAATCAATAAAACTTGTTCACAGAAGAGATAATTTTAGAGGTGCGGAACATACCGAAAACAAAATGCGAAATTTTGTTGCAAGTGGTGAAATAGAGTTAAAAATTCCTTTTGTCATAAAATCTATTGTTGGCGGTAAGTCTTTTGAGGCAGTAGAAATCATGAATTTTGAAACTAAGGAGACAGAAGTTATTAACTGCGATGAGGCATTATTTTTCTTTGGTTTGAGTAAGCAACTTGGGCCAATAAATGATTGGGAAATTGATTTAAACGAAAGAAAAGTCCAAGTAGATACAGAAAAATTTGAAACGAATCAAAAAGGCATCTTTGCTGTTGGCGATATCAATACTTATCCTGGAAAATTAGACCTGATCCTTTGCGGGTTTCATGAAACTACCCTAGCTGTGCAAGAAGCCTTTAAAAGAATAAATCCCGGTGAGAGAGTTCCTTTCGGTTACACAACCTCGAATAAAGGTTTGCAAGAAAAACTTAAAGTTTCTGGATCATGAATGCAATTTTGTTCCCTGGTCAAGGAGTTCAAACTGTAGGCATGATGGATGGCCTGTTCAGTTCAAGCGAAAAAGCAAAGGAATTATTCATCAAAGCTTCTGATGCTATTGATATTGATCTTGTTGAATTAGTTACAGATGATTCAAATAATTTGATTGATTTAACAGAATATTCTCAACCAATTATTTTGGCTTCAAGCATTTCCTTTGCTGAACACTTCACTGATAAAGCCAGTTATAATTTCTGTGCAGGTCTATCTCTCGGTGAATATTCTGCACTAGTTTATTCAGGATGCTTAGATTTCTTAGATGCAATAAAGTTAGTTCACATTAGAGGAAAGCTAATGCAGAATTCAGTTGCACCCGGTGAAGCTAAAATGCTGGTTATCATGGGAATGAACCATAATGATATTCAATCCTTAATAAAAGAACTTTCTGATGATGGATGCACAGTAAATTTATCCACAGATACTGCTGATGGAATGGGTGTTCTTGCGGGCGAAACTGAAAATATTGAAAAGTGTAAAACTTTGCTTGAAAGCAAAGAATTAAGAAGAGTTAAAACGCAATACGTAAATATGTCTGTACCATCGCATTGTTATTTACTTAAAGATGCTCAAGAAAAATTAGCCTTTGAATTAGAAAAAATAGAATTCAGAGATCCAAGAGTTCCGATAATATCTAATTTTACTGCGCTCCCAACTTCTGATATCGATGAAATTAAAGATAATTTGATCAATCAACTTTGTGAAACTGTAAGGTGGAGAGAAACTTTAGATTTTCTTGATAAAAGCAAAGTTTTAAGCATTACGGATTCTGGTCCCGGAAAAACAATAATAGGAATGGCTAGGAAGTTTAAAGAAATGGAGAAACTAGCTTTAATTGATTCTTAATTATCTCTATTTTTTAATCTTAATGATTTAATCTTAATATAACCTTCGGCATCTTTCTGATCAAAATCACCTTTCTCATCAAAACTCGCTAAATCTGCTTTATATAAAGATTTATCACTTCGTCTGCTTAAAATGATTACATTACCTTTCTTAGCTAGTATTTTTATTTGTCCTTGAACATTTTTTGAAAAATTATCGATAAGACTTTGTATTGCAAACCTTTCAGGTGCCCACCACAAACCATCATAAATTAAACCGGAATATTTACTTATAATTTCGTCTTTAGTTTTTATTGATTCACCATCCATGCAGATTGATTCTATTGCTCTTCTTGCTTTAAGTAAGATCGAGCCACCAGGCGTCTCGTAGCAACCTCTTGACTTCATTCCTGTAGATCTCGATTCAATAATATCCAGTCTGCCTATACCGTTTCTTGAGCCAATTTCATTTAATTTTGTTAATAACTCTGCAGGAGAAAGCTTTTCATCATTAACTGCAATAGGATCTCCGTTTTCAAACTCTATGGAAAATTCTTCTCCTGAATCAGGAGCATCATCAATTGATTTAGTATTGCGCCACATACTTTCTAGAGGAGCCGAGGTTATATCTTCTAAGATTCCACCTTCATAAGAAATGTGTAATAAATTTTCATCAGTTGAAAAAGGAGGTTCGTTTTGACTACCCTCTTCAACTGGCAATTGATTTTCATTGCAGTATTTAACTAAATCCTTCCTCGATACTAGATCCCATTCGCGCCAGGGACTTATAATTTTCAATTCAGGAGCTAGTCCATAAACTCCTAATTCAAATCTAATCTGATCGTTTCCCTTACCTGTAGCACCATGAGATATGAATTGAGCTCCCTCCTCTCTTGCAATTTCAACGAGCCTTTTAGCGATTAAAGGTCTTGCAATTGAAGTGCCTAAAAGATATTCACCTTCGTAAATAGCATTCCCTCTAAACATAGGAAAAACGTAATTTTTTACAAAATCATCTCTAAGATCTTCAACTATTGAGTGAGATGCACCAGCTTGTGATGCTCTATCTTCCACGTCATCTCTTAAGTCGTTTTGCCCTAAATCTGCGGTATACGTAATAACTTCAGCATCATAGTTTTCTTGCAACCATTTAAGAATGACAGTTGTATCTAATCCGCCGGAGTAAGCTAGTATTATCTTTTTCATATAAAAAAATTTTGGGGGATTATATCTTTAAACATCTAGCCTTTGTAAATCAATATAAAAAAACATTCCAGATTCAAAAGTTCTTCTTAAATGTTATGTTAAGTACTTAATAAAAATGATTATCAATTCCCATCTATTTCTCATCAAGAATTTTCAATGAATTAACTGCTATAGTTACCAAAATTTTTGAGGTGTAAAAAATGGAAAATGAAAACTTTGATACAAGCGTAGTGTGCGGAATATTAAATGAAATCATGGAATATGAACTATCAGGTGTGGTGCGATATACGCATTCTTCTTTGATGGTTGCTGGTCCTCATAGGCTGCCCATCGTGGATTTTTTAAAAGAACAAGCAAGCGAGTCATTACAACATGCACAACAAGCTGGCGAATTATTAACAGGTTTAGATGGTCATCCAAGTCAGAAAATAGCTAATATCGTTGAAACAAATAACCATTCAATAAAAGATATTTTAGAAGAAAGTCTTGAGCATGAAATGCATGCATTGAATCTCTACAAAAAACTTCTCACTAAAGTTGAGGGTGAATCAATTTATCTTGAAGAATATACAAGAGATTTAATCGGGCAAGAAGAACAGCATCAACTCGAACTCCGCAAGATGTTAAAAGACTTTAGTTAATTGCTTATCTCTAAAAGTTAAGTTTTGGATTTTGATTATAAAAATTAGCTATAATGAGCTTACGTGATTTGGCCCTATTGCTGCGTTAATGCTAAGAAGGATCAATTCTGATTTACTTTACGGAGTTGTTATGAAAATTTTTATACCTATTCTAATTCTTGTTCTCTATTCTTGTGGTGGAGGCGGTAGCTCCATGTATGGAAGCTCTGAAGAAACTGGTACAGGTTCTTCTGGTGATTATGGGAGTTCATCAAGCTATGGATCGAGCTCTTCAAGCAGCAGTCAATCCTCATCACCTACTCTTGCAGCATCGACAGCTACTATAAATGGTCTTGAAATAATTCAGATAATGGGTGCTAACAGTGAGTCAAATATGGGGGGATCTGCAACTAGTTCAAAAAGATCTGTTTACGCATACAGTAATGACGATGATTCAGTTGCAACCTACGAAGGTAATGCTTGGCCGAGGGTAAGATTTTCTGGAACCGAGATCAGTAAATCTGATTCTGTTACCGCACAAGTTACAAAGCTATCCAATACAACAAATAGTAACGATATTGTAGGAATAAATTTTCGTCCTAGTTATCAATGCTCTGCTGATGCATATGACTACAATGCAGGTTGTGAAGATGCAAACTGGAGACTTTTTCTTCCAAATGGTTCAGTAAATTTAGAAGATACAGAATCCGTTCCTGAAACTACTCAATCTTTTACGGTAACCGTCCAGAGCACAGATTCAGGAAATAAATTTTATATTGATGGTGACTTAGCTAAAGACCTTACCTTAGAAAGAGGTAAGACATACGCTTTTGTTCAAACAGATTCTTATACTTCTCATCCGCTAAGATTCTCAATAGAAAAAAATGGTTTACATGCTACTAAACCGGAATTCATTAGAGGTGTGAAAACTTCTAAAACAAACAATACAATTTATATTACCGTACCTAGTGATGCTCCCGATCAGCTATATTATTTCTGTTTTATACATTCTGGTATGGCTAATGATGCTGTTATAACCATTACTGACTAGCAAATGATTTTTATAGAACTTCTTTCTGGAGTAATTTCAGGGATGATTCTTTTTCAAACTGCTATTGTTGCTCCAGTAGTTTTTACTACACTTGATGCAGAAAATGCCTCAAAGTTTTTAAGAAAAATCTTTCCTAGATTTTTTATGGTAATTTTTATCTTAGGTATTAGCGCTTTAATCGTTTCATTAGTATTTTTTAGCATCCAGGGGATCGTTATCGCAGCAGTTACTGCGATTTCAATGATTATTTCTTACCTGGTAGTGCCAGCAACTAACAAAGCTCGAGATGAAGACAGGTCTTCAGCTTTTAGAAGATTGCATACCCTAACTGTAGTTTTAACCTTGTTTACCTTATTAGCTAACTTAAGTTGGATTCTTCCAATTTAGATTTCTACTGAATCTATCAATTCTTTGAGTTCACCGTTTTGGTACATCTCCATCATGATGTCACTACCACCGACTAGTTCACCGTTGATAAATAATTGAGGAAAAGTTGGCCATTCCGAAACAGAAGGAAGTTCCTGTCTGATTTCTGGATTACTTAAAATATCTACAAAAGAGAATTCCTTTCCACATGCCATTAGTATTTGAGATGCACGTTGAGAAAAACCGCATTCAGGCTTATCAGGAGATCCTTTCATGTATAAAAGAATCTTGTTGTCAGCAATTTGATTATTAATCTTTTCAATAATGTCCATAATTTTATTTTAACACTTCAAGATATTTCTTAGTGGTTTCTTTGATTCCATAGATCAAACAATCAGATACATATGCCTGTCCAATAGATACTTCTTTTATCTCACCACAATCCATAAGAAAAGGAAGATTCTTGAGATTTAAATCATGACCGGCATTGAGATCCAAATTTATCTCATTAGCAAATTCAATAACAGAACGATAAGTATCTTTTGTTGATTGGCTATTGTAGAGAGCTGCGTAAGGTCCTGTGTAGAGTTCGACCCTATCCACTCCTAAATCTTTAGCACGTTTTAGCTGTTCAATATCCGGATCGATAAAAATGCTTGATCTTATATTGAAAGATTTTAATGTTTTAATTATTTTTTCTAATTCCAGATTTGGTTTACTCAAATCAAACCCATGATCAGATGTTTTTTGCATCGTATCGTCTGGAACTAAAGTTGCCTGATCAGGCTGATAGAAGTTAATCAGTTCCATATAACCGGGATATTCATTGTTTGGCTGTTCAAATGGATTTCCTTCAATATTAAATTCTATATTGCTTGGTATGATCTTTTTTATTTCTGCGACGTCTTTTGGCGTTATGTGTCTTAAATCTGGTCTTGGATGAACTGTTATTCCATGACAACCCGAATCTATAATATTCATAGTCGTATCCACCAAGTTTGGAATATCTCCATCTCTTGCATTCCTTAACCAAGCTATCTTATTTATATTGATACTTAAATTTGTCATAAAAAAAGCTTTATGGATCCATCATAAAATAGCTTGCAACCTGCGAGCAAAGTACAAAAGTATCCAATTTTATAAAACCAATCTTGCCCTATTTTATCAACAAGATAAGCTCCAAAATAAACACCAAGAGGAGCTAAAGGAAGTAATAAGAGAGAAGTATATATATTTTCAAAATTCATTTCGCCTAAATAAGCATAGGGAAAAATTTTAAATAAATTTATCAATAAATAAAAAAGACCGGCGGTTGCAACGTACATAGTTCTATCTAGCCTCATCGGAAGAAGATAAAAACTTAATGGCAATCCGCCAGCATGAATTGAAAAACTAGTAAAACCTGAAAGACTTGGCCAAAAGTATGAGGCAAATTTAGATGGCTTCTTAGGTTTATCTGAATCTTTACGAAAGTAATAATCCAAACAGAAAATAATAGCCATTAGTCCAATGATGATTCTTATATGGTCATTGGTCATATAGCTAAATGTAAAAGTCCCAATTAATACTCCGACAAAAGCAAGAGGAATTATAAATTTGATAATTTCAATGTTCCATTTATGCCTGTATCTCCAAACTGTAACGCAATCCATAAAAATCAAAGGTATAAGAAGAATTGCTACAGCCTGAAAAGGTGGAACAAAAAAAGACATAACGGGAATTGCCAAGAGGGAACCAAAGGATCCTGCTCCAATGAATCCTCCTTTTCCCATTCCATGAAGGAAAACAGAAATGATTGCTACCACATAAAACAATGGATCCAGAATCATTTTCTTTTAAATTAATTTATAGAGAATATCGGATAATTCGTTAGAGGATTGGTAAAGCTTCAAGCCCTTATGAATTTTGTTATTGATATAAGAAAAACCAATTTTTTTATTTGTATCACCGTAAGCGCAGGCTCCACCGATGCCTGCATGGCCAAAAGCACTATCAGATCTTCCGATCGGAGAAAGCGGTGTATTGAGCAAATATCCTAGTCCAAATTTAATATCTCCAAAAAAAAGAACTGTATCCGGCCCAGAAGTATGAGGAGTTAAAGCTTGATCGATCGATTCCTTTGACATGATTGTCTCGCCATCTCTTGATCCCCCGTTAGATAAGATGCCATAAAACTTTGCTAAAGCATTTGAATTACCGTGGCCGTTTCCAGCTGGAATTTCTGCCATCCTCCAATCTGTCGAATTCATATAATTCTGATCGTCATTAGCTGCAGTGCTATCAAATGCAACCTTAAAATCTCCCTTTCTATACCATCTCTTTATGTTTTTCAGTGGTTGAGGAAGAAATAACTCCGGGATCAAAGATATAAATATCTGAAATCCTTGTGAAGGTCCCATAGCATCAGAAATAGAAATTGTATCTGCACAATTTGGTAAATCGTCTTCGTCTAAACCAATCTTAAAATTTAGCTTGAATGGATCAGCAATATTTTCCTTAAAATAGGATCCTATAGTTTGACCTGTAATTCTTCTAAAGAGTTCACCGTTTAGAAAACCATAAGTCAATGCATGGTAACCTTGGCTTGTACCAGGCTCATGAAATGGTTCTTGAGTTTCAAGAGCTTTGATAAAAGAAGACCAATCCTGCCATCTTGGATTTTTAAGTCTTTCTCTAAAACCAAACATTCCCGCTCTGTGCGTTAAAAAATGTTTGATCAAGGTATTTTCTTTACCGTTAGTTCCGTATTCTGGCCAATATTTACTTACTTTGTCATCCAATGAAATTTTTCCTTGTTCAACTAAATGCATCATACAAGGGACAATAATTCCTTTTGTGACAGAGAAAACATTGCAAATAGTGTCTTTCTCCCAAGGTATAGTTTTTTCCTTATCCTTAAATCCACCCCATAAATCCACTATCATTTCACCATCTTTTTCCACAGCAAATGACGCGCCAGTTTCATAACCAGAATCTATTAAAGAACGAAAATGATTCTCTAACTCTTTAAAATCTGGGTGACAATAACCATCTATCATGATGCTAGGACTTGTTTCAATGAATCGACAAATTCTTTAGGTTTATCTAAAAATAAATGATGCATCGCACCAGGAATCATATGTAACCGATCATCAGATAAACCACTTACGTACTTGAAATAATCTAAAGTTTCTTGGGTCATCAGTTGACTAAGCTGACCGTAGATAAGAGAAAGTTTGCAGCTAAGGTTGGTTAAATTCTCATGTTGATCTAAATACGAATAAGTTTTCATGATTGTCGGGTCTGATTTCAATTTCCACCCTTCCTCAGTTTCTCTATAGGAAGTTTCGGCAACATATTTCAAGACAAAATCCAGCTCACAAGGTTGAGGAGGCATGAGCCTAAATCTTTCAATTGCATCCTCCTTAGTAGGAGATGCCACTCCTAATCTAACAGTTGGCCGACGAGATGACATTTCTTTTGCTTTTTCAGGTGGAAGAACAATGGTTGAATCTACAAGGATTATTTCATCACAGAGGTCTTTATATTTATTGCCAAAGATCATGGAAACATGACCTCCCATACTGTGAGCAACTATGATCGGTTTATCTAGTTTTAAACCTTCTATAACGTCTTTTACTTCATCAGCGTATGTTTCTTGCGAGTAAGCTTCTCTGTGCTGACTATCTCCCATACCGCTAAAATCCATAGCAACGACAAAATAATCATTTGCAAATTCTGGAATGACATGATCCCACCAATGCGTATGCGCATTAAAGCCATGTAAAAACAGAAGGCATTTTTTTTCACTTGAACCCCAAGTCCTTACATTTATTTTTACCCCAGATGAATCTATCGATAATTGTTCTGAAGGATATTCAATATTATTTGTGAACCATTCTGGTGCTAGACCCAGAGGATTTTTTCCAATTAGCATGGCGCGATTATACGGAATATTAGTTATCTAAGTAAGGAATGAATATTTCCTTGAAACTCTATGGACGGATTGACATTAACTCCTGCGGTAAGAGATTGTTCTAATACTTTTTCCAACATTCTAGAGGAGCCAAATATTTCGTAATTTAATTCATTATCTATAATTATATTGCCTGATAAGAGATCAGCATTTGGAAAAGTTATAAAATTAGCAATTAGTTTTTTATTTTCGCAATTTATATTTGCTTCAACCGAAGTTTCGTAAACTTCACCAAATAATTCAAGATCATTGACTAGCGCGTTAATTCTTCCTGAAGAAAAAATGCATCTATCTTTATCAAAACCTAACGATAAGTTATCCGATGAAAGAAGGATTTTCATGGGCAATTTTGAGCCAAACTTGTCACTATCAAATATAAATTTTATGGAGCTAAGACTAATTACTTCATTCATGATTAGCTCTGCTATTGAAATATCTCCAGTTAGATCAAGCCTCCCGCGATCAATTTTTATGTGAAGTTTATTAAAACCAATAGAGGTATTAAGGTTCCCAATCAGAGTATCGCCATAAAAAACTTCCTCAAATGATCCGCTCCAAATTGTTCCTTTGATGTCTCTGTAAGAGATTTCTGGAAAAAGATCATCAACAGTGGAATAAGCAATCCTTAAGGGTAAAAATGAAAAAAGAAGTACAAAGAAGAGAGAAACTACCGAGATGTAAAAATATCGAAGACTCATTAGATTTTAGATAGATTTAATTGAGCAGACACTCTCCCGCCTGAAGACTTAGTGAGACTGGTTTTATCTAAAGAAACTCGATCTTGAATAGAGAAAAGCCAGTCATAAAGTCTCATAAAATCTGCATCATTTATCCAGACAATAATTGACTCTTCGTCTATGACCTGAGTTCTATCGATGGTAATTTTAAAATCGCCAGAAGTATTGGTTATTAAGGAGGATATAGAAACATTATCTTGATTGACAAACCCTGGGAAAAAATTAATTTTATTTATTAATCTTTCTTCTGTGAGTATTTTATTTCTTTCGATTTCAAGATTATTTGCTGTCTTTTGAATAAAATTCAAAAAGAAACTAAGAACGACTAGAGCAAGTAAAGACAACGTCAAAATAAATATTATTTGTTGTTGTCGAGTTAAGGAATTTAGATAACTAAAAACTTTCAATTATGATTTCTCCTATAATGAAATTATTACTTCTATTAGATGTGCCTATTTGAGCGTAAATCCCCTCTCCTTCCAATTTAGCTATTATTCTTTCTAAATCGGCAAATGAATTTGCCTCAACTTCGAAAGCAGTTCTTTGTTGTGACAATACAAGTGAATTTAAATTAGTTGAATTTAGAGAAGTTACAGCATTACTGACTGTAGATATTAATTTTAATTGATCTTGATCGTCATTCTGTCTCATCAAACGGTATTTAATTTCATTGAAATCGGTCTCGTAATTCAGACTTGGGAATTTTTGGTTGAAAACTTGCTTTGACTTTTCTAACGAATTATCAATTTGAAAAGAATAGGAAATAATTTCAATCAAGCTCAAACTAATAAAAAATAAATAAATTGAAGCTAAAGCAATTAAAGGTTTTTTGCTTTGCTTGAATAACTTATCTATATCTAGACGTTTTTCATACCTTCCCTGCATGAGGTTGAAATATGAAAAGTCTATTGATTTGAAAGAATGGATCATAAGATCCTCATAAGAATCAAAGACTTTTGATTGGATTTTTAAATCCTTATCGAGGGATATTTCTTCGACGCTAAAGACCTCGAGTGGATCAGCTTTAAATTGATTAATAATATTTTCTTTACTTAATTTGAAGGTTGCCAAAGACATCATCAATCTTATTTTGTTTCTCTTAGAGTGAACGTAAACAAAATTTTCAAAGAAAATTAAAGTATTTACTTCGGAATCATAAGCGTGAAATGGTGTCAAAAAATCTAGATTTTCCTGAAAAGCTAAATCTCTAACTGAATTAAGATATTCACTTGATGCAGCGAGAATCTCTTTTGAGTCTTTTGATTGTATCCATTCATCTTCAGAATCACCTTCAAGAAGCTCATCTTTTATCATGAAAGGAATAGCTTTCTTAAGCTGTGCATCTGATACATCGGGGAGATTAAGATCAATATTATGGAACTCGTTAGTCAGCAATATTCTCCCTGATACTTTGTGACTTTCGAAATCAAATTTTACTGATTTAAAAGTGTCATTATCTTGAAGAAAATAATGACTTTTATCTTGCTCAATAAGCTCTATTACTTTTTGTATCATAGATATTTTCCAATCTTTCGCATGTAAACTTTTGGTCCTGTTGAGGTTATTTCGATTTTTGAAATTAAATCATAAGTGTTCGATCCATTAGTAATTTCTACATCTATTTCATAATAATCACTTTGAGTTGATAACGACTCTCTAATAGACCCTGATAAAGCCAATCCATCAAATTCTGGCATATCAAAGAATTCCTTAGTTGATTTGTAGCCTCCAAAAGGTTTTGATAACAGCACATTTTGAGCCGAATAAAAATCTAATTGATTTTCAGTAATGGCAATTATTAGATGAGGATATTTTGGAGACAAAGCATTTATATTGATATTTAATTCCCTCGAAGGATGAACACATAGATAAGGTTTTAGTTGTTTGTAAATCTCATCATTCATCCCATTAATGTTTCTAATTTCAGGCAAGTCAGCAATTAATTGATTGGTTGGAAGATAAGGATTCTTTTTAGCTGTGTAGTTAACATCTTCCGCGCCAAGAGTATCCTGTGGAGTGGAATTGGTATCAATCCAATCAATTAAAGAGGACACAATTATATCCATGTCATATTCAGGAATTTCTAGACTCATTCCAAGATTTTTCAATAACTGCGAATTTATCCTACTAACTCTATCTTGAGAATTATTGATTTTTGAAACTAAAGAATTAACATTAAAGCAATTATTCCTATCATAAAAATTTCCAAAAACTCGACCGTTTTCAGTTTCAAAACTTAATGAGTTTTCAATGGACTCTGATGAGCTGGCTAAAGCAATTTGAAGTCTATTTTGTTCCGGTTTTAAATATTCTTTTCCAATTACTTCGAGACTTAAAAGATCAAGATATGCTTGAGAGAAAAAATTTTCATAAATATGAAACTTAACCTTTTGCTGTGTCTCATTACTCATCATTACACCGATTGAAGAAACTATCGTTATAATAAATAAGGATAATATGAGCGCTATTCCAGGCAGACTTTCTCTCTTACCCATAATTCACCAATAAAATCTTATTGAATATTGAAAGGTCATAAAATCCTATTTTGACTTCAACTGCCTCTGGAAGACTGCTATCAAAAAATATTTCTTCTGATATAGGCCAAGCTTCATAAGAGACATTTTCAAAAAATATTTCAAGATCCACATAATCCACATCATCAAGAAGGATTTCACTTTGAAAAGGATCCTCGTTATCCATGTATCTGTAGGATTCTCTAATCAACTCTCCGTTATCTAATTTATAAATTATCTTTCTTAGAGCGCCGGTATCTTCCAATCCATCTGAGTCAGAGAGTTTTATCAACCTTAGTAAGATTTCGTCAGAATCTGAGGAATTTAATTCCATGGTTGATAATTCATAAGCACCCATTTGGTCTCTTGGGATTGTATTTACGGATTGCGTAAAATCTTGTCTTAAATATTTATTCAAAAGAACCAATTTATCTAACCTATCATTTTTTTCTTGAATGGAAAGATTCGAAGAAATAGATATATTCAATAAAGATGAGCCTAATAATGCCAAAAGAGCGAATAAAGATATTGCAATGAGCATTTCTATTAAAGATAAGCCTTTCATTGGGCCGTAACCTCCTTAAAAACCTTTGATTTTCCTAATAAATCACCATTTTCAGAAAAAACTTTTATTTCAATTTCAATTCTATTTCTCTCAACTGAAGTTGCTAACTCTCTTTCCCAAATGAAAGGCATGCCCAGAAATGTTTCCTGTCCTTCGTCGTATTGCGAAGAAGTAAGATAATCATCCTTGACTAAGTTTTTCAAAGCTAAATTTTCTGCAATATTATTTGCCAAAAATCTTTCTTCGATTAAGTTAATGGATCTTGAAGAATCAGTGATTAAAGAAGAGAAAGCCATTGCAGCAATAGCAAGAATAAAGAAAGCAACTAAGATTTCTATTATTGTGAAACCAGATAATGTTTTATTCCCAGTTTCCAATATCTTTATCCGATCCTTCTCCACCTTCCTCACCATCAGCTCCTAGAGAATATAAATCAAAAGTTCCAAATCTTCCGGGTCTTCTATATTTGTAATCATTACCCCAGGGATCTTTCTCTAATCTTCTTACATATCCTCCTGATCTGTATCTTTCTTTAAATCTATGATTTTCAGGAACTGTCACAAGAGCTTGAAGACCCTCTCTAGAATTTGGGTAAGAGATCATATCAAGACGATAGAGCTCAAGTGCTTGTTCTAAAAGTCTAATGTCGGCTTTAGCTTTATCTTCTCTAGCCCTTTCCTGACTCGGTAAAACATTGATTGCAATAACGGCAGTCAATAAGCCTAAAATCATTAAAACAACTAAGATTTCAATAAGTGTAAAGCCTTTTAATTTTATTTTTTTCATAATCATATTTTACTCCTCGTTATAGGCTGAATGTATTTAACTGAATCAACGGTAATAAAATTGCCAAAACAATCAAAGAAACAAATCCTCCCATGAAAATGATAACCGCAGGTTCCAAAAGATTTAAAGTTATCTTAGTAGAATGATTAAATCTATCCTGAAGGTATTTTGAAACCTTAATTAACATATTTTCTAACTCTCCACTTGCTTCACCGCTTGATATCATTTCAATGATCAATGAAGGTATGTATTTTGATTTACTTAACGATCTTGCAAGAGAATTTCCCTCAGAAACTTCCACGGATGCAAAATTAATATCTTTTTTTAAAATTCTGTTGCTGACAGTGTTTGCAGAAATATCTAGTGACCTAATTATGGGGACATTGCTCGATCTGAGAATGGATAAAGAATTAGTGAATCTTGATAAGTTTGAATCGATGATAAATTTATTAATTATCGGAAGTTTTAATAAGACTTTATCAAGATAAAGAAAAAATTTATTAATACCAATGAATCTGATTCCAATAAAAGCAATTAAAGCTAAAAAAACCATAAGCAATCCAAACCAGAGGCTTGTAAAAAAATTTGAAATTCCTAACATTGCTATTGTTAAGAATGGTAATTGTTGATTAGAGTTAGCAAATTGAGAGACAACATTTGGAACAACAAAGATTAGCAGCAAACTTATTATCACTAGGGAAGTTGCAAATAAAACCATTGGATATATTGTTGCTCCAAGGATCTCTTGATTAAGAGTTGCTCTTTTTTCTAGATAATCAGCTGTCTCCTCCATAACATTTCCCAATTCTCCAGAAGATTCCCCTGCTTCGATTAGTGATACATATAAACTATCAAAAGATTCAGGGAATTCCTTTAAAGCTTCAGAGAACTTATACCCCTCCTTAACCCGCATGGATATTTCCTTGAGTTTGTTGGAACTAGATTTATCTGAAAGCTGTTCAGCTACCGAATCTAATGACCTATCAACAGGTATACCCGCATTTATAAGAGTGGACATTTGACGAGTAATTAATGCTAAATCGCTTGATTTAATTTTATGTGACAAAAAACTTAAAAAAGATCCTGAAGCTTTTCTTTCTTTTACATCTATAGGAATTAAACTCCTACTTTTTAATTCTTGAGAGGCTAAATTGATATCATCTGCAATTAAGCTGCCTTTTATTTTTTTTCCATCCGATGATAATGCTTCGTAATTAAATGCAGGCATCAGGCCTCCATAAGAACTCTTCTAACTTCTTCAAGGGTTGTGACACCCTCTTGAATAAGTTTTTGACCTGATTCTTCAAGAAAATCATGCTGCGGATCGATAATATCCCTGACTTTCTTTTCAGAAAAATCATCGTTAATTAGTTCTTTTACGTTTTGATCAATATCTAAAATTTCAAAAATACCTTGCCTTCCCGAATAAGTTTCTCCGTCTGATGAAAGTTTTCTTACCAGTCGTTGTGAAATTATTGTTCTTAACGATGAAGCTAACAAATAAGGTTCAACGCCCATGTCTATCAATCTAGTAATAGCACCCAAGGTGTCATTGGTGTGAATCGTTGATAAAACTAAGTGACCAGTAAGAGAAGCCTGAATTGCAATCTCAGCTGTCTCTTTGTCCCTTATTTCACCAACCATTACCACATCTGGATCCTGTCTTAAAATGGCTCGCAGTCCAGCAGCAAAAGTCATTCCAACTTTATTATTAACTTGTGTTTGCCCAATACCGTCTACGGCATATTCAATCGGATCCTCGACCGTTAAAATGTTTCTACTTTGATCATTCAATAGATTTAATCCAGCATATAAAGTTGTGGTTTTACCGGAACCTGTTGGCCCTGTTACCAATATAATTCCATTATTTTGAGCGAGGGATTTGATGAATACTTCTTTTTGCCCAGCAGGCATTCCTAGATCATCTAAATTAAATTTTGCTTCAGACTTATCAAGAAGTCTGAGAACAATTCTCTCACCGTAATTAGAAGGTAAAGTTGATACTCTTAAATCTACCCATTTCTCCCCAAGCTTTAATGAGATTCTGCCGTCTTGAGGAACTCGTTTTTCTGCAATATCGAGGTTAGCCATGACTTTAATTCTGGCATTTAAAAGAGAGGCTATTCTGCTACTTGGAGAGAGTATTTCTTTCAAGATACCGTCTACTCTAAACCTTATGGAAAGATTTTTTTCGTAAGGCTCTATGTGTATATCAGAAGCATTCGATTTAATTGCTTCCGATAAAACAGCATTAATTAGTCTGATTACGGGAGCTTCGGTTGAGTCATCAAGCAGATCTTCTGTTTTTGGTAAATCGGAAGCCAATTGTTCCAAATTAATTTGATCTCCAAGGCCATCCACAATATCTTCAGATTTATCGGTATTTTCTGAATAAAAAGATGAAATATGTTTGAAAAAATCTGCTCCAGATAATGATTTGATTACCAAAGGCTTCTTAAATTTTGCTTCTAATTGAGATAATTTATTTAATTTAACATCGTCGGAAGTTAACACTTCCAAGTTGTTTTCATTTATACCCAAAATAAAAATTCCATTTTCTCGGGCAAATTTATAGCTCAGTTGAAAGTCTTGTGTATTTTTATTTTCCATAATCTATTGTTCGTCTAAAAACGTCTCGATGAGGCTTAAATCAACAACCGGTTTACCTCTTTTCTCTAATAACATTTGTTCTGCTTTCAAATAGTTGTATTTTTCAGTGCTGATAGTTTGCATATCAGCAGCGTTTTTAATAATCGTTGGTTTAAGGAACACAACGAGGTTTCTTTTCACCTTAGATTTTGATGTTGATTTAAAGAGATTCCCAAATACTGGAATATCTCCTAGTCCTGGAACCTTTCTTTCAACCTCTTGAATATCTTCATCGATCAAACCACCAAGCACTACGGTTTGTCTATCTTCAACCATGACTTTAGTTTGAATCTCTCTTTTGTTTGTAATGATCTCTGAAGCACTTTCTGTAATCGGCCCGAATAAACTGGAAACTTCTTGTTCGATATCAAGTCTAATTGAATCGCCGTCATTGATTTGAGGAGTTACCAAAAGTTTTATTCCTATTTCTTGACGATTGATAGTTCTGAAAGGATTGGCATTGTTTGCACCCAGAGATTCTCCAGTGGTAATTGGAATTTCCTGTCCTACTAAGATAGAAGAGGTTTCATTATCCATGGTTAAGATAGAAGGTGTTGATAGGACGTTTGAATCAGAGTCTTTTGCAATAGCATTCAAAATAGATGCAAAGCTGCTTTGACCGGCAACAATTTTACCTATCCCAACCGCTATACCCTCAATGCCCAGCAATGAGGAAGCTGCAACCGACTTAACTGTTCCTGCTAAACCTTCTTCTGCTAACAAACTTGAACTAGAAGCAGCAAAAGCTGTTAAATCAGGATTCGGACTTCCAAACCTAGTGCCGAATGCTGGTTGTTCCACGCCATCGCCTTGAAAAAGAATCTGTACACCAAGATCTTTTGTAAGTTGTTCTGAGATTTCTACAATAATTGCTTCGACTAAGACCTGAGCTCTTCTGATATCAATTTTATCTATCACATTTTCTAATTGCCCTAAGATATCTGGATCAGCATTAATGATTAAAGAGTTTGTCTCTTTATGAGCTGATATCGATGTCTTAATTTTCCCACCGGAATTTCCTTGAGGACTCTTATCTATATTTTCTGCAACGTTAGTCAAAATATCCTTTATCTCCTCTGCGGATGCGTATTTTAAATATCTAACTTTTAAGCTTTTCGACTCGCTAACCTCGTTATCTAAATCAAATGCTATGGATTTCATTTTTGTCGTAACTTCCTGATTTCCAACCAACAAGACAGCATTAATACGATCAATTCCAAAAGCATTAAATTCTGCAGTTGTTCGGTTGGAAGAACTCTTTAAATGTAGATCATTAAGAATCTTAGCCATTTCTTTAGAAGAAGAATTTTTGAGAGAAATTAATTCAACGAGATCTTTGTCAAGTCGGTCTAGCTCGTTTGCAATGTTCATGATTTTTGTAATGTTCGATGCCTTATCTGCAATTAAAACTGCGTTTGCATCGACAAAAGCTTCAATATGACCTGACCTATTGGTAATGGGTTTCAATAAAGCTACTAAAGGCTTTGCAGAAATATTTTTTGGTCTAAAAACATTGATGGCCAATCCATCGGACAAGCTATTCTCAGAGTAGTTGGCTTGGAATTCGGTTCTACCAACGACTTCAGGAACTATCTTGGCAAGATTCCCATAATCAACCACAGAATAAGCGTGGGCAGCCATGACAGATTTAAATACTTCGTAAGCCTCATCAATGCTTAAATCAATCTCAGATGCGACCGTTACCGAGCCTTTTACCCTGGGATCGACTACAAAGGTTTTATTGGTCACTCCTGCCATATCTGATATAAAAACCTTGATATCGGCATCACGTAAATTTATTTTCGCAGACGCCAATGACAAAGACGCACAGGCGAGCGTAAGGAGTAATATCCCTCTCGTAAAAATCATATTTTAATTTAGGTTGATTGTAAGGGTGATTGGGCTACCGTCTCTGATAACACCAACCTCTATATTTCTAACTTTTTGGTTTAGTTCTCGTTCTAGATCAACAGTCGTTACCTTTTGACCGTTGAAGGAT
>CACBTL010000004.1:0-84785 GCA_902542145.1 uncultured SAR86 cluster bacterium | reverse complement strand
AATTCTCTTAATCTATAATCGGTTACTGATTCCAGACAAATAATTTCGCAATGATTTTCAATAGCAGATATTGCAGAGAGAAAAGATTTTCGCTGTAATCCTCCCATATAAAGTTCACTAGGTTTTATGTTTGAAGTGAAAACCATTTTAACTTTCGAAGCCAATAGCTTTTCTAGTGACCTGCCAAGCAACATGGCATCACCAATGTCTTCTACATAAAACTCATCGAAGCAAATCAGGTCATAATCTCTCTCTAATTCTGAGACTACAATACCCAAAGGATCAGTTTTTCCTGATAGCTCGGCTAATCTTGCATGGATAGATTGCATGAATCTATGGAAATGCTGACGAATCTTTTTCTCAGTACCCACCGAATCAAAAAATAAATCCATGAGCATTGTTTTACCTCTCCCTACGCCGCCGTATATGTAAACACCTTCTAAAGAATTAGAAGATTTTCTAAAAAATCTTTTTATACTCTCAAGGATTCCATCCTCAACTATATTTTCGGAGAAGCTTTCAAGTATTTCGACAATTTTGAGCTGATCAGGATCCTTTTGAAGGATTCCTGATTCAACTTGAGCTAAGTATTCTTTTTTCAGAATTAGACTTTCTTATGAACTGAAATCTCAGGAGCTCCTGCCATAAAAGGCGCTAAGGCCATTCCAAGGGTTTTGAAATGTTCTGTTTGTGAATGACTTTGATGAGCTTCTTCTGTTTTATAGAGCTCCATCATCATAATGGTTTGGGGGTCATCGGTTTCATGCATCTCATAGTAAAAACAATCAGGCTCATTATCAGCCACTGCTTGAACCAATTTACCCATGGCTTCTATAAAGTTATCTCTATCCCCTTCTTTTATTTTTAATTTAGCTATTACTCCAATCATTATTTATCCTCATTGATTTAAATTGATTTAAGATATCAAAGTATAACCATTTAATACTCAAGGAGAAATCATGATTAAAATTTGGGCTACACAAGGTTCTAGAGCCATAAGACCAATATGGACTGCCGAAGAGATGGGATTAGATTATGAACTGACGATGATGCCATTCCCGCCGAGAGTTTTTATGAAGGAATATCTTGATGTAAACATGCTGGGTACAATTCCTTATCTTACTGATGGTGAAGTAAAAATGACCGAATCAGTGGCTATGGCTCAATACTTAGTTGAAAAATATGGTCCGACTGATTTAAGAGTTTCACCAGATGAACCTGATTATCCATCTTATCTAAATTGGTTATTCCATTCAGATGCAACTTTAACTTTTCCTCAAACCGTTGTTCTTAGATATAAACTTCAAGAGCCTGGAGTAGCCGATGCCGCAGTTGATGGATATAGCAGATGGTTTGTATCGAGATTGAAGTTACTTGAAACAACATTGGAAGATAGAGAATTTCTTTGTTCTGACAGGTTCACTATCGCAGATGTATGCGTGAGTTATGCTATTGCGTTGGCAGATTCTTTAGGCATTGAACAAGCATTTAAACCTAATATTAAACGTTGGACAGATATGCTCTTTGAAAGAGAGGCTTACAAAAAATCTATGTCTTACAAGTTCGAACAATAAATTTTTAAATCAAGCTTTAGACTTAGGTCTAAAAAATAATATTATTCCTGTGATTGAGCTTATCAAAGCAAGGATCGAGAAGATTTTTAAGAAAAAATTATTAATATCTTCCCTATCTCGCCAGTCCATGATGTGAAGGCCCCACATTAAATCCCAAACGCGCCATTCAAAAGTTCTAATAGCTACTATTTTTCCTAAACTTGGGTCAATGTATACGTTTACCTCTTTATCTGAAGAATCTACAGAAGATAATTTATATAAAGGGAGGTTTCTCCCTCGAAACTCACTCCCTCTTTTTTCTTCCGTAATTTCTTCAACAGAAATTGGGTATAGATAAGTTTTTTCTATCACAATTTCTTTTGCTTCATCAAACGAAATTCTACTTATTTTTTCTGGAGTAATCTGTTCAACTGATTTGAGATAATTTTCTCCTCTTATCTGATCAATCTTATTAAAAGAAAAAAATATTCCTGAGACAGTCCAAAGCAAGAGCTGAACTGAAACTACTAAACCAATAAATTTGTGAACTTTGCGGTTAGAAACGTTCAAAGTTTTTTCGGAGGCATCGGAATTAGAATAGATGTTCTATTTAAATACCTTTGGTATTCCTCATTGCCTTTCCATTGTTTTCTTCCTCTTGCCTCAAGAAGACTAACCCCGCTTATTCTTGTAAGTTGAATAAAAACAAAGATGGGTGATATCAGTGCAAAATATAACCATCCCTCAAGAGATGGAAGGGCAACAATAGCAACGCCAAACCATAGTAATATTTCTCCAAAGTAATTCGGATGCCTTGACCAAGACCAAAGGCCAGTTGTAATGAATTTATCTTCGTTTTCTTTTTTCGCTCTAAATTTTGTTTTTTGGCTATCTGCAACAACTTCTATCAAAAATCCAGTTAACCAAATTAAAAAACCAAGGATATGGATGACATTAAAATTTACTTCTTTTGGAGAGGAAATAGCAGCTAAAGCAGCTCCTAGAGATAATAAAACCCATAGACCTTGGATATTCCAAGTCATAAAGAACCACGAAAATTTAGTTTTCATTATTGTAAATCTTTTATCTTCTCCAGCTTTTCTCACTCTCCAAAATAAGAAAGATCCTAGACGGATTGCCCAAATAGAGATCATAAGGGCTAATAAAATATTTATTAAAGACAAGTTTGGACTCAAAGCTACAGATAAAATTGATATCGATATAAATGTGAGGCTTCCGGTTAGATCAAAGAAATGTTCAGTTTGATTTAAATAAGAAGGAATAAAAATCACATATTGAATTACAAAAATTATTAATGCACAAAATCCGAATAATGGTATCCCCGATATAGTAAGTGAATTTAAGCTGCATACCCACGCAACTAAGAGGGCAACCGCAAGAGTCACTGCAGTGCCAATGTTTGATTGAGTTCTATTCATAATAAAATTCTACTATAAGACTTGATTTGGAGGCTTATTTAGATGATATTATTTTATGAAAGTGGAGAAAAGAATGAAAAACTTAATAAACAAAATTTTATTTTCAGGTATGTTGTTACTTTTAAGCTCAACTGCCTTAAGTTATTCAATTTCTGGAGATTCTTTTAAGGCAAATCTAGAAATTGATACCATAAACTTCGGTAAAGAATACGCAGTAATTTCTGCTTCTGGAAGAGCCGGGGAATACGGAGCAGTTTATGCTGACTACAAATTAATGCCATCAAACGATCAAAGAAATTCTGGAACCATATCTGGGTTGGCAAGAGCAATTAACGATGATGGTGTATTAACGGGTGCAAATCTAACTGGTGTATATAAGCGAAATGGAGGAGTTATTAGTATTTATATGCTTGATGAATTAACCAATGGAGTGATTCATTATGTCGAAGGCACAATAAATGTTGTCACTAAAAAAATAGAAATCGAGGTTTATCCTAAATAATTGGAGATAATTATGATGAATTCAAAAATTTGTGAACTGTTAGATATAGAGTTTCCGTTAGTTGCTTTTACGCATTGTAGGGATGTAGTAGTTGCTGTCTCAAAAGCTGGTGGATGCGGAGTTTTGGGTGCAGTGGGTATGTCGCCTGAGCAATTGGAAAAAGAATTAAAATGGATCGATGATCATATTGACGGCAAACCTTATGGTGTTGACGTTCTTATTCCAAACAAAATGGTTGATCAAAGTGAAAAATTTGATGCAGAAAAATTAAAGAGCATGATTCCACAGGAGTATGCTGACTATAGAGCTGATATTCTAGAAAATCATGATATCGAAGCCTCTGAACTAAGGACAATCGATACAGCTGGGTCTAGTTTTGCTGAGAATACCAAAGCAGATGGTGCTAAAGCTCTATTAGATGTAGCTTTTAGTCATCCGATAAAACTTATAGCTAATGCCCTAGGTGTTCCACCTGACTGGATGTTAGAGATGGGAAAAGAAAATGACGTAAAGGTTGCTGCTTTATTAGGAACTGCTCAACATGCAATTAATCAAGTTAAAGCAGGAGTGGATATTTTAGTTGTTTCAGGTACTGAAGCAGGTGGACATTGCGGAAGCGTTTCGACAATGGTGTTGATTCCAGAAGTTCACAAAGCAATCCAACCTTACGGAGATGTCCCAATTTTGGCCGCCGGTGGTATCGTTACAGGTCAACAAATGGCTGCTGCAATGGCAATGGGAGCATCTGGAGCATGGTGTGGTTCAGTTTGGTTAACTACTGTCGAATCAGAAGTGCCTCCAGTTATAAAAGAAAAAATGGTTGCTGCAAATTCTAGTCAAACTGTGAGATCAAGAAGCAGAACAGGAAAACATTCTAGACAGTTGGTTTCTCCTTGGACGGAAGCATGGGAATCTGACAAGGCTCCTGATCCATTGCCTATGCCTTTGCAACCAATGGTTGCTGAACCGGCTCTTCAAAAAGTTAATAAATTGGCAGAAGGTGGTCATGCAGGAGCTAGAGATCTCTCCACTTATTGGGTTGGTCAGGGAGTAGGATTGATGAACGCCAGCATTTCAGCAAGTGATGTTGTCCAGGAATTCAAGGAAGACTTTATATCTGCATACGAAAGACTTACAAACTTTGTAAGTTAAAGGTTATAGATATTTGAGGAAGAATATTCCTTGAATATCTACAACATTTCTACCCAAAGTTGGCTGACTGTCAAAAGCATGATCTTCATCAGCATAAATATGGATTTCTGCAGTTCGATTATGTTTTTGAAGCTCTTCATAAAAATCTGTAGATTCACTTAAAGGAACGACTTTATCTTCTGAGCCGTGTATCAATAAGCAGGGAGGAAAAGATTGTAGGTCCTGTTTTATAGGACTAGCTTTTATATAATCTTCTGAAGAAGCTTCCTCTCCCATCATAAAAGCAAAAGCATTGAATTTTCCTTCTGGAACTTCCTCTCTCACGAGCGTCGGTGGATACACAGCACATATTGCTTTTATTTTGCTATCAAACTCCTGATTGCCACCTTTTCCTTCAAGGCTAGAATCATTCGAAGCACACATCAAAGCTAAATGACCTCCTGCTGAATTACCAGTAACTCCAATCCTATCTGGATCGATGCCGAATTCTTTTGCATTAGCTTTTAGATATCGAATTGTACACTTTACATCTTCAATATGAGAGGGCCATTTAGCTTCTTGAGACAGCCTGTAGGATGCACATAAACATACAAAACCCATCCTAGATAACAAGATACCGTAGCCTCTTAGTTGAGTTTTATCACCTTCCATCCATCCGCCGCCATGAATAACTACAATGGCTGGTTTTTTTGGATCATTTTCTGGAGGAAGGAATAGGTCGCCTAATAGGTCCCTATCACCAGCTTTACCAATCAAGACATCATCCTTGATGGTGACAGTTTTTTTTTCTTTATCCACTTAGTTATGAGAAATAGATACTAATCCAGGAACCTTACCATTTTTTAAGTCATCAAGAATTCCGTTAATTTCTTTAACGGGCTTACTTTCAACTGGAACAGGATCAATTTTTCCATCTTTAACCAGTTCCATCAGTTCCTTCATTTCCTGATAGCTGCCAACATAAGTTCCAACTAAGCTTCTTGCACCGATAGTTAACATTGGAAGTTGAAGGTTCATAGATCCACCAAATAAACCGGTGACTACATAGATTCCGCCTCTTCTGAGAAGATTGTATCCAAAACTCACTGAAGCTTGAGCACCAACATAATCAACTACGTATTTTGCTCCGCCGCCAGTTAATTCAAAAAGTTTTTCGAAAGCACCTTCATGAGTAGAGTTTATGACTTCTGAGGCACCAGCTTTTTTTGCTAATTCAAGCTTTTCATCATCTATATCGACAATAATTGGACTTATATTATAAGCAGCTTTAGCAATTTTTAATGCTAACAAACCTAGTCCGCCGGCACTCACGATGATAAGCGAATTATCTCCTTTTTCTGGATTAGCCTTTTTCAGAGCACTGTATGCAGTCAATCCTCTGCATGCATAGGAGCCAGCTAAATCATCCGGAGTATCTCCGGCATCAAAAAGATACTTTTCGTCAGGCACCAAAACATACTCTCCATATCCTCCGGCGGTGTTTATTCCGAGATTTTTTGAAGTCATTGGCCCGCAATAGTGTTCGTCACCTTTTTTGCATAAATCACAGTCCCCACAACCTATCCACGGAAAGGCAACGTATTTCTTTCCTACTTCAACCGAATTTGCCTGATCTCCTTTTTCAACTATTTCTCCAAAGACTTCATGACCCATCGTGAGAGGCTCTCTTAGAGGAATAGGTAATTTATCTTCCCCTCCAAGACTAAAAAAGCCATCATGAATGTGGACATCCGAATGACAAATTCCACAAGAAACTGTTTTTAAAAGAACTTCTTTTCCAGTTGGGGTGGGTTTTTCTAATTCATTTTCAATTAGAGGTTTTCCATTCTCTACTACCTGATAAGTTTTCATATTTTTCTCCTAAAAAAATACTATCACAATAATTTTTATCGTAAAACGCATGTAGAATTGATCTCGAAAATTTTCTTTTATGAATTCTTCTTTAATTAATTGGTTGTTGGTTTTATTTGTCAGTTTTAGTTGGGGAGCATCCTTTATGTTTACTCGACTGGCAGTTGAAGAAATTGCGCCTACTTACTTAGTTGTATTAAGACTTTTTCTTGCAAGCGTTCTTTTAGGACCAATATTTATTAGGATGAAAGACCTTGCTCTAATGAAAGAGCAAATTCCTGTAATTCTGCTCCTCGGTATTATAAATGCTGCCTTACCTTTTTTTCTTTATGCTTATTCAGCTCAGGAGCTAAGTGCAGGCATGCTGTCCATATTAAACGGAACTTCACCTCTCTTCGCTCTGATTATTGCCATTATAGTTTTTAAACAAAATACCACCATTATGCAAATTTTTGGATTAGGATTGGGTTTCATCGGATTATTAGTTTTTATTGGTGTTGATAAACTTTCATTTATTTTCTTTCCGGTCTTGCTTTGTTTAATTGGCGCGTTTTGTTATGCCTATTCCAATAATATTTTATTTAAACTTAATCATATAAGGTCCTCGGCTCTTGCCTCTGTGACTATGATCTCTGGCTTCTTTTTTTCGTTACCTTTAATTCTGGTAGAGCCTAAAGCATTTTCATGGGATATCTCTCCCGAAATCATTTTTGCTATCTTTTTTTTAGGTCTTGTTTCTACAGGAATTTCATTTATTGCCTACGTCATTCTTTTACAAAGATCGTCTCCTGTTCAGGCGTCTTCTATAATATTCTTGGTTCCTGTTACGGGGATCTTCTGGGGTGCTATTTTCTTAGGAGAGGTGATTTCAGCTAAAGTCTTAGTAGGAGCATTCTTCATTCTGATAGGAATTGCTCTGACAAATCTTTTTAAACCTAAAGTTCTTTCTAGGGACGCCTAATAGTTTCAACTAAGTTAATAACTGATTCTGGAGGACTCTTTGAAGATTTGGTTACAAATAGCATAACCAAAAAATTGAGAATCATGCCGATAACTCCAATTCCTTCGGGTGAAATTCCCAATAACCAATATTCGGAATTATTTAATTCCGGAGAAATAAACTTAAAAAAGACAATGTAGCTAAATGTGAAAACTAAACCTGTAAGCATTCCTCCTATCGCAGCTTCTTTGGTTGTCTTTTTTGAAAAAATTCCCATGAATAAAGCTGGAAAAAGTGTTGATGCTGCTAATCCAAACGCAAAGGCTACTACTTGAGCCACAAATGCAGGAGGGAAGATACCAAGAAGGCCTGCGAGTAGAATAGTTATCCCAGCTGCTAACCTCGCATATAAAAGTTCTTTTTTTTCTGTAATCTGCGGCATAAAGGTTTGCTTCATCAAATCATGAGAAATGGATGATGAAATCACCAGCAGCAATCCTGCTGCAGTAGATAACGCAGCTGCTAAACCTCCTGCAGCAACTAGTGCGATGACCCATATAGGCAGGTTTGCTATCTCAGGATTGGCTAGAACAATAATATCTCTGTCTAAATAAACCTCATTTGAACTAGATGTATTGGCTTCATTTTCCAACAATCTCTCACCTAGACTTCCTCTTTCATCGGCGAAAACTGGTCTGCTTTCAACAAAAGGAGAACCTGATGAGTACTGCATTTTTCCATCTTGATTTTTGTCCATCCAAGAAATCAATCCTATGTTTTCCCAATTCTTAAACCAATCGGGTGCATCTTCATAAGATGTGTTTTGGACCGAATCTATAAAATTAAGTCTTGCAAATGAAGCTACTGCAGGGGCAGTGGTATAAAGAATTGCAATGAATACAAGCGCATACCCAGCAGATCTTCTTGCAGCCTGCATATTGGGAACTGTGAAAAACCTCACAATCACATGAGGTAATCCAGCCGTTCCAAACATCAAAGCTGCGGTTATGCAAAAAATATCTATCAGACTTTTTGAATACTCTGTGTAAGGTGAGAAACCTAAATCAATTATCGTTTTATCAAGCTTATCGATTAGATAGATATCGCTGTTTAAAAGCTTGTCTCCAAACCCTAACTGTGGGATTGGATTGCCAGTTAACATAATAGATAAAAATATTGCCGGCACTAGATAGGCAAAAATCATGACGCAATATTGAGCAACCTGAGTATAAGTAATTCCCTTCATTCCACCTAAAACAGCATAAATAAAAACGATACCCATGCCGATAATGACTCCCATCTCTATCTCAACTTCAAGAAATCTTGAGAAAACAATGCCGACACCCCGCATTTGTCCAGCTATGTAAGTGAAAGAAATGAATATTAAACATATAACTGCAACTACTCTTGCAACGTTAGAGTAATACCTCTCTCCAATAAAATCCGGTACGGTGTACTTACCGTATTTTCTTAAATATGGAGCCAGGAGCAGAGCTAAAAGGACATATCCACCGGTCCAACCCATTAGATAAACCGAACCATCGCGACCCAAAAATGCTATCAATCCCGCCATTGATAAAAAAGAGGCAGCAGACATCCAATCAGCTGCTGTGGCCATACCATTAGCCACTGGATTAACTCCTTTTCCAGCAACATAAAAATCATTTGTTGATTTAGCTCTTGAAGCAATGGCAATGCCAATATAAAGAGCAAAAGAAAGACCTACAAAAATATAAGTAAGAGTTTGCGCTTCCATTTTATTTCTTTTCTTTTCTTTCTAGTCTTTCAACGAGATAAGAATAAGTAAAAATTAGAATAATAAAAACGTAGATGCTTCCTTGTTGAGAAAACCAAAAACCTAGTTCAAAGCCTCCAATTTTTATGAAGGATATATACTCTGAAAAAAGGATTCCAAATCCAAAGGAGCAGAGAAACCAAAAAAATAATAAAGAGGATAAAAGAATTAAATTCTTTTGCCAAAAAGTCATGTAGTTATTTTAAGCTAACTAGAAGCCTTAACAACCCAAGTAGCACTCTCGAATTCTAAGCCTTGGCTTTTTTTATGGGATTCATACAACTCGGCCAACTCAGTCACAATAGGTTCTTTTTCGTCATCACTCATCCCTTGAAGAGCATTACTAATGATGGGATTCAATGCCATGAAATCTTTAGCTGCGTCGTAAGAAGATTTATTAGGAAATAAATGAATATTTTCTAAATTATCGTCAATAGAATAATTACTAAAACCAGAACTTTTTAAAATTTCCTCAAGATAGGTTTTTTCCTCAAAAGCAAAGGGACTCGGCGCTCTGGGTTGTGCAGGAGGTAAATCAAAATATTTTTTTAAGATCCCTAAGGGTTTTGTATGCCAGGGATTTTTACTAGGATGTTGCCAACAAACGAAGGAAAAACTGCCATCTGCTTTCAAGCTTTTCTTTAAATTTTTAAAACTCGAGATGGGATCAGTAAAAAACATGACGCCAAAACGAGAGAATAAGTGATCGTATTGTTCATCAAGCTCATTTTCTTGGACATCTTTATTAATGATGGAAATGTTGGTTTTATTGTTTTCAATGGCAAGCTCTAGAGTTCGAGCTAACATAGGGACAGAAATATCTAAGCCAGTAACTTTTCCTTCGGGACCTACTTTTTCGGATAGTAAAAGTGTTGTAGTACCAGTTCCGCAACCAACATCTAGTATGGAATCACCTTTTTGAATATCTAAACTATCCATAGCTTTTTGCCCTAAAGGATTAAGCATGGCGTCCATCTCAAATTGTTTATCGACCCAATATTCGCCACCGCCACCAGACCAGAATTCAATTTGTTGTTTATTAGCTGACATAAGAAAGAATGTAATATGACATTAATGTATAAAATTAATTGACCTATTTTAATGACTTTTTTGATAACTAATGGTGCATAACGATATGATTTCTGGTTAATTTAAAAAAGTTGTTTATACATATTTTCTGTATTAACTTAGTTGAAAAAAGGTGAGAAAAATGAATCTACGCTACTTATCTTATTTACTTTACATAGTCTTAATGATCTCAGGAGTAAATGCTTATGCAGATGAAACATTAGAGCCGGTTGCAAAGAAGGGTCAAGTAATTGTCATTTACCGAGGTCCTTGCCCTAGCGGAAAAACAAAAGCTGCTATGAGAAAGATCGAAAAAATAATTAGCTACGAAAGAAAAAACAGTCCTGTAAGTTATTCTTCGTCCCCAGGTAATTGGGAAGATGGTCAAATTGGGGCTGTTGATTTGCATGCATCACAGAGTGCAATGGAAAAAGCCTTCGCTTGGCAAGAGGCAGATAAAAAATGGTCGAAAATGTACGATGATGTCGCAAAAATTTGCGGTACGACCGTTGAAGAATTTCATGTGCTCATGCTTACTGCAAATTAAGCAAATTTATTAGTAGCCTCAATAAGTAATTCTGTAATTTCTTTTTCAAAAGCTGAGTGACCTGAAAAAGGTGCTATTTTTAATTCTGCTTCTGGCCATCTGCAGCTGAGTTCAAAGGCTGTAGTAGGCGGGCAGACCACATCGTATCTGCCTTGAACTATAACGCAGGGAATGTGCCTAATCTTATCAACGTTATCTAAGAGTTGATTTTCATGGTCCAAAAATCCATTATTAACAAAATAATGATTTTCAATAAGTGCAAACGCTAAAGCAAACTCTGCATTGATAGATTCCTTAACCGCCCCAGGATTATGATTTATGTAGCTTGTTGAGGCTTCCCATTTTGACCAAGCCCTTGCAGCTGAAAGCTTTTTCTCTTGATCTTCTCCGTTAAATATTTTTCTGTAAGCCTCCATTAGATTCGATCTTTCCTCTGGCTTAATTTCATCTAAAAACCCTTGCCAAGCTTCAGGGTAAATCTCACTTGCGCCGTATTGATAGAACCATTCCAGTTCTTTTTGACGAAGCATGAAAATACCTCTGAGGATTAATTCAGAAACCCTATCAGAGAATTTTTGTGCATAAGCTAAGGACAGAGTGCTTCCCCAAGAACCCCCAAAGACAAGCCATTTTTCAATTTCAAGCTTTTCTCTAATGGATTCAATGTCATCGACTAAGTGCCAGGTCGTATTATCTTCTAGTGAAGCATGAGGTTTGCTTCTCCCGCAGCCTCTTTGATCAAAAACAACAATTCGATATTTTTTTGGATTAAAAAAACGTCTTGAAAGTTTGCCGCCACCTCCACCCGGTCCGCCATGCAGAAAAATGGCTGGCTTGCCTTTTGGATTTCCTGATTGCTCATAGTAAATCTCATGGATACCTTTTTTAATAAAGCCAGTATCAAAAGGTTCAATCGAAGGAAACAATTTATTTTTTTTACTAAAAAATGCCATTATGTTTTATATTAAATTTAGCGAACAAAAATAGAAAGTTTATTTAAAAAAAACTTATGAAGACTTGGACAGCGGAAGCGTTAAACACAGCTCCGGATTCAAAAAATGAAATCCACGGGGATAAACTGGCAAAAGAATTTGGTTTTAAGGGTGGTTTAGTTCCTGGTGTGACCATTTCTGCTTATCTATTACATCCTGTGATAGAAAAGTGGGGAATCGAATGGCTCAATAACGGTTTTGCAAAATGCATGATTACCTCACCGTTGTACGACAAAGAAAAGTTTGAAGTAATTTCTGAAGAAGTTTCGGAAGAAAAAATATTTACCACGCTTTATAAAAGCGATCAGACCATCTGCGCAAATGCTGAAGCTGCGCTTTCAAAGAATTCTGTAAAATCTCCCAAACTTCGAGGAGATAAAATCGTATCTCAGGATTATGTTGGTCCCCAAGCAACAAAAGATGTTTGGGATAAGCTAAAAAAAGAAGGGTGTTTTTCTTTTCGATATCTTTGGGGTGGAGAAAATCCGCTAATATATTTACGCGATCATAATCAACTTCCCGATTTGCTAAATCCAAAAAAAGAAGGTTTTGCAAATTTATGTTTTCTATTGGGATGTTCAAACTGGATACTGGCAAGTAATGCATACATGAATCCTTGGATACATATTCAAACTAAATCTCATAACTTTAGGGCAGTCCCAATGGGGACGTCATTGATTACAGAAATGCAGGTTAAAGATTGCTATGACAAAAAAGGCCATGAATTCATAGATGTCGATGTAAATCTTTTCGACGAACGCGATGAAGAATGCATTATGATGATTAATCTCTTAGCAATATATAAGGTAAGAGGAGCCTAATAACTGACAAAAGGGGGAAAAATGGCTAAAGAATCATGGTTTTTGATCTTAACGGCAATTGGTGTTGCTCTAGTTTCGCTGGGATATGGAGTAAATCCAAAGCTTGGGATGCCCTTGCTGTACGGGATTGATATAGAAAGCGTAAATCAAATAAATATGTACAGAGCTGTTATGGGTTTGTATTTAGCTATTTCTTTGTACTGGATTATTGGCGCCCTTAATGAGAATGTTAAATTATCTGCCCTCTGGAGTATGTTCTTTTTTATGGCGGGTATAGGCTCTGGAAGGTTAATCAGCGTTTACTTGGATGGCACTCCTTCAACTATTTTTATGTTTTTCCTATTCATTGAAGTAATTTCTGCAGTTTTGTGCTTATTTTTTATTTCTAGATTAAATAAGGGGATTGAAGCTTAGAAAAGAAAACTATGGAGCTTTCTAATAAAAATTCCAACCTTCATTACTTTCGAGCAGGTCAAGGAGATCCCTTAGTCTTTTTACATGGATTCCCTGATTGTGCGGTTAACTATAAAGAGCAGATAGAATTTTTTAGTGCCAACGGATTTGAAGTTTTCGTTCCATTGATGCCAGGTTATCACGAGGACGATCAAGAGCTAGATACATACCAAAGCTTAAGAATAGCTGAGGAATTATCAACGTTCATTAATTCTGTTACAGACAAGCCTGTTAATTTATTTGGCCATGACTGGGGAGCTACTGCAGCTTATGGGATAGCTAACTTGATACCTGAGAAAGTAGCTAAATTAATTACTGCTTCTGTCCCTTACGGTCCTGCTTTGATGAGCGCTTTTTTACTTGATGGAGATCAACAAAGAAAATCTTGGTATATGTTTTTTTTCCAACTTGAAATTGCTGAGATGGCTGTCGAGGCGAATGATTATGAATACATCAAAAGACTGTGGCGAGAATGGTCGCCGAATTGGTCTGATTACGAAAGCTATGCTCAAGAAGCAATAAATGTTTTATCCAAGCCTGGAGTTTTAACCCGAGCCCTGAAATATTATCGCAGCACTTTTCAATCAAGATTACAAAGCGAAAGATTGAATAATTTACAAATGACCTTTACTGATAAATTTATGATGCCGGCGCTTTATCTTCATGGAAAAAACGACGGATGCATTGCTGCTGAACTTTCAACCGGGATGGAGGATAGTTTCGAAAATCTGAAAAAGCTCGAGCTTGATGACTGTGGACATTTTCTCCATCTAGAAAAATCTAAAGAAATTAATAAAATCATCCTGGATTTTCTTAACTCTTAATTTTTAAAACCTCTATCTACTTTTAATTAAAGATTAAATAACCGATTTCTTCTTTAATTTGTTCCGCGATGACTGGCTGAGCCTTTTCGTTTGGATGAATACCATCGGGTTGCATGAGATCTTCTCTTAGTGCCACATTTTCCAGCATGAACGAAATCAATTTTGCATCCGTCTCTGAAGCAACTTCAGAGTAAATGTTTTCAAAAGCATCAATATATTTTTTTCCGTAATTCGGAGGAATTTTGATCTGCATAATTATCGGAATTGATTGGTTACTTGAGATTTTTGAAACTATTTTTAACAAGTTCTGTTTTATCCTCGATATAGGATAACCACGCAACGCATCATTCCCTCCTAACTCAACCAAAACAAAGTCAGGTTCATATGTATTTAGATCTCTGCTTATTCGAGATAGTCCTCCGGAAGTAGTGTCTCCAGAAATACTTGAATTAATGATCTTCAAATTTTTTCCTTCTCTAGAAAAGGAACTTTTCATTAAGGTTGTCCAATTTTGTGATTCTTTAATTCCAAATCCGGCAGAGATACTGTCTCCTAAAATCAAAAGCTTCTTATCATCCGCAATGATAGAATTGGAGAAAATCAAAACAAAAATAAATAATTTTTTGTACCTGTAGATCTCAAGGAAACTCATTTAATGATTATAAAAGCAAGAAATTTGTCAAAAAAGGTTATTTTTAACGGCGAAGAAATAAATATTTTAGACAACATTGATTTAGACATTTCTTCAAATACATCGCTTGCAGTGGTCGGTCCTTCAGGATCGGGTAAATCAACTCTCTTAGGCCTTCTCGCTGGACTGGATTCTCCTTCGGGAGGTGAAATATTCTTCGACGATATGCCTCTTCATTCCATGCCTGAAGATAGCCGTGCAAAAATTAGAAAAGAATCCGTTGCTTTTGTTTTTCAGAATTTTGAGTTGTTGGCAGGTCTGACTGCCCTGGAAAATGTAATGCTTCCTTTAGAAATGAAAAATAATAAAAGAGCCAGACAGATTGCAGAAAAATACCTAGAGAAGGTCGATATGCTCAATAGGATGATGCACTATCCTCAGCAGCTCTCGGGAGGCGAACAGCAAAGAGTTGCTATTGCTAGAGCATTTGCATGCGAAGCAAAGGTTTTGTTTTGTGATGAGCCAACCGGAAACCTTGATTCTTCGAACAGTAAAATGATCTCAGATTTACTTTTTGATGTTTTTAACGAATCAAGCACCGCACTTATCATTGTGACTCACGACGAAGACTTAGCCGATCGATGTGATCAAAAAATTAGACTCATTGATGGAAAAATTCAATGAACGTTGTTTCATTATCTTTAAAAATTTTCTTTCGCGAACTCAAGTCTGGACAGTTGCTGTTAATGTTTCTTTCTCTAACTTTAGCTGTTGGAATAGTTGCTTCCATAACTTTGTTCACCGACAGACTTGATCGCTCTCTGATAGCTGAGTCTCAAGTATTTTTGGGGGGGGACTTAAAATTTGAAACAAGCGATGCAATAGAAGAATCCAATATCCCAAATTTCGAGGGCCAATTTGCAAAGATCTATGAATTTGGAAGCGTAGTCTCTAACTCGGATAACTTTCAATTAGCTGCTATAAAATCAGTTGAAGAGCCTTATCCAATTACTGGTCAGCTAGAAATCATAAATGAAAACTCAGAAGTAGAAACTTTCACTTCACCGCCCAAACCAGGAGAAATTTGGCTTGATGGTCGTTTAGCTGGACTTCTAGATATTTCCATAGGCGATCAAGTTGATCTTGGGGCTACATCTCTTATTTATATTGGAACTATTTTTTCTGAGGCAGATCGAGGAACCGGTTCTTTTGCTTTTGCTCCAAAAGTCATTATGAATTCTGCCGATTTAGAATCGACTCAACTCATTCGGTCTGGCTCTAGAGTCCGTTACACCTATTTATTTACCGCTTCAAAAGAAGATATTAATAAGTTAGAACAGTATTTCCAAAACATCAAACGGCCCGGTGATGATATTTTAACTCCTCAGAACGAGGAGACTCCTTTGGGCAGGGCCATTGATAGGGCTTCTAATTTTTTTCTGCTTGGTGCTTTGTTAGCAATTATTTTATCTTCGCTTGCAATTGCAATTTCATCCTTACAATTTACAAGGAGACACACTGAATACGTCGCCATCTTTAAAGCATTAGGCTTTCAACCGAAAGAAATCCGAATTACTTATCTATTGATCTTTACTTTCGTAGCTATATTTTCAATTCTCTTTGGCATAGCTACAGGATGGTTTGTTCAACTTTCTTTTTTAAGTCTTCTTAAGGAATATTTTCCTGCCAACTTGCCTCTACCTGGCCTTAATCCTTACTTTATATCAATAGTCACAGCTTTCACTTGTTTGCTTGGTTTTGCATATCCGATGTTAAGAAATTTATTTGAGTTATCTCCAAATACAATTCTAAGAAAGACCGCTAACAAAACAGGAAATTTTTTATCATTTGTTTATTCTCTAAGTGGACTTCTAGCTTTTTACTTCTTAATAGTTTTTTTCATCAGAGATTTTTACATCACAAATATTATTTTCTTCTCAATATTGGCTTTTGCTCTTTTCATTTTTGGCTTTATCTACCTTATTTTTTCATTTATCAAACCCTTGGGTCTCAACCCACTTAAAACTTTTAAGATGATTGCTTTTGAATTAAGCCGCAGGAAACTCTTCAATTCATTGCAGATAGTTTCCATAACCGTTGCGATAGCTTTGAGCTTAATTGCTTACTCTTCATCAACGAATATCATCTCTTCATGGGAGAGCTCTTTACCTGAAAAAGCTCCAAACAATTTTATTTTTAACTTATTTGAAGACGAAAAGGAAAATCTAAAAGATTTTCTAGAATCAAGAGATATTGAGTTACTTCCTATCTATCCTGTGACAAGCGCAAGATTTTTTAGAGTCGGAGAAGGTAAGGACATTGATCGAACCTTCAATTTTACGTGGATGGAAGATTTACCCGAGGGCAATAAAATTGTTTCAGGAGAGTGGTTTAATCAGTCAAGCGATGGGGTTTCCATTTCTATTGAAATAGCAGAAAGATATAACTTAAAGCTTAACGATAAAATAGAAATCGACGTAGCAGGTAAAAGAATCAGTAGCTTTATTCAAAGCATAAGAGAAGTTAATTGGGAGAACTTTAGCCCTAATTTTTTTGCTATCGGTAATACAGATGACTTTTCTGAGCTATCTCCTACCTACATCACTTCTTTTCATGTTCCTGAAAATAAAAAAATAGTTACCACAGAGCTTATAAAACAATTTCCGACTAGCTCTGTCATTTCTATTGAAAATTTAATACAGGAAATTCAATCAATTATTTCTAAAGTATCGCAAGCTTTAACGCTTATTTTAGGGCTTACTCTTTTGTCAGCATTATTTCTAATGTTGGCTACGATCCAAGAAAGCTATAAGCAAAGAGAGAAACAGAATGCCATTTTAAAAACTTTAGGCTTAAGTAGAAACATCATGCAAAGAAATACTTTTTTGGAGTACTTAACCATCGGATTGTTCGCCGGAGGATTAGGGGGTCTGCTTGCCTTGATTGCGACATATTTGATTGAAACGTTTGTTTTTGAAATAGATCCAACCGTTTATTGGGATATTCTTTTACTGGGAATCTTAAATGCGGTTGTCATCATAGGAATTATTTCAGCCATTTTCACATTTTATCTTTCGACAAAAACTCCGAAGGATGTTTTTAGTAAAGTTTCATGAGCTCAAGCGTCAAATCAGGTCCAATTCCAGCAGGTCGTCTTCAAAGAGCAAGCTTCAGCTCAGACAATTATATTTCTAAGTTCCGGCAGGTTCTTATCAGGCATGGTTTGACCATGACTGTGATAGCAATTATTTGTCTATTGGTGCCGTTCATATTGGATGATTTTAATTCCTCTCTAAGCAAGTTATTTCTTCTTCCTTCAAAATATTTTGTATGGTTTCTAGCTATTACTTTGTTTATTTTTGGGTATTTAAAATTTACTAAAAAAAATCTCAATGTTCGTCAAATTGCTTGGATATGTTACTTGTTCGTAATCTCAGTAGTTGAGGAAATTGGTTTTAGGCTTGGCTTGCCGCTCCTTTTTACTTCTGAATTCATTGGTATAGATATTTTTTGGATAGGCATTATTTTGAGTAATTTCATATTTGCTACAATTCACTACTTCACGTTACGTTGGAAACTTACAGCATGCGTATTCACATTTTTAGGCGGCATGGGATTTAGTCGACTTTTTTCGGTTACAGGTGACTTGACTTTAGTCATATTAGTTCACTGGGCCGTAACCTTTTTAAATACTCCATCTGCTCCAAAAGGTTTGAATAATTCAAATCTAAAAGATTAATTGACATCGTAAATGTCATTATTTTAAGGTTTATTCATGAGTCGTTCCTTATCAGTTATCTTATTAATAGCAGCAATTTCCATTGCTTTTATTTTTTATCTTTCAAATCAAAAACCTGAAATAAATTACGATAGATTTAATTTGGTATCACCAGGCATCCTAAGAACTCCAGATGATCGTTTTGAAAATTTAGAAGATTTTCCATTTAAAGCTAATTATCTAACAATTGGCGACACCAGAATTCATTATTTAGATGAAGGACCGAGAAACGGAGAGGTAATTTATCTTCTTCACGGTGAGCCAGCTTGGAGTTATTTATTTAGAAAAATGATTCCTGTGCTTTTAGATGCAGGTTATCGAGTTATAGCGCCCGATATGGTTGGCTTTGGAAAATCAGATAAATATATTTCTGTGGAAGATTACACCCATCAAATGCACGTAGATAAGATGACTCAATTAATTGTAGAGCTAGACTTAAATAATATTACTGCTCATGTGCATGATTGGGGCGGGCTCGTTGGACTTAGAGTTGTTGCTGAAGAACCAGATAGATTTTCTAGAATTATTGCTTCCAACACTTCTTTAATTGCTACTGGAAGGGGCGTTTTAAATGATATGTTTAGTTTTATAGCTTATCCACTTTTTAAATTTTCAATATGGCTTCAAGGACCAGCAACTTGGGAAGAATTCATTGGAGGCGATGTATTTACAGGATGGATAAGGTATTCAAAATCAACTGATAATATTGACGTTGGCGGATTAATGCAGACCCTTGGCACTGTCTCAGCTCGTGAAAGAGTTGGATATGAAGCTCCTTATCCTAATGCAACCTATAAAGCAGGTGCTCAAATATTTCCTTATTTAATCCCAAGTGAACTTAGAAAAAATGAAAAAGCCTACAGGGATGTTTTTGAAAAATGGGATAAACCGTTCTTAATTGCCAATAGTGATAATGACCCCGTTACAAGTAACAATCCTAGGTTGGTAGAGATGTTAAAAAGAGTGCCAACAGCTGAAGAGATCGTCATCAAAGGACCCGGCCACTTTATTCAAGAGGAAGCAGGGCCAGAATATGCCCAATTAATAATTGATTTTATAAACGGAAATCCTAAAGGTTTTACAGTGGAAAAAAAATTAGATAACTTTTTGAAATTAGACTAATCAAAGAAACACCTATTCTTCTTTTTTTTGTTTGTTGGGAATACCTTTGCTGAAGATAAGTTTTCCATTGAAATCAAGCGCACTGCTTATCTTTAGTAAAACTTAATCGATATCAACAATTTTTTTCTTATGTAATCTAGTTTCAGCTAACAAATCGCTCATGTACTCTTGGAAGAATATGATTTTTTTATCTTTCAACCTCATTACCATTGCGTAGTTATTGTTGTATTCTCCATTTATACCATCTGCTTCTCCCTCAATAGTAAAAACGACCATATCTCCACCAGCTATTCTGTTAGTTATGTTTAGAGTGATGCCATTGGGCAGAACTGCGGGAATAACCTCGTTCAGCCAGGTAGATTCATAAGTTTCTTTGTTATATTTCTTACAAATCTCACAGATGCCCATAAATTCAAATTCAAAATCTTCATGAATTAATTCCATTGCGACATCTGGATTAGATAAGATATTGGCCCAGAAACTTTCTACAACTTTTAAATTTTGTTCTTCAAGTTTATGGCCATTAGCCAATATGATTGATGGCAATATAAATACAATTAAAAAAAATATCTTTAAAAATTTCATAATACATCCTTGTTTTAAGAATATAAGATAGCATGAAAGAAACACTTTAAATATTTGGTAGGAGACTACTAAACAAATATTTCCATCATTACCATTTTTCTTTTACAACTATTTTATTTAAACGATAACTCATTTCCCTGGTGGAAGTTTCATGATTGGTAGGGTTGTTACCTCCACCAACATATTTAAAGTTTTTCATCATCATGCTTGGTGATATATGGTTTATATATTTTTTACTAGTAAGTTTTAGTTGAGAAGCAAATGCCTCAACCTCCGCTAAAGAACCGTATACATAGTATTTGTTATTTTTTTCATCTATCAAAACAGCTTTTTTTAAATGACAAACACAAGTCATCTACCCTGTCCTTGATATTCTTTGTTACTTTTACTTTTATTCACGTGCTTAATAGATGTATTTACTTGGCTACCGTCCTTAAACTCAACAAAGAGTTGCCTCTTATGAATGTATAGGAAAAAGAATAAATTGATATCTCGAAGAAGCTTTGAATAAGGATTTTTCTTAGCTTATTACAATCCTTTTACAAGAATCTCGTGCTTGTTAACAGTGCATGACGAGTACATAGTTCCTAGGGAAAAGAGTCATATGTGAATGAAATCATGTTTTCAACTGGCTATTCAAAACCAGATTTGTTTAAATCAAAGCGTATTAGGAGAATATGAATGAAACACCTACTCATCATTCCAAAACTTCCTAAAATGTTCGAGCACTTCATACACGCAGAAGATAGTAAAAAGTTATATCAAAGAGGGAGCTATTCCCTCTTTGCTACTTTTCTATTTTAATTTAATGCGAAGTGTTGGATGGTTATAGAATCTGCAGTGGCATCAAATTCTAAAATATCCAAATTCATATCGCCATTTGATACTTCCACTACATGATGCATTATTGCTTTAGTGCCTTCTCTACGCCACTTTCCGGAAAAGCTTCCTGAGAAAAAAGTTCCATCATCCATTGCGCCACGTCCGCTACCGTAACTGGTTCCAGATAATCTTTCACCATTTGATTCAACGTTAATTGTGAATCTTACTCGACCATAGTTGGACATATTGGCCTCTGCATTAATTGTTATTCCGTTATCATCAATCGTCGTTGAAGTGACATCAGCAACTGTATCATCTTGTCTTTTGTTTAGTTCCATTTTATCTCCAAAAAAAAATTTACTATAAGCGATAAATGTTAAAAAAGTATTACAAAAATGAAAATTCTTTTGTAGAAGAGGCTAAGAATTTGACAACTTATTTGACTCAGAAATATTACAACATCATGCTTACTGATTTTGAAAAGGTTGGCTCTTACTTCGATTCAGATTTTGTGAAAGGAGATATTGATGCTTGCGGTTCGTTTTTATTGGTAGCACAAAAGATATCAAAGGAATAATTCTCTAGTTTACATCTCAAAACTTCCTAAAATGTTTGAGCACTACATATACATGGGGGGTACTGGGGGTGGCGACCTGCCCGGCAGTTAAAAAAGAAAAAAGTAACTAATTGAATGTATATTAAAGATTCTAGGTTCGTTCTAGGTTCGTTTATATAAAAAAGGGTAACAACGAAAACGCTGAAACCCTTATTATATATGGTGCCCAGAGGTGGAATCGAACCACCGACACAAGGATTTTCAGTTCTTAAGGAGCGGTAACACTCACTACGTTTGAACCTGTGCTTGTCCCAGAAGCATTTACGCCATAAACTCGATACCATTTTGTTCCAGATGAAAGCGTATCAGTAAAGGTGGTTCCATTATTCTCTGTAATTACATCGCTATAATTTCCAGTGTTTGAGGTTTTTGCCTTGACCGTATAACTGACAGTACTTGAATCACCAGAAGTCCATGACAGACTAACAGAACTCCCAGAGAGAGTTGCAGTCAAATCAGTAGGTGCAAGAGGTACTCTTGATTTTATTTCACAGGTAGTAGATTGTCCTACTACTGACGAGACATCCCAAACAATACAACTCCTTGATACTTTATTTATATTCGAAACCCTATTAGAAATTGCACAAGTTGTACCCCCATTATGTGTTGTAAGGATTTTTGCTCCTTCTAAAAGTTTGCCTTTGCAAGAACTGCCTGATGCATAGGCACCTCCGTCAACGAGCGCACCATTATCTGAAGCAGCAGTAATAAAATTAGGAAAAGTTATTATAAAAGTATCATCAGATTGTTTTTGAAAATTTATATCTTGTGTCATTGTAGAAGTCATTCCATCTGAATCAGGAGAGAAACCATTGAAAGAACCTATATCAGCAATTGTTGTTCTACATTGCCATAAACCATTAAGTTCATTTGGCGTTATTCCTGATGTTACATTTGAAATTCTTTGAAAAATATCTTTGACCATATCTGCAGAAATTACATCACCTGGATTTAAGTCTATATCATCATCGGCGCATGTAATGGCAAAAGAATTAATTGAAAAAAGAATTATTAATAATGATAAATATTTCACGAAATCACCTAATTGAATTTACTACTGCCGAATTTTGAATCTTCGAATCTACTGGCAGGGTCGGTTGTTGGGGTTGAAGAAGCAGGGGGAGTAGAACTAACGGTTCCACCTCCACCACCACAGGCAGATATAAAAACTAAGAGCACTAAACTACCGAAGACTTTCATAACTAACTCCTTAAATATATTAAAGAATTAAAAGAATTAAAAGAATTAAAAGAATTATTTTGCTTGTGTGTTAAAAACTGGGTTAAATATTTAACACACTTTAGGACTCGATTTAACACAGTAGTGACTGTGTTAAAGTGTGTTAAGAATTAACCCCTATACCGAAAGTCTCAAGATGACTGGAAACGTTGATTTAAAAGGGTTTGGTGGTGCCCAGAGGTGGAATCGAACCACCGACACAAGGATTTTCAGTCCTTTGCTCTACCAACTGAGCTATCTGGGCAATCGAGCGCACAATATTAGAAGAATCGTAAGTTAAGCGCAATCGATTAATCGATAGAAATTAGAATATTTAAAGTATTATGAATAGGGGATGAATTCAGAAACTTTAACAAACCGAGTTAGGGCAGGGTACGGCATTGGTGACTATGCCATTTGCCTTTATTGGAGCGGTATTGGTCTTTATCTTTTATATTTTTATACCGATGTAGTTGGCATTTCTCCTATTCTAGCTGGTTGGATTTATGCCCTAGGAATTGGTTGGGATGCAATCACTGATCCATTCATGGGATATTTAGCCGAAAGGACCAAAACAAAAATGGGCAGCTATCGTCCCTTTATTTATTATGGATCGATACCTTTAGCCTTATCGTTTGTTTTACTCTTTTGGATACCTCCTTTTGAAGGCACTGCTTTGTTTTTATTTTTGATCCTAGTGAATTTAATTCACAGAAGTTGCTTCACCATTGTTAGTGTTCCTTACTCATCATTGACAGCCAGAATTACCAACGACAGCAATGAACGCACAAAATTAACAACTGCAAGAATGATAAGTGCTTCATTTGGAACTCTTTCAATGTCTGCTTTAGCGTTTCCGTTGATTGCCTATTTTGGCGGAGCCGATGAGGCTTTTGGTTTTCTTTGGCTCGCAATAATCTCTGGTTTGATTGCTATTGCTCTATTATCCGTAACGGTTTATTCAGTTCGCGAGAAGGTTGATGAAATAGTTACCTCCAATCTTCCCAACTTTGTATCAATTACCAAAACCGTGGCAACCAATTATCCTTTTTGGATAGTTTTCGGCTGCATTCTCATCTTGGGTTCAACTGGAGTCATGTTTAACAAAAATTTAATTTATTTTGTTAAGTACGGACTAGAACTGCATGAATATCAGGGATTGATCCTAGGGGTAAGTTCCGGTGCCTCGTTTTTATCTTTACCTTTTTGGGCGTATTTGGCATTAAAAATTGGAAAAAGGGAGACCTGGTTAATTTCAATGACAATCGCTTTTATTGGTCTTTTATTATTTTTCTATTATCCAATTGCTTCTTTAAATGAGCTATTGATCCTTTTAGCACTGATCGGAGTTGGAAACGGGGCTGGAGGGGTTCTCTTTTGGTCAATGTTGCCTGATACAGTTGAATACGGCGAGTGGAAAAGCGGCATCAGAACTGAATCATCTCTTTATGGTTTTATGACATTTGCACAGAAATCATCGATAGCTGTGGCGGCTTTAATCTTAGGATTTTTATTATCGGGCATAGGGTTTGAACCCAACCAAATTCAATCTGAAGAAACCATATCTGGAATGAAGTTTATGATGAGTTGGATACCTATCTGCGGAATTACAATTAGTCTAGTATTGATGTACTTTTATCCAATAAGCACCAAGTTTCATGGCGAGCTTTTACAGAGAATAAAAGAGAGGAACGCATAATGTCTAAATCAAAAGTAAAGTGGGGAATCATTGCAGCCGGAAGCATAGCTAACGCCTTTGCTCATTCAATAAAATATTCAGAAAACTCTGAACTTAAAAGTGTTCTTGGAAGAAATGAAGAAAAGGTAAATGCTTTTGCAGAAAAACATCAAATACAACCGTTTACCGACCGAGAATCTTTTTTTAATTCTGAAATTGATGCTGTTTACGTAGCTACGCCGCACGATACACACTTTCATTACTCCATGGAGGCAATAAACAGATCTTTACACGTTTTATGCGAAAAGCCGCTTACGGTTAATTCGACCGAAGCCATGGTTCTTATGAATGAGGCTAAAAAGCAAAAGGTCTTTTTAATGGAAGCATTCATGTACAGGACACATCCTCAAACTCATGAGATTTTAAAATTAGTGAAAGAACACTTTCAGGATAATAAGGTTCTTATTTCCAGTTCATTTGGTTTTAATGCTCCGGTTCCAGAAGATCACAGATTAAGAAACCCTGACTTAGCGGGCGGCGCTATCTTGGATGTAGGTTGTTACCCTCTATCCATGGCCAGACTTATAGCCGGCACCATTGATAGCAAACCTTTCCTTGACCCAATTAGCATGGAAGTATCCGGTGAATTAGATTCCACAGGTGTAGATGCAGACTCAACGGCAAAGATTACCTTTAATGACAAAATTCAGGCTGAAATTAAAACTGCCATTGTTAACGAATATGCAAATGACTTGATCATAGAATCAGGTGATTCAAAACTAGAAGTTTCTCAACCTTGGCATTGCGGTCAATTTCAGGATGGTAAATCGTCCATTAAATTAACTTTAAATAATAAAGAATCTGAAATTCCCATAGTTGACGACGTTGGTTTATTTACTCTAGAAATTAACGAAGCATCTGATTGTATTCTTCAAGGAAATCTAGAATCTGAAGCGATGTCTCATAAAGACACTTTTGGGAACATGCTGTGGTTAGAAAGATGGTACGTTGAAACTGGCGTCAAGTATCCCCAAAACACTCCGCAAAGTTCGCCAATATTTAGTTATGACTACTCGGCTGTTGAAAATATAAAGAAATCAGCCTTCGAAGAGATTTCTAAAAAGGGTTCTCGAATAGTATTTGGTTGTGATAATCAAACTTCACAACTTCATGCTTCTTCTATGTTTGATCATTTTTATAGAAACGGAGGCAATATTTTTGATACTGCCTACATCTATAATTTTGGAAAATCTGACAAATACCTCGGTGAGTGGATTAAAACTAACGACTTGTCTAAAGATGTAATGGTACTTGGCAAGGGGGCGCATACTCCTGATTGTGAACCTAAGTTTATAAAGCCACAATTAGAAGAATCACTCGATAGACTCATGCTCGATCGCATGGATATATATTGTTTGCATAGAGATAATGCAGATATCCCTAGCGGTGAATTTATTGATGCTCTTAATGAAGTTCGTGATGAAGGACTCATATCTTATCTTGGCGCATCAAATTGGACCTTAGAAAGATTCAGTGAGGCTAATGAATTTGCGCAAAACAACGATAAAGTAGGGTTCAAAGTTTTGAGCAACAATTTTAGTTTAGCCAACATGAACGAACCAGTTTGGCCAGGTTGTGTCCACTGCCATGAAGAATTCCTAGACTATTTAATTGAGAACGACATTTTTCTTTTTCCTTGGTCGAGTCAAGCTAGAGGTTTTTTCCTAGAAAAAGATCTTTTTCCTAAAGCTGAGCATTTTGCTAATCCCACTCTGGAAGAGGAAAAAAGAGTCTGGCACAGCAAAGCAAATCTTTTAAGAAGAGATAAATGTTTTGAACTCGCAGAAGAATTAGGTTGTCTCCCCATTGAGTTAGCTCTTGCCTATGTATTGAATAAACATCCAAACATATTTCCATTGGTTGGACCAAGGTCGATATACGAGTCGGAAAGCTGCATGCAGGCTTCAAAGATAAATTTGAGCGAAGATCAGCTGGATTGGCTAATTTCCTAGCGTAATTGTTTCGCTAAGTTCTATTTTTTCTGAAGAAGACCCTATTTCAATCGAATAACTACCAGGTCTTATTTTCCAATCCTTATCTTTAACATCCCAATAAGAGAAGTTTCTAGCGTTAAGGTTAATTTCAATTTCTTGTTTTTTTTGTTTTTCAATCAATACTTTTTTGAATGACTGAAGACTTTTTATGGGTTCATCATTTGGGCTACTTTCATACGATACATAACACTGAGCCACTTCTTGACCATCCATATCACCAATATTATCAATGTTGAATCTACAAACTACGTCTGCATTACCACTTACTGATATTTCAAGATCTCCGTAGGAAAAATCGGTATAAGACAACCCATGCCCCAAAGGAAAGAGGGGCTTGATGTTTTTTCTTTCGTACCATCTATGTCCAACCAATAGCTTTTCTTCGTAGTCCATTTGCGAATTCTCACACGGGTAACAGGAAAAAGCGGGAGTATCTTCAATTCTTCTTGGGAAGGTAGTAGGGAGCTTCCCAGAAGGATTAACTTCACCAAATAAAATATCCATTAAGGCATTTCCATATTCTTGGCCGCCAAACCAAGATTGAAGTATTGCTTTAGATTGATCTTCCCAAGGCATCGAAACCGGCGATCCTGAATTGATTACCACCACAGTGTTTTTATTTTCAGCCAAGACTGCGTCTACCAACTCATCTTGATTTGCTGGCAATCCTAAGTCAGCCCTATCATTTCCTTCCGTTTCCCAATCTGAATTAGTACCAATAACTAGAATGACTGCATCAGCTTCTTGAGCGGCTTTTTTTGCTTCCTTCAAGAGATCCACTGCCTCTGGTGGCTTGCATCCGAACTGAATTGCAGGAAATCTACCTTCAAAAAAATACTCAACTTCAAAACGGTAAGTTTGATCTTTGTTGAGGTTAATTGATTGTCTTTTTGGAGCTGTCGCAAAAGAGAAGAAAGCCTCACCTGGAGAGGTTTCATTCCAATTATCAACAAGAACCTCTCCATCAATCTTTAATTTACTCAATCCTATGCCAAAAATTTCAAATTCATGATCACCTGAAATATCCGGAGTGTAGTCACAAGAAAATCTTACAATGATATGAGGTCGCTCCTCTTTATTGATAATGTTTTTAGCAAAACCTTCAAACACCCAGTATCGATTTCCTTTTAAAATTTCTGTTGATATAAGATTAGATTCGTCAATTTCTTTATCGAAGTACTCAACTAAAAAACCGTCCTCAGAATTTGAGAAAAGCCTCTCATCTAATTTAGGCAAATATTTATTCGTATTTGCTCCTTTTGCATGAGTGATCGCAAATTTATCTTTGTACCTTTCATTTAAAGCATCAAATGGATGAACCTGATAATGGGGTTTTAGACTTGCACTACCACCACCGAGAATTTGACTGTTTTTCGCATTAGGACCAATGATTGCAACCTTAAAGATTTGATTCTCATTCAATGGCAGGAGATTATCGTTTTTGAGTAAAACCATTCCTTCGCACGCTACATCTCTGAGAAGTTTATTATGAGCATCTCTAACATTACTTTTTTCAGGTTTATTCTGTGGAGAATCAAACCTTCCTGAAAATTCTCCTACTGATAGAATTCTATGTACTTTGTCGTCTATTATTTCTTCATCCACTAGACCGTCATTAACAGCTTGCAGCAACTTTTCACCCCATGCATTTCCTGGCCCTGGCATCTCAAGATCTAGGCCACCGTTAGCGTTTTCAACAGTTTCCAATGCCGCTCCCCAGTCACTTACTACATAACCGTCAAATTTCCATTCTTCTTTTAAGATATTGATAAGAATTTCTTTATGGGAACTACAAAAAATATTATTCAGTCGGTTGTATGCAGACATCACTGACTTAGCATCACCATCTTTGACGCCCATTTCGAAAGGCAGAAGATATATTTCTCGAAGTGTTCTTTCGTCTACATTCGAACTTACAGAATGTCTCTCAAACTCAGTATCGTTTGCAATAAAGTGCTTCAAACATGCGGAGACTTTTTGGGATTGAACGCCTTTGACATAAGCAGTTGCAAGTTTTCCTACCAGCAAAGGATCTTCAGAATAATTTTCAAAATGTCTACCACCTAAAGGATGTCTATGAAGGTTAATGGTAGGACCAAGCAAGACATCAACATCCTTATCTCTGGCCTCTTCTCCTAAAGCGACACCTATTTTTTCAAGCAGTTCTTCGTTCCAAGTTGATCCCATTAGAATAGGGCAAGGAAAACATGCTGAAGTCTTACCTGAGGTTCCGTCTCCTCTGACCCCGTTTGGACCATCAGACATTTTGATACTAGGTATGTCTAGCCTCTCAATTTTATTGGTGTACCAATTATTGAAACCTGATAGCAAAAGAATTTTTTCTTTTAGGTTAAGTTCTTTAACTAAATCTTGCATGAGTTACTCAACTGGTTTAAAACCAACCGGTCTATCAACATCACCATTATTGAGAAATTTATCAAGTTGATCATTTAAATAATCTCTCGTTTCTTTTTCGGCAAGATTTAATTGCTTTTCATTTATGAGCATTGTTTGGAGCTGTAACCACTCCATCCAAGCTTTTTTTGAAACGTTATTAAATATTTCTTCACCCCTAGGACCAGGGTAGGGAGGCCTATCTAATGCGGGAAGTTCTTCTTGATATTTTTTACAGTAAACCTTTGTCATTTTGATTCAAAATTTTTTTAACGATGTCCAATACTGGCTTAGGTGCACCCAACTTAGCAATTTTATTTTTTTCTATCCAAATAGTTTTTTTATCATCGGTTTCCATGTCATCAGGAATATTAATTATTCTAGGTGATATGTGGAAGTCCTTATGAGATAAGGAATGTTTGAAGCTAGGCAGTTCATTTATATTTTGGTTTGTCTGAAACAATTCTCGCTTGGGAAATACCCATAGGTTTGGCCAAATACCTTCATCAGGATTTTTACAAAGCATGACTTTGTTATTTTTCTGATAAATAAACCAATGAAAACTTTCTTGAGTTTTGGTGACTATATTCTTTTTAGTTTTGATGAAATCTTGTTTTTTAAAACTCAGGCAGGTTTTTTGAATAGGGCATAGATCACATTTTGGTTTTTCTTTTACACAAATGAGAGAACCCAAATCCATCATGCCTTGTCCAAAACTTTGATAATTTGCTTTTGGAGAATTCCGATATAAAAAAGGTTTGATAGATTTTTTTAACTCGCGTGGATTGTTTTCTACATTAAGATATCTTGAAACCACTCTTTTGACATTTCCATCAAGGATAGTTCCTTTTTTATTGAAGGCTAATGCAAGGATTGCTCCAGCTGTTGACTCTCCAATCCCAGGAAGAGCAACTAAATCTTCATAATTATCGGGAAATACTTGATGATATTTATCTGTGATTATTTTTGCAGTTTGATGAAGATTTTTTGCTCTTCGATAAAAGCCCAATCCAGCCCAATTATTTAGAACTTTATCTAAATTGGCTTTTGACAAAGTTAAAACATCTGGAAATGATTTCATAAAATTTTCGTAGAAAGGAATAACCGTGGAAACTTGAGTTTGTTGAAGCATGATCTCAGAAACCCAGACTTTATAAGGATCATTCGTTTGCCATGGTAAATTATTCCTACCATGTAGTGCTTGCCACTCGATGATTCTTTTTGAAAATTTCATAATTAAGATATTCTACCTCTATTGATAATATATAATCTGCTTTCGTTTTATGAGATCAATAGACTTAGAAAGAAATACTAAAGAGACGCAAATAAAGCTTTCTCTTAATTTAGATGGTAGTGGTTCTGCAGATTTATCCGTGGAATTACCTTTTTTTGCTCATATGCTAGATCAACTCGTCAGACATGGTGACTTTGATTTACAGCTAAATGCTATAGGCGATCTTGAGATCGACGCACATCACACTGTTGAGGATATTGGAATAATTCTAGGCGAAGCCTTTAACTCTGCTTTAGGCGATAAAAAAGGCATCAAAAGGTTTGGCTCTGCTTACGCACCCCTAGATGAATCTTTATCAAGAGTTGTTGTTGATTTCTCTGGGAGACCAGGATTATTTTGGGATGTTGAATTTAAAAGAGAATTCATCAATGATTTTGATTTGCAATTGTTGGAAGAATTTTTTCATGGGTTTACAAACAAAGCCCTAGCAACCATTCACGTTGATAATCTAAAAGGGGCAAATGCTCATCACCAAGCAGAAACAATATTTAAAGCTTTCGCTTTAGCTTTAAAACAAGCGTGTTCTATGGATGATGCTAAAAAAGATAGGCTTCCATCCACCAAAGAACTTCTTTGAGCATGAAAGTTGGAATAATAGATTACGGAGCAAGTAATTTATACTCCATAGATAGAAGTCTTAGGTATTTGGGAGCAAATACCCTCATAATTGACGAGCCCAGTAAGCTCAAAGAAGTCGATAAACTAATTTTTCCTGGTCAAGGTTCTTTGGGTTCCGCAATGTCTCATTTAAAGAAAATCGAGCTGTTTGAAGATGTAAGAATACAGTTGAAAGAAAAACCTTTTTTGGGCATTTGTTTAGGACTCCAAGTTCTTTTTTCAAAAAGCGAGGAGGGAGATACTCAGGGATATGGATTTTATAAAAATGAAATATCGATGTTTCCCCCTGACTTACCTATAAAGGTTCCTCACATGGGTTGGAACAAGGTCTTTATAAAACAAGATCATGATTTATTTATAAATATTGAAAATGACACAAGATTTTATTTTGTGCACTCATATTTATTAAAAGATTTCGATGAGGAAAAATCTTTTTCTACCACTCATCATGGTATTGAGTTTATTTCATCTATCGGAGATGAAAATATTTTCGCCACCCAATTCCATCCTGAGAAGAGTGGAGAGGCAGGGCTAAAATTTTTTGATAATTTTCTTAAATGGAACCCTTAATGAAAATTATTCCAGCTATTGATATCCAAGATGGGAAGTGTGTAAGGCTTACAAAAGGCGATCTAAATTCTACTGTTAAATATTTTGATGATCCTGTCCAAGCTGCCGAATATTGGTATTCATATGGAATAGACAGAATTCATATAGTTGATTTAGATGGAGCAAAAAAAGGCCAATCTTTAATATTGAACATCATTGATAGTATTAAAAAGAAATTACCAAAAGTTTCCCTTCAAGTAGGTGGAGGTTTCAGAAATAAAGAAACAATTGAGCGTGCATTAAATTCTGGCATCGATCAAATTATTTTAGGTAGTCTTGCTGTCAAAAATCCTATTTTATTTCAAGATATTGCTTCCTCTTATCCAGATAAAATTATTTTTGGACTGGATACAAAGAATGACTATGTTAAGTCAGAGGCATGGACAGAAGATTCAGGAGTTTATTGGATAGATTTGGTTAAGAAGTTCAATGATTTACCCATAAACTCTATTATTTTTACTGACATAGATAGAGATGGAATGCTCAATGGACCTAATTTGGAAAAAATAACTGAATTAACAAGCAATACCTCATTGCCCATTATCGCATCTGGCGGTGTATCTTCTCTGGAAGATTTAATTCAATTAAAACAAATTAAAGGCGTCTCAGGAGTTATTTCTGGCAAAGCGTTATACGAAAATACCTTTTCTTTAGATGAGGCATTAAATTTAATTTCTTAATATGACAGTAGCTGTAAGAATCATCCCTTGTCTCGATATCAGAGCAGGACGAGTTGTTAAAGGGGTTAACTTTGAAAATATTATCGATGCAGGAGACCCTGTAGAAACTGCAGAAAGATACAATGCAGAAGGAGCAGATGAGTTATGTTTTTTAGATATAGATGCATCTTATGAAAACCGATCAGCTACTCTTTCTACAGTTGAAGCTGTAGCTTCGCAGGTATTTATTCCTTTAACTGTTGGTGGAGGAGTTAGCAAATTACAAGATATAGAGAGATTACTTGAAAAAGGAGCAGATAAAGTATCGATAAACACCTCAGCTATCCTTGATCCGTCTTTGGTTGGGAATGCAGCAAAGAAATTTGGTTCTCAGTGTATCGTTGTTGCTGTGGATTCAAAGAGAGAAGGAGAAAAATCTTATGTTTACACTCACGGAGGAAAAAATAAGACCGCTTTTGAGACATCAGCCTGGATAAAAATTGTCGAAGGTGAGGGCGCAGGAGAAATTCTTCTAACTTCCATGGATAGAGATGGCACTAAAATAGGATTTGATAATGAACTTACTTCCTCAATTGCAAAAGATTTGAGTATCCCGCTTATTACTTCTGGAGGAGCCGGAAGTATTGATCATATGATAGAAGGGATAACCGATGGAAAAGCAGATGCTGTCCTCGCAGCCAGTATTTTTCACCAAAAGGAAATTACCATTGCAGAGGTCAAAGATGGCCTAGCTTCCAAGGGTATCGAAGTAAGGTTATAAAATCTCTTTTGAAATTACTCGAAGATCCTCATCCAGCTTATAGACAATTGGCTGTCCAGTAGCGATCTCAAGCTTTACTATTTTATCCTCAGATATTTTCTCTAGATACATAATTAAAGCTCTAAGAGAATTACCATGAGCTGAAATTAAAATACTTTTCTGATTTCTTAATTCTGGATAAATAATATTTTCAAAGTATGGCAAAACTCTTTCAGCTGTATTTTTGAGACTCTCTCCTCCTGGAGGAGGAGTATCATAAGATCTTCTCCAAATATGAACCTGTTCATCTCCCCACTTTTTTCTTGCATCGTCTTTATTTAATCCAGATAAATCTCCATAGTCTCTTTCGTTAAGGGCTTTATTTTCAGACGTGGGAATATCTTCTCCAAGCTCTTGCATGATGAGATTACCTGTCCTTTGAGCTCTTTTTAGTTTCGAAGTGAAATGTAAGTCAAAATTAATGTTAGTTTGTTTTATTTTTTTACCTGCATTAATAGCCTCTTCAATTCCTTTTTCAGTCAAATCTGGATCTTTCCAACCTGTGAATAAGTTTTCTTTATTCCACTGACTTTGTCCGTGCCTAACAAGAACTAAGGTTGAAATTTTTTTTGAGTGAGACATAGTTTCTTCTAAGCTTACGGTTTAATATACGCTCCCATGGAATACTTCATTCAATTCGTAATTGAAAATTGGTACATCGAGGTACCTCTTATTATATCTATAGCAGCTTTAATATTGTTTGAAAAATCAAAAAGGGCTTCGAAAATCGAACCGCAAGCAGCAACCATTATGATAAATAAGCAAAAAGCTAGAGTTTTAGATGTCAGAAGTGCCATTGAATTTAGCAAAGGAACAATTCCCAATGCAGTTAACGTTAACAAAGATAACGCTTCTTGCATCAGTGCTTTAAAAGGAGACTTAGATAACCCGGTAATATTTGTTTGTAATCAAGGCACTGATTCTTCAAAAATTGCATCCAGCCTTAAAAAAGATTTGAAAGAGGTTTATGTGATTAACGGAGGTATTAACGCATGGAAAAGCGAGGGCTTTCCTATTGTGAATTAGTCAAATATCTAGCTCTTGTATTTTTCTAGCTAAGGTATTTCTCCCCCAGCCTAACAACTTAGCAGCTTCAGATTTATTTCCTCTAGTGGACTTTAAAGCCACATTAATCATTGTTCTTTCAAAAATTGGGGTAGCTATATTTAATAGATGATCTTCCCCCTTGGACAATTGTTTTTCTGCCCAACTTTCAAGAATCTCTTCCCAATTAACCTCATCTTTTTGAGTTTGAACAAACAATTGTTTATGGAGATCGCTCTCTTTAAGATCTTGTCCAGGAGAAAGAACAAACATTAACTTTCCGATAGCATTAAAAAGATCTTGCATGGCCTCTGATCTATCTACCGTTTTTTCTTTATCAGGTGTGATTTCTTCAATTTGTTTATTCGAAACAGTGACAGATTTTCTTTCTCTTATCACTTTATCTATTTTTGATATTGCAGTGTGAATATCAAAAGGTTTTGCTAGGTAATCCCATGCTCCATTATCAAAGGCTTCTACTGTGGTTTCTAAGTCTGAAAAAGCAGTCATCATTATGATGGGTATATTTGGATAATCATTTTTAAAAGTATCAAGAAGATCCATTCCATCTCTACCAGGCATGCGCATATCGGTAAGAACAATATTAGGTGATTCAATATCTAATTGATTTACTACTTCATTTCCATCTTCGAAAGTGGAAACTTCAAAACCTGCTTCTGATAATCCTTTCTCTAGAACCCATCTTATGGATTCATCATCATCAGCAACCCATATTTTTTTATCTTGCCTCATGCTGATTCAAAAGTTTCCTCCTTAGACACTTCGTTTTGATCTTCATCTTCAATATTCAGCGGTAAATAGATAGAAAATTTTGTACCGGAAGAGGAGCTCTCACATTCGATTGCTCCTCCATGTTGACTGACTATTCCTTGAGCAATTGAGAGCCCTAAACCAGACTTAATTTCTTTACTGGAAACAAGAGGAAAAAATATTGAGTCAATTATTTCCTCTGGAATGCCAGGACCATTATCAATAAAAGATATCTCACAAGTTGTTTTGTGGAATGTTCTATTGATAAAAGTTCCAAAATGTATTCTGGTTTTAAGAGAAATTTTATTTTCTCTATCCGTAGTTTTCATGGCATCAACTGAATTATTTGCCAAGTTATAAAGGACCTGAGTTATGAGCGATGAATCAATGTTCAATTCAGGCAAAGTAGGATCATAATCTTTTGTAATCTGGATTTTATCAGTGGAAATACTTCCTAGATATTCTGGAATAGTTTCAAGAATTGCATGAATGTTTACTTCCGTTGGTTGGATCTCAAACTGTCTATCTAAAATTTTTGTAACCAAATCACTCAATCTTTCAGTTTCTTTTAATATGATTCTTGTATAGTCCTTTAGCTCATCATTTTTTAGTTTCGGCTCAAGAAGTTGAGTAGCACCTTTAATGCCACTAAGAGGATTTCTTATTTCATGAGCCAAACCCTTAGAAAAAGTAGCTGTGACAGTCGAAATAGTTTGTCTTTTCATCCTGTTTAATTCTTTTGTTTGATTAGCATCATAAAATTCATAAAGAAGATATTTTTTTGAATCTATCTCAAAGAAACTAATTTCATAGCTGCAAACTTTTTCAAGACCTCCTTTCAAATAAATTTTTCGTCTAGATTTTTCTAAAGAATCCTTTTCTGCAAGAAGCCTTTTTAGTTCAAATATATTGCTAGGGTTTTCTGAAAATATATTTTCAATTCCTTTACCCTCACTATTTTTTGAATCAAACAGTAAAAAAGCTTCTGCCTCGTTGCTTGCAAAAACAAAATTTAAGCTTTCGTCAACAACCAAAACTTTGGAAGAAATATTTTCCATAGTTTTTTTAAGTAGTTTCTTCATATACTTAATTCCTATTTAAAACTTTGAAATTAATCTCAGACAAATACCTTTTGATCGGATTTTAATCTTTGATTAACTTCAAAGTTACTGTCATTTCTCTGCAAAGTAATTACTTTGTTAGAGTGCCGACAATATGAGCAAGTATTTTGTATGGATCAGCATTTGAAGCAGGTCTTCTATCTTCAAGATATCCATTCCAATTGTGCTCAACAGTGTAAACAGGTATACGAATACTTGCCCCTCTATCGCTTACACCATAAGAGAATTTTTCAATGCTTTGTGTTTCGTGAAGACCAGTAAGCCTCATATCGTTATCAGAACCATAAGACGCAATTCCTTCTTCATGTACTTCACCAAGTTTTTCGCAATAAGATGTGAAAAGTTCTTCGGAACCATTTGTACGCATCTCTTCATTCGAAAAATTAGAGTGCATTCCGGATCCATTCCAGTCTCCTGTTTTTGGCTTAGGATGGATATTCACTCCAACGCCAAATTCCTCAGCAACCTTAAAAAGCAGGTACCGACTCATCCATAAATCATCAGCTGCTTTTATTCCTTTACCGAAACATTGATATTCCCATTGACCCAAAGCTACCTCTGCATTTGTTCCTGTAAGGGTAATACCTATATCTAGACAAGCTTGTAAATGTGCATCTGATATTTCTCTTCCAACCACATTGCCAGCTCCTACACCACAATAATATTCACCTTGCTCTCGTGGAGTTCCATCTTCCCATCCTAAAGGTTCACCAGTAATAGGATCTGTGAAAAAAAACTCTTGCTCAAAACCGAACCACCATTCATCTGTAACAACTTCCTCAGCAGCAGCTCTGAAGTTAGAAGGATGTGTCGTATGATCTGCAGCATGAACTTGAGTAAGCACAAAATCATGACCGTTAGGATTTGAATAAGTTTGAACAGGAAGTAGAAGACAGTCTGAGCTTCCACCTTCTGCTTGTAGTGTTGAAGAACCATCAAATGACCAATCTGGTGGTGTGTCTTCATCAGTAGCTTTTACTTTACTTCGCATGTTGGCTTCAGGTTTATAACCATCTAACCAAATGTATTCATATGTTTTAAAATCTGACATTTTTTAACTCCTTAAATGTTTAACTGAGCTAAAATAGCAGAATCAGTGATTATTAATAGTGCAATAATGTACTAAATTAATACATATTTTGCCTTATTTTATAGCAAAAAGTCAAAAATTTGCTCTATTTTATCTTTAAAATTTTCGAATTGATGATTTCCATTTTTTGAAAAATAAATTTTGCTTTCTTTAAATTTTTTTAAGGAAAGTCTTTGATCAAGAACTTTGTCACCCTCCTGCGCCAAAAGAAAATGATTCTTGGGAAATTTAAGCGTTGAAGTAGAGTATTTTTTTAAATTTTCATAATCATCCATAGAAAATATATCTTTCTTCCCGTTATTAAAGTTTTCATAACTGCCCACAATATTGAGCATATTGGTTAAATGATCATCCACTACTGGATTGATATAAACTCCTTTCACATTGTATTTATTGGCAAAATAACAAGAATAAAATCCCCCCATTGAACTTCCAATAAAGCCGACAATTTCGTTTTCAGATATCAATATTTCAACTAGGTTAACAACTTTATCTGTCGATAACGGTAAGTCTGGAATTAAAATTTTATCGCCGATACCTTTGTCGGAAAGATATTTTTTACAAAGCTGTGCTTTAGAAGAAGAGCTAGAACTATTGAAACCGTGCAGGTAAATTATCACTTTCAGCCAATCCTTCTTTTGAGCAAAACACTAGAAATTCATTAAGAAATTTATTCCATTGAGTTCTTTCATCTCTTTGAAATCCGAATTTCTTAATTGTTGGAATAATATCAATTAGATTATTATGAAAACTCTGAAGGGAGACAACCTCTGCCATTTTTGCTTCTAAATAAACCCTAACTTTAAAGATTGTATTTTCTTCGACTGGATTGATGTTGATATTCAATTCAATATCAAAAGTGTAGTTTGATAATTTAGTTGAACTAATTGAGACCTTTTTATTCTGATCTTTAATGGGAATCTCAAAAACCTTCTTTTTATTTTCATCAAAATCAACTACCAGAGAATTTAAAAGAAAAAAGTTTCTTTCAAATAAAGAATGCAGGTTTTTTAGCTTGAGATATTCCTTCATCAAATCAGTCTATAAAATAGATTCTAAAATTCAACTCAATCATAAGAATTCCATAACATATTTGCCACCAGAGTTCGATACGGTTTCCACTTAACAGAAATTTCTTCAAGCTCCATTTCTGAAGGACGATTAGAAAGTTTTTTTAATTTTTGTACGCTAATTTGCAGACCAAGGTCTCCCACTGGCCAGATGTCTTCTCTCTCAAGAGATGCAAGCATGTAGCAATCTGCTGTCCACTTACCTATTCCCTTGATTTTACAAAGTTCTTTTCTGAGATCTTCATCATTCATCCTATGCAAGGTTGTAAAGTCTAAACCTCCTGCAATGCATGCATTAGCAAGCCCAGAGCAATAATCAATTTTTTGTCTGCTTAACCCAGTTATTTGCAGATCTTTCTTTGAAACTTTTAAAAAGTTTTTTGCCTCAAATGGCGAAACTATTTTCGCTAATCTATCGAAGATGGCTTTTGCTGAAGCCACAGACAATTGCTGTTCACATATCAATCTTACTAATCCTTCAAATCCTTTTTCCCTTTTGAAAGGAACTATTTTAGGAACAGATTTGATTAATTCTTTAAGGTCCTTATCAGATTTTAAGAGGTAAGAAAGTTGCTCCTTTTGAGAAGTCATATGTTCTTAAATGGTAATAGGGCGGTGGCATCTTGATGATAATCTTTAATATATTTGTCTTCTCTGAGGAGAAAATCACTTATAGCTCGGCTGAAATCATGGTTTTCTATCCAGTGAGAGGAAAACGTAAAAGTGGGCTCAAATCCCCTTTTAATTTTATGTTCGCCTTGTACGCCAGGATCAAATCTATTGATGTTTTTTTCAATACAAAAATCTATACCTTGGTAATAACAACACTCAAAATGCAAAGCATCAAAATCATTAGATGCTCCCCAATACCTTCCGTATAAATTATTTTGATCATAAAAGAAGAAAGAGCCAGCAACCGCTTGACCATTTTTATATGCCAGGATGATTAATATGTTTTCAGCAATGGTTTGTGTTATCTCTTCAAAGAAATCTTTATTCAAGTAACCAGAATGGCCACTTCTTCTCAGATGAGTGTCTACATAGAAGGAATAGAAATCATCAACAACATCTAAAGATATTTGATTCCCTGTAAACCGCTTTATCTCAAGATCTTGTTCAGCAATTTTTCTTCTTTCTTTTTTTAAATTTTTTCTATTTCTTGAGGAGAAAAACTCTAAAAAGTGATCAAAACTTTCATAGTTATTATTTTTCCACATGAACTGAACATTCTTTCTAGTAATGAGCCCAAGAGATTCAAAAAGATCTTTTTCATCTTCTTCTGGAAAAAGAATGTGCCAAGAAGATATCTCATTTTCCTTAGATACCTTCTGTATGGCTTTGAAAATTTGATCGGCAGTATTTTTTTTATCATTCAATGTGGAATATAGAATTCTTGGGCCAGTTGCAGGCGTGAATGGAATCGATGAAACAAACTTTGGGTAATAGTATTTTTTGTGTTGGTAATATGCATTTGCCCAGCTGTAATCAAAGACAAATTCGCCTTGTGAATTATTTTTTAAATAAAGAGGCATTGCTCCAATTAAAGAATCTTCCTTCCACAAGGTGACATGGAATGGCTGCCACCCAGTTCTTTCCGAAACGCACCCGGATTCTTCTAAAGCATTTAGAAAATCAAAGGAAAGAAAGGGATAACTTTCATGATTTAATGAATCCCAAGAATGTTTTTCTACATCTTTAATTTGTGAAAGAAACTTTACATGCATATTAAAAACCAAAAAGAATTCCAAAAAATAGAAAAACTCCTATCCAGTTATTACCTTTAAAAATTGAAAGGTAAATTTGTCTCAAACCAAAGCTGATTTGAAAATTTTGGAAAAAAACAATTCCAAAACACAAAGATAAAAAGAAGAAAAAAGAAAGATCTAGATTAAGCGAAAGACCTACAAAGAAGTAGATAAATAAATGAGCCAACCCTAAAAGAAATACCCATTTCTCTTTTCTTCTACCAAAATATCTTGCTGAGTTACCTATATTTAATTTTTCATCGTCAGCAGCATCTATCATCCCATAGACAGTATCGTAAGCAATAACCCAAAGAAAATTAGCTAAAAATATAACCCAAGTAATCAATGAAAGATTATCTTGTGAAGCAAATGCAATCGGTATGCCAAAAGAGAACGCTAATCCTAATATCGTTTGTGGAATTGCTAAAAATCTTTTTGCCAGAGGATAAAGAAGAATTAATAGGGCTGCACCCATTCCCATGTATATGCTTAATTCATTTAATTGGAAAAGAATCCATACGGAAGGAATACTCAGAAAACCAAATAAAATTAGTGCTTCAATAGAAGATACTTTTCCGGATGCAATTGGTCTTTGGCTTGTTCTGAGTACTTTCGAATCGATATCTTTATCGAAAAAATCATTGATTACACATCCCATAGATCTAGCAAAAAAAGCACCCAGACAAAATAACCATATAGTCTTCATATCTACAGAAGCTTCTGACGCTAACAAAAGAGCACAAAGAGTGGGCCAAAGAAGTAAAAGAGTTCCAATGGGCTTATCCAACCTAATTAGGTAAGCGTAATTTCTAACTCTTTCCATTATGGTGTTATATAATTCCTGCTCATCCAATCTAGCATAAAACTTTATTATTTATGGAAGAATACAAGAAATGGGAATGCATAGTTTGCGGCCTAATTTATGACGAGGCAGAAGGGTGGCCTGATGACGGAATACCACCTGGAACCAAATGGGAAGATGTTCCAGTTGATTGGGTCTGTCCGGATTGCGGTGTAGGCAAAGAAGATTTCGATATGGTCCCTTTTGAAGGGGCTGGAAAAAGTTATTAATGTCTTATACAACAAAAATCTTAATATCCATGTTTTTGGGTATTGGATTAGGATCGTTAATCAATTTATTTTTACTTGAACTATCGCTAATTAATATTGCATTAAATTTATTTGATGCGGTGGGTGAGATTTTTATTTCATCTCTTAAGTTGATGGTAGTACCTCTTGTATTTTTTTCTTTAGTGTCAGGAGTTGCTCAAATTGAAAATTCAAAAGAACTGGGTTCAATTAGTTTTAAAGCTATTACCTTTTATTTAATAACAACCGCATTGGCTATCTCAACGGCATTATTTTTCGCTAATTTTTTTAATCCTGGAGATGGGGTAGGCCTAGAAACTTCATCAACTTATTCAGCACCTGAAGCTCCATCTTTAAAGGAAGTCTTAATAAATATTATTCCCACTAATCCAATTCAAGCTATGGCAGATGGAGAAATGTTACAAATCATAGTCTTTTCGATACTAGTAGGATTTGCAATTAAAGGGATGGGAACCTATTCAGTTGGGGCTTCAAACTTTTTCAAATCAGGAAACGACTTAATGCTGCGCTTGGTAGAAATCATAATTATGTTTGCGCCTTTAGGAATTTTTTGTCTTTTGGCTTCCATATTTTCCGAAATAGGTTTTTTTATAATTTATGATTTAGCAGGTTATTTTTTTCTACTCTCGTTTGTATTGATATTTCATGCTTTGGTTACTTACGGATCAATACTTTCATTTTTTAGACTAAATCCATTCGTTTTCTTTAGGAAACTCAGAGAGGTTTTGTTATTTGCATTCAGTACATCGTCTAGCAGCGCAACAATGCCGTTAACTTTAAAAACGGTTAAAGAAAAACTTGGTGTTGATCAGTCAGTCGCGTCATTTTGTATTCCTCTTGGAGCAACTATAAACATGGATGGAACTGCAATTATGCAAGGCATTGCAACAGTTTTTATTGCTCAAGCTTATGGTGTTGATTTACAAATTACAGATTATTTAATGGTTATTTTGACAGCTACTCTAGCCTCAATCGGAACAGCTGGTGTTCCGGGTGTAGGTCTTATAATGCTTGCAATGGTTTTGCAACAAGTTGGTCTCCCTGTGGAGGGAATCGCTTTGATCATAGGCGTGGATAGACTTTTAGATATGATCAGAACAGCAGTAAATGTATCTGGAGACTCAATGATTGCTTGTATTATTTCTTCAACTCAAGGCACCTTGAATAAATCAAAATTCTTTGATTGAGTTATTTTTAAACTCATATAATAAAAGACAATTTTCTGATAAATTAGCGCGATCTTTAGGAGAACTTTATGGAATCTAATCTAATTTTACCGCCACTTTTTGGTATTTTTGGTTTGGCTGTTGCCTTTATTTTGTACTTATTGGTTATGAGATATGACGAAGGTACAGAGAAGGTTAAAAAAATTGGTGATCAAATTCACTTGGGCGCTATGGTTTTTATGAGACGTGAATACACTTACCTTGCAATGTTTGTAGCCGTTCTAATTGTTCTCTCTTATTTATTTTTAGGTCTAAATACCGCATTGGCTGTAACAGCCGGGGCATTATCATCATCTCTTGCTGGATGGCTTGGAATGTTTTCTGCAACCAAAGCAAATGTTAGAACTGCAACTGCTGCATCTGAGTCTGGAGCACAAGCTGCCCTGTCTGTGGCTTTTTATGGTGGATCAATTATGGGGCTATGTGTTGCTTCTCTAGGATTGGTAGGTCTAGGAGGTCTTTACTTCTATTTCGGAGGCGATCCTGATACTGCTAGAGCAATAGAAGGGTTTGGAATGGGAGCGTCATGTGTCGCTCTGTTCTCTCGTGTGGGAGGCGGAATTTATACAAAAAGTGCCGATGTCGGCGCTGATTTAGTTGGAAAAGTTGAAGCAGGAATACCAGAAGACGATCCAAGAAATCCTGGAGTTATTGCCGACAACGTCGGAGATAATGTTGGAGATGTTGCTGGTATGGGTTCTGATATTTTTGAATCATATTGCGGAGCCATGATTGCATCAATCGCAATCGCTGCCACAATCGATAACACCGGAATGATGGCGCTACCTTTAGCTTTAGCTTCCCTTGGACTATTGGCATCTATACTTGGAATTATAATTGTTAGAGTATTTTCCAAAGCAGACCCTGGAACAGCTTTAAGAACAGGGACTATAGGATCAGCGATTCTTTTTATAATTGCAGCTTACTTTTTAATTCAGATGATTTTGACTGAAAACGCACTAAATACTTGGTTGGCAGTATTAGCTGGCGCAGTAGGTGGAGTTATTATTGGGTTGATTACAGAATATTACACTGGATCAAAACCAGTTGAGAAAATTGCTAAATCTGGGGAAACAGGTCCTGCTACAGTCATGATTACAGGACTTTCAGTTGGCATGCAATCTGTAGTTCTTCCGATTCTTGTCCTAGCTACAATAATTTGGGTTTCTACCTCACTTGTTGGTTTGTACGGTGTAGGCATAGCCGCGGTTGGAATGCTTGCTACGGTTGGAATAACAATGGCTATTGATGCTTACGGTCCCGTTGCCGATAATGCCGGCGGTATTGCAGAAATGTCTGGTATGGGAAGTGAAACGAGAGAAATAACTGATTCTTTAGACGAATTAGGTAATTCCACAGCTGCCATTGGTAAAGGTTTTGCAATAGGAGCAGCTGCATTAGCAGCTCTGGCAATTATTGCAGCTTTTGTGGAGACGGTTGCTCACAATAGAGGTAGCTTTGAATTACTTCTCTCAGATCCCAGAGTTCTTGTAGGTATGTTTATAGGAATTTCCATTCCTTTTCTCATCTCCTCTATTACCATGACAGCCGTAGGGGATGCCGCTTTCGATATGATCAATGAGATAAGAAGGCAATTCAGAGAAATTCCTGGTTTATTAGAAGGAAATGCAGAACCAGATACCGCTAAGTGTGTTGATATTGCAACTTCGGCTGCTTTAAAAAGAATGCTTCTACCGGGAGTAATTGCTGTAAGTGCTCCAGCTGTCGTTGGTTTTGGTCTTGGTCCAGAATCTCTTGGAGGAATGTTAGGAGGAGGTTTGATAGGCTGTGTATCCATGGCTTTGATGATGGCTAATGCCGGCGGAGCTTGGGACAACGCAAAAAAATTCATTGAAAAAGGTAACCTTGGAGGAAAAGGCACAGATACTCACTCTGCAGCTGTAGTTGGTGACACTGTTGGAGATCCGTTCAAAGATACTTCAGGACCTGCGATGAATATCTTGATCAATGTTATGGCAATTGTTAGCTTGGTGATTTCGCCTCTGTTGTAGTTATTACTGGGCTTTTATATATACTTGATCCTGACCGATCCATCGATCAATAAGTTTCTCTAGTTTAGTAGATTCCAAATTAGAGATCCTTTTGGTGAGAGACTGACTTAATTTGAGAAGTTGAGCGTCTCTGGATATATCTGAGATTTTAAAATCAATTCCTCCTGATTGTTTCAAGCCTAATAATTCTCCCGCTCCTCGCAATTCCAAATCAATTTCAGATATATCAAATCCGTTTGAGTATTTTTTCATTGCTTCTAGTCGTTTTTGAGCATTTTCACTTACCGGATCTTGATAAAGTAAAGCACAATAAGAATCCATATCCGGACCTCTGCCAACTCTCCCTCTCAATTGATGAAGTTGAGATAAACCTAATCTCTCTGCATTTTCTATTATCATCAGACTTGCATTAGGAACATCCATACCTACCTCAATTACGGTTGTACACACCAATATATCAATCAATCCATTTCTGAAGTCTATGATGTTTTTTTCTTTTTCTTCGTTGCTGAGTTTACTGTGGACTAGTTCCGATCTTAGCTCAGGAGCATTTTGTTTAATCCATTCGAGACTAGTTTCTGCTGATTGCACATCGAATGAATCATTGTCTTCAATCATGGTACAAAGCCAATACACTTGATTGCCATCTTTGCATACTTTTTGAAGCCTATTTACGATCTCCAGTCTCTTGTCATTTGAGAAAACTACTGTTTTTACTGGATTTCTCCCTGGAGGTAGTTGGTCAATGATAGATAAATCTAAGTCTGAGAAGATGGTCATAGCTAATGTTCTGGGAATTGGCGTTGCTGTCATGAATAACTGATGAGGCATCTCTTCAGATTGTGTTTTTGATGCCAGATCAAATCTTTGCTTAACGCCAAATCTTTGTTGTTCATCAACCACAATGAGAGCTAGACTCTTGAATTCAATATTTTTTTGAAAGACTGTATGAGTCCCAATAAGAATATCAATCTCACCATTTTTTAGTTTTTTTTCAATCTTTTCTTTATCGCTTTTTTTTGTTTTTCCCAATAGAAGCTCGATAGAAATATTTTTGTCTTTGAACCAATTAACAAAGTTTTCAAAATGCTGTTTAGCAAGGACTTCGGTGGGGCACATTAAAACAGACTGTTTTTTATTTTGAGAGCATATGTTCATTGCCGCAGCGGCCACTATAGTTTTTCCTGAGCCAACATCCCCTTGAATGAGTCTTCTCATTGGCTTTTTCTCTTGAAAATTCATCATGATTTCTTGCACAACCTTTTGTTGAGCCTTTGTTGGATAGAAAGGGATATTTAAATCAAAAGTCTCCAGATCTAATTTTTGATTTGAAAGATCAAAAGATTTCATTTTATTTATCCTTTCAGATGAAATATTTATAGCTATTTGATTGGCGGCAAATTCTTCTACTATCAATCTCTTTTGTGCAGGATGCTTAAAAGTCCTGAGCTGATTAAGATCATCATTAATTGAAGGCATATGTATCTTAGAAATAGCTTCTCTACCTTTAGGAAAATCAATCTTTTTGCTTTCAAAGAAATCATCTGCATCTTTCATACAGATATCATCTAAATTTAGTCCACTTAATGCTTGTCTTATTATTGTTTTTAGTCTGAATTGGGTCAGACCAGAGATAGTTGGATATACTGGAGTATAGGTATTATCTAAATTAGGCCTCTCAGATAGTAAAAATACCTTATAGCTAGGATGAAACATCTCTATTTTAGATCCGCTAATTTTCACATTTCCGTATGCTCGAACTATTTTGCCTTTTTCAAAAGCTTTTGCCTGAGCTTGTGAAAAATAAAACATTCTTATGTTAAGAAAACCAGTTCCGTCAGTTATCTTTGCTAAAAAAGATCTTCTTCCCGGATAAAAAATTTTACTTTCTACAATCTCCCCCTCGACATGAGCAGTTTGATTTTGGTCTAAATCTTTTATTTCATTTAATTGTGTTTTATTTTCATACCTTATCGGCAAATGAAAAATCAGATCCTCTATTGTAAAAATATTCAGGGAGTTTAATTGCGTTTTAATTTTTGGACCAACGCCTTTAATTTTTCTTAGGTCATCCGTTAGCGATAAAGACACTATTCTTTATAAGCTATAGATTCAATTTCAATTGAGGAGTTTTTTGGCAAAGCAGAAACTTCATATGCGGCTCTTGAAGGGTAGGGTTTTTCCAGAGCCTTTTCCATAATTTCATTTACTTTTTGAAAATTAGATAAATCTGTAAGCAAAACATTGAATTTAATAACATCATTAATGGAGCAACCAGCTTCTTTACAGATTGCTGAAATATTTCTGAAAACTTGGATTGTTTCTTCCTCAAATCCCTCAACCAGTTCCATCGTGGCTGGATCTAAACCTATTTGTCCCGATATAAAAAGAAACTTATCTGCTAATACTGCCTGAGAATAGGTTCCTATTGCTTTAGGGGCATCATCGGTATGTATTACTTTTTTCATCCTCTTATCTTATTCTCAACTTTCTATCTTCGGATGAATGGACTCTGTTAACTGATATTACATTTTTTGTTTTCTTTAAAGCTTTCATAATATTTGCTAAATCATCCCTTCCAGATACTTCGATAATTAAGAAAAGTTGAACTTGATTACCAGCTGGGGTTTCACCTCTTATTCCTTCAATGTTTTTATTCATTTCAGAAATAGCAGAAGAAATTTCTGCCAAGATACCTGGCCTGTCTTGAGTTGTTACCACAAGTTCTGCAGAGAAGTTTCCATCAATATTATCTTCCCACTGCACAGGTGCGCACAGAGCAGGATCATCTTTAATAGGCAAAATGTTTTTACATCTCTCTTGATGAATAACCATTCCTCTTCCTGCAGTGAAATGAGCTACAACTGGATCTCCCGGTATAGGTTTACAACAAGGTCCATAATTAACTAGCAGTCCTTCTGAGCCAGAAATTTGCAAGTTACTTGACTCAATTAAACTAGGCGAATCAAAATCAATTGCCTGCATAATTTGATTAGCTACAAAATTACTTGGTCTTATCCCTAAGCCAATTTGCTGTAAAAGGTCATTAAGGGAATTAACTTTCAAAGAATCTAGAAGTTTAGACATCCTTGATTTTGGAATACTCCTTAATTTTAAGTTATGTTGCGCAAGAGAATTTTCTAAAAGTTTCTTGCCAAATTTTCTTGCCTCTGAAGATCTTAAATTTTTTAATTGATGCCTGATGGCACTTCTTGCCCTGGAAGTAACAACCATTTCAAGCCACGATGGTTGTGCTTGAGGTATATCATCAGTGATAATCTCAACGGTTTGTCCACTCTCAAGAGGAACACTTAAAGGAGCAAGATTTTTATTAATTCTGCATCCTCTGCAATGAAGACCAATGTCAGAATGAACCATGAAAGCAAAATCAATAGGAGTTGATCCTTTTGGTAATTCGATAATTCTCCCCTTAGGAGTGAAGACATAAATTTCATTAGGAACTAATCCAGTTTTTATAATTTCAACAAAGTCTCTGGAGTTCTCTGTATTTTTTTGAATTTCTACTAAATTGTTTACCCATCTTCTTGCTCTTGCTTGAACAGGACTATCTTTTTCTTCTCCAGACTTATATAACCAATGTGCAGCAATTCCAAATTCTGCTAACTCATCCATTTCATTTGTTCGTATCTGTATTTCAACAGGTAAGCCATCAAAAGTTATGACTCCAGTATGCAAGGACTGATATGAATTTGATTTAGGAATAGCAATATAGTCTTTAAATCTTCCCTCAATCGGACTAAAAGCATTATGCAAAACTCCAAGTGCTTTATAACAATCCATTGCAGACTCAACTGTTATTTTAAAGGCATATACATCCAAAACCTCAGAAAGAGGTTTTCCTTGTTTCCGCATTTTTTTGAATATTCCATAAAGATGTTTCTGTCTTCCCACGACATCTCCAATCAAATCATTCTCTTTTAATTTTTCCCTAATAGATTTTTCAATCTTAGATAAGATTTTTTCCCTTCCTTTAGTCGCTGTATCTATAGCTTTTCTGAGAATGGTAGCCCTATGTGGATTCAGAACTTCAAATGCTCTATCTTCCAATTCTCTATATATTTGATGCATGCCGATCCTATGAGCGATGGGAGCATAAATTTCAATTGTTTCTTTAGAAATTCTTTTTTGTTTGGCTGTAGCGAGATGATTCAACGTTCGCATGTTGTGAAGTCTATCTGCAAGTTTGACAACAATTACTCTGATATCCTGTGACATTGCCAGAACCATTTTCTGAAAATATTCAGCTTGTTCATCTTCCTTGCCGCTAATTTTTATTTTGTCGAGTTTGCTTACTCCATCAACAAGATTAGCCACGTCTTTATTAAATTCCTTTGATAAAAAAGACTTTGGTATACCTGAATCTTCGATAACATCGTGAAGCATTGCTGCAGAGAGACTATCTCCATCCATTTTGAATTTTGCCAATATCTCTGCAACAGCAACAGGATGAGTTACATAAGGATCCCCACTGACACGATATTGACCAGAATGAGCATTGGCTGCAAAAAAGAAGGCTTTCTTAACTTGCTCCAATTGATCTGAGTCCATGTAAGTCTTCAGACTTTTTGTTAAATCTTTTATAGAAGTTACTTCAGCAGCCATAGCACTGAAATTCTAACAAAATTGGAGAAAAATGGAGATTAAGTCTCGGAATCAGATGTGAGTTGTTCAGAGAGCTCTTCTTCAAAAATATCGAAATTAAACTCTTGAATGTTGTCTTGAGTAACAGTTCCAGCAGCGATTTCTCTGAGAGCAACAACAGTTGCTTTATCATCGCCGCTATCGATAGTTGGCTCTCTGCCATCAAGAGCTATTTGTCTGGCTCTTTTAGCAGCAAGCTTAACCATTTCAAAACGATTTGGAATTTTCTTTAAGCAATCTTCTACAGTAATTCTAGCCATAGTAACCTCGGAGTGGAGATGATTCTACTTAATTTATAGTTCTTATTCCAGCAATTTCTTTACATGAGAAGATGTCATTCTCTTCACAAAGTCCTTTGGATCACATCGGTCAAGAATTATAGATTTAAGATCTTGAAGAGCCGTCTCAAAGTTGTCATTAAGAATAAGAAAATCGTAAATTTCGGAGTTAGATATCTCTTTTTTTGCTTCATTAATTCTTTTTTCAATAATTTCACTCTCATCAAGATTTCTATCGATGAGTCTCTTTTTTAAATCATCTATAGATGGCGGTAATAAAAAGATTAAATAACAGGGTATTTTGCTTTTAACCTGCTTCGCACCTTGCCAATCCAATTCAAGAATAACCGTCTTGCCTTGACTGACTAGTGTGTTAACTGTTTCCTGAGAAGATCCATAATAATTATCAAATACCGTTGCATACTCTAAAAAATCATTTTTTTTTATTTTATCTTCAAAACTTTTTTTATCAGTAAAGAAGTAGTCAACTCCATCTTTTTCGTTAATCCTCTTTTCTCTTGTTGTGTGGGAAATGCTTAAAACTGTGCCTTCTGATCTTGGATCTTTAAGGAGCTTTTTTATAAGACTTGTTTTTCCTCCCCCAGAGGGGCTCGAAATAACAAAGATGTTTATATTTTGTTTATCCATTATCATATTAAATTATGCACCCATTTATAAAAAAGGCTATCGAATTAGAAGCTCTTAAATTCGGTGATTTCACTTTAAAGTCGGGACTTAAAAGTAAATATTTTTTTAATATTGCGAGTTTTTTCAATGGCCAAGACATGCACTTTTTGGCCAACCAATATTTTAAAATCATCCAAAAAGCGAATTTAGAATTTGATGCTATGTATGGACCGGCGTACAAAGGCATACCGTTGGCAACAGCGATAAGTCAGCTTTTCTATGTTGAGGAGCAGAAAAAAATTGAACTTATATTTGATCGGAAAGAAATTAAAGATCATGGAGAGGGTGGCAAGCTGATAGGAGATATTGCTGGAAAGAAAATATTAATAATAGATGATGTTTTGACAGCCGGCACGGCAATTAAAGAGACTGTTGAAATAATTCAACAAAATAACGCCAAAACCGTTGCAGCAATAGTGGCGCTCGATAGAATGGAGAAGGATGCAAATTCTCTTACATTTAAAGAAAACCTTGAAAAAAGCTTATCAATTCCAATATTTAGTATTGCAACTTTTGAAGATTTAAAAAAATAAAGATGTTCTCAGGAATAGTACAAGCAAAAAGTAAAGGGCACGAATCCAGCAAAACGGACTCTGGCATAAAGTTAAAAATCACCTCTAATGAATCTTTCTATCTAAACATTAAAAAAGGAGATAGTGTTTCGGTAGACGGTGTATGTTTGACTGTTACAGATTTTGGAAAAAATTATGCATTCTTTGATGTCATTCCTGAAACTCTTCGATGTACTAACCTGAACAAAATTAATGAAAAAAGGATTTTCAATCTTGAACGTTCCTTAAAGTTCGGTGATGAAGTTGGGGGGCATCTAGTTTCTGGGCATGTGCACGAAACCGGCACAGTAGAGGAGGTTACTATAGGAGATGAATACATACTTAAGATATCTTTTTCAAACAACTTAAGTAAATACTTATTTAAAAAAGGATACGTTGCTATCAATGGTGCCAGCCTGACTATCAAAGACAAAGAAGAGAACCATTTAACTGTTGCTTTGATCCCTGAAACTTTACAGGCAACAAATCTAAATAATCTGATTAAAGGAGATAAAGTCAATTTAGAAGCCGATCAACAAATTGTTGCAACCGTTGATTCCGCAAGTAACTAAAAATTAGGAAAGTAATCCTTTAACAATTTTGCTGATTGTAGCAGGATCAGCTTGACCGGAAGTTTTATCCTTAAGGACCTTCATAACATTACCCATGTCCTTCATTGAATTAGCTGATAAATCACTAATAGTTTCTTTAGCTAATTTTATAAGCTCTTCTTCTTTAATCTGTTCAGGAAGAAAACCTTGAATAATCTCTATTTCTTTTTGTTCTTTTTCTGCAAGTTCATTTCGTCCAGCATCATTATATTGTTTGATTGAATCATTACGTTGTTTAATCATCTTTTGTAGAAGACTAAGCTCATCATTATTGTTTAAATCTGAACCTTGAGATATTTCTTCTTTTTGAAACTCAGCCAAGATTAGTCTGAGGACCATAGTTATCTCTTTATTGCCCTCTTTAAGAGACTTAACGCTAGCCTCCTTTATAAAAGGTTTAAGTAAATCTGACATGGAATTAAACGCCGACTCTATTTCTAGGTAACATACCGGCTCTGCTTCTTTTAGCTTGACGTTTCACAGCAGCAGCAGCTTTTCTTTTTCTCACAGAAGTTGGTTTTTCATAGAATTCTCTTTTTCTGACTTCAGAAATGACACCCGCACGATCGCAAGATCTTTTGAACCTTCTTAAACCTGAATCAAATGATTCATTATCTTTTAACTTAATTATTGGCATATATATCCTTAGGTGGGCAATTCTATAGATAAAATGCTTATTTGCAAAATTAAATATATTTCCTGATAAGCTTTACCTATGGGAATTTTAGGAATTGAAACCTCATGCGATGAAACGGCTATAGCGGTCATTGATAGCACAAATAAGAAAGTTCTTTGTGAGGCATTATTTAGTCAAATAGATCTGCATAATCTATACGGTGGAGTTGTCCCTGAATTAGCTGCTAGGGATCACATTTCAAGGTTAATTCCACTGATTAAGAATGAGTTTGAAAAAAACGACTTATCTTTTGAGATTCTTGATGCGATTGCAGTATCTAAAGGACCTGGGTTAAGAGGACCGCTGTTAGTTGGAAATACCATTGCAAATTCCATTGCTTATGCACTAAAAATTCCAGTGATAAACGTCCATCATATGGAAGCGCATCTTTTGATGCCTTTGCTTGATGCCAACCCACCAAGCCTGCCATTTGTTTCTCTTCTAGTTTCAGGAGGCCATACATTAATTGTTAAAGTGGATGAAGGAGGGAGATATACAATTATGGGAGAGACCAAAGATGATGCCTTAGGAGAAGCCTTTGATAAAACAGCTAAATTACTTAATTTGGGCTACCCTGGTGGACCTGAAATTGAAAAGCTAGCGAAGCTTTCTCAAATTGATAGATTTAGATTTCCTCGACCTATGATTAACTCTGATTGTCTAAATTTAAGCTTCAGCGGATTAAAAACAGCAGTCTTATACGCCGTCCAAAAATTAGATGCTCTTTCGGATGAAGATAAAATTGATATATCAAACAGTTTTCAAAATGCAGCGGTAGACTGCATCGTAAGCAAAGTATTAAAAGCCTCTATCCAAGAAAATATTTCTGATTTAGTAGTTTCTGGAGGTGTGGCAGCTAATGAATTTTTAAGGTATTCGTTAGCAGATGCAATGCCATCAAATGTGAAGTTACATTTTCCTGATCTGAAGCACTGCACCGATAACGGTTTAATGGTCGCTCATGCCGGAATAATGAAGATAGAAAATTCTGAAAAAAACTATAACATTGAAGCAAGAGCAAGATGGTCTTTAGAAGAGAATAACGATGCAAGATAAAGTATTAATAGAAGACCTGGAAGTTGAAACAATCATTGGAATTTTTGGCTGGGAAAGAAAGGTCAAACAGATAGTTAAAATATCTCTGGAAATGGATTTTAATATCAGTGATGCTGCGAAAACAGATAATATTGATGAAGCTCTAGACTATAAGTCCATAGGAAAAGACATCTTGAGCTTTGTTGGAAAATCAAGCTTTCAGTTGGTAGAAACAATGGCCGATAAAATTGCAAAAAGGGTTCTTAAAAACAAATCTATAGAAAAGGTTGAGGTTAAAGTGGAAAAACCCGGCGCGTTGCGAGGATCAAAGTCAGTCGGCATAAAAATAGTTAGAAAAAATTAATGTCTCTCGCGTTCTTCAGTCTTGGCAGCAATATCGAGCCATCAAAAAATTTATCTGATGCAAGAATTGAACTAAGTAAATATTTTTCCTTGAAAAAATTCTCTAGTACCTATCAGTCTCCATCAGCAGGATTTGATGGAGCAGATTTTTTAAATGAAGTTCTTTGTTTTGAGACTGATCTAGAGGTAAGCGAAGTTCTAAAAATAACCAAAGATATAGAAAAGAACATGGGTAGAGAAAAAACATCAAAGAAATACTCTGATCGAAACATAGATATTGATTTGATCCTCTATGATTCTTTTGTGGGAGAGGTCGAATCTACAAAATTACCTCACTCAGATATTGAGAATTACAACTTCGTTCTTATTCCGTTAAAAGAAATTGCCGGTGAAATGATTCATCCTTCTTTAGGAATTTCTATGAAGGATTTGGCTGAACAAAAAAAATTTACTAATAAATTATTGAAGCTTGATTAAATTTCTTCTCCCAGAGATCTGGCTTTTTCATAGATCTCAGCCTCATCATTTTTAAGATATTTACAAGCAACAGCAAGCAACCCAAAAGGCAAAACAAGAACCACAAGCGTTAAGGTCATAGCATTTTTCAGTGCAGGGCCAGGAAGAAGTCCTGAATTAATATAAATATCACTGACCATTCCAGTTAAATAAGGCCCAAGAGCTAATCCAATCATGCTCAACATTAATATAAAAAATGCACTTGCAACCGCTCTCAACCTAGGAAGAACTAATTCTGTAACAGTTGAAGCTGCGCAACCTAACCATGCAGTAGAGGCAATGTGATAAACGAATTTCCAAGTAAATGAAGCAACTAAATTTTCTGAATGAATAAAACCTATAGCAGTAACACCAGTTAATACAGCCGAGACCATTATTAAATAAAGCTTGCCATTAACATAGGTCTCCCTGAGTTTATCGCCAAGGATACCTCCACAAATAACGCCAATCATTGAACCGAATACAGTAATCAAGCCATAAATAATTCCAACTTCAGTAGCAGTCATTGAAAAATTTCTTATGTAAAAAGATGGTCCAAAAGCACCCAAGGCATAGGTTACAAACGTTATGAAAGGAAAAGAGAGAAGACCCAGCAAGAGAGCTTTACTTTTGAATATCAATAAAAATGCAACCGGATCTCTATTTTTTAAGCCGTGTATCCAATTACAAATTACGTAAACACCAATTCCAAAAGCAGTCCATTGAAGAAAGTCTCCAGTTAGAACGTAAAGATAATAAGAAGCGAGAAAAATTAAAATAGTAAAGATAATATTTATAGAAAGCTCTTTTTTGAAGTTATCTGATCCCAGTAAGCCAAAAGGAGTCAGGCCGACTAACTCTTTAAAAGTTTCCTTTAAAGGATTTTTTGATTCTGAGCTAATTAAACCTTCACTCAATCCTCTTGGTGGTTCTTTAATTTGCCAAGTCAAAAGAGCTAAAAGCATACCCGGTATGCCAACTGCCATAAAAGCTACTTGCCATCCTTTTAAACCAAATGGAGCTTCTGAAATAATTGGGTATGCATTATTCCAGTTATCAACGATCAGACCTCCTATGAAAATACCTATACCGGAACCTATGTAAAGTCCGCTAGCGTATATTGAGATAACGGTTGCTCTAACCTTAGGAGAGAAATAGTCAGCTAAAAGAGAATATGCTGATGGGCTTGCACTGGATTCTCCTATCCCGACACCAAATCTATATACAGATAAAGCCAAAAAAGATTTGGCAGTTCCGGATAAAAAAGTCATGAAACTCCAAAAAGCTAATCCGATACTAATTAAGTTTTTACGATTCCATGTATCAGCCAGTTTTCCCATGGGAATTCCAACAACTGAATAAAAAACAGCAAAAGCTGTTCCGTATAAGAAGCCTATATCGCTATCCGATATACCCAGGTCAGCTTTGATATCTTCAGCAAGAATAGTAAGTATTTGTCTATCAATAAAATTGAAAACATAGACAAGCACAAGCAATGCAAGAGCAAACTTCGCGCTCCTTCCGCCGACTTCTGGAATTCCTTTGTTCAATTATTTAGCCAATGCAACAGCTGATCCAGTTATAACAGTGACATCATCTTGATTAGTTGTTTCAATATTCAAATCTACGAGAGTTTCTCCATTTTCTTCTCTGATTGACATTACAGTAGCTTTGCTTGTGAGGGTGTCTCCAGGCCAGACCTGATTTGTGAATCTAACTCCGAATTTTTTTAATGAAGCATCTCCAACATAATTGGTAAGCATTTTTCCTGTTAACCCCATTGAAAGCATTCCGTGTGCAAAAACAGATGGATAACCAACTACCTTAGTAGTAAATATTTCATCGCTATGTAGAGGGTTGTAATCACCAGAGGCACCAGCGTATTGAACTATTTGAGTTCTTTTTAGGTCTTCAACAACCACCTCAGAGTGGGTATCTCCAACATTAATTTTTGATTTATCTAACATTTGATTCTCCTAATTTTGTACTGGTTTTTCTGTTTGAACGCCGACTCCAATAGCCGTTACAACTAGTTCTCCATTTTGATCTCTGAATTCTGTAACTGATTCACTAAACTTCAGTTTTCCGGCTCTTTTACTATCTTTTTCCCAAGTTTTACCTCGTTTTGTTTCTGGCGTGAGAATATCTCCAGGTCTAACAGGTCTATGATACTCAAAATGTTGTTCTGCATGGAGCCCCATTGCTGCACCCCCGCCATCACTGTCTGAAGAAGATCCTTCTTTTTTGGCGCCAGTTGGTTCTTTTCCTGAACCAAACCAACCTTTACCATCTATCTTTGGTCTTAAAAAGTAATCAGGATCAAACTGAGCACTTGCTTGTGTAAAAGTTGGAGGAGCGATTATTGAACCTACATCCGAATCATTTGCATGATCTTCGTCATAGTAAATTGGATTAGGGTCTCCTATTGATCTCGCGAACATCATGATGTGACTTTTCTCAATGGGCATATCTTTTTTTGACATAATTTTCTCCTTTTAACTAAGTTCTGTCTTTTACAAGATCCCAAGCAGATTCTGCAAGTAATCTTGCCCTCATTCCTGTCTCTTCAGCATTGACTCCTGCAGCAGTTCCGTCTCTTACTCTCCCCATAATGCCTTGAGATATTCCGGCTAATTTGAATAAATTAAAAGACATATAAAGATCCCATTCTGAGTCAATGTAATAATCAACCTTGTCGGCATAGAGCTTTAGGTATTCTTTTTCAGTTGGAATTCCTAAATTCTTACATTGAGCTGCATCCGAGAGAATAGGGTTCAGTTTATATTGCAAACAGTGATAACTGAAATCTGCCATTGGATCTCCGAGAGTTGAAAGTTCCCAATCCAATATTGATGCCACCTGATCAGATTCATTATCAATAATGACATTTGTGAGACTAAAATCACCGTGCACTAGACACAGTGGTTTTTCAGTAGGTAAATTCTCAGGCAACCATTCCATTAAATTATTCATTGCTTCAATAGTTTCAGTCTCAGATGCAACATATTGCTTAGACCATCTGGAAACTTGTCTGGCCACATAATTTCCAGGCCTTCCATAATCTTCAAGGCCAACATCACTAGGTTTTACATTATGTAATTTATAGATGGTTTCACTTAAAGATTTATAGATATCACTTCTTTGTTTGTTATCTTTAGCTTCAGGAATATGAGGCTCCCAAAAAACAGTTCCTTCTACAAAACTCATCAAGAAAAATTCTGTTCCTATTACGCTTTCATCCTCACAGTGAAGATATGCAATAGGCACCGGCACGTCTGTCATATTTAGAGCTTTAATAACTTTGTACTCTCTATCGATAGCATGAGCTGATTTCAAAAGTAGACCGGGAGGCTTTCTTCGAAGAACATATGAATCAGTTGAAGTTTTTATAAGGTATGTAGGATTTGATTGACCACCTTTGAATTCTTCTACGGTAATTGGCCCACTGAAATTTTCCAAATGCTCGGCCAAATAATCATTCAATTTTTTGGTATCAAACCCATGCTTTTCTGAAACTGGCATGGTGCCAGCAAATAGCTCACTAGTATTTTGATCAGTCAATTAATTCTCCCTACTGATGTATTTTTTAATTTAAAGATCTTCCGCCGTCAACCCTAATAATTTGACCAGTTATATATTTATTTTCAACTAAATGAAATACTGCAGAAGATATATCCTCTGCGCTTCCAATCCTTCCTAAAGGAATGTTCATAAGAATTTTCTCATCTGGATCAGGATTTTGCTCAGGCCAAAGGATAGCTCCTGGGGCAACTCCGTTTACTCTAATCTCTGGTGCAAGCTTCCTAGCTAATGATTTCGTTATGGTTTCTAATCCCCCTTTCGCAATTGAATAAATTGGAAACTTTTCCATTCCTCTAATTACCATTGCATCAGTGATATTCACTATTGACCCATAATTTTTTTTCAATTCATCTTTAAAATTTGAGACTAAGTAATAAGGGGCTTTAACATTAGAATTTATTAAGTCATTCCAATTAGACCCTTCATTAATTTCTAGGTCATTGCTATAAAAAGTAGAAGCATTGTTTACAAGTACATCTAATCGACCAAATATATCTTTAACTTCGTTACAGAAGTTGTTTATTCCATCAATATGGTTAAGATCATATTGAATTATTTCACAACTTTTTTCTCTCTCTGTATTAAGTTGATCTTTAAGATTTTCTGCTTCTTTTCCAGAATTATTAAAATGACAAATAATATTGAAATCATTTTTATGGAAATATTCACATATAGATTTACCAATTCTTTTTGACCCTCCTGAAACAAAAATAGTTTTTTTCATAAATTGGTTCTAGTTTTTCTAATTATGTTAAGTCTCAACTCTAAGAGTTTAGATTTTTTATCTTCATCTTTCATGTCTTTTAATGAGCGATTAATTTCTATCTTTGATTCCTCAAGCTTATCTGCAATATTTAATATTAATGAAGGCTCTAAAGATAAGCTTGAACCTTTTACTTTTATTAAATCATCGCATATTTCCATTGCTTTTCTTGTAGAAGATGACTCTCTAAAAAAAGACATTTTGTAAAGGCTATCTAGAATTTCTGAATCAGAATTTTTCTGAGTAAATAATCGAATACACTCTTGAATCTTGTCAGATAACTTTAAAAACTTTTTTGGTATTTTTAGAAGTTCATTGGTTTTCTTTTGATCTTTTGAAAGTGAATTAACAGCGGCCCATCTTTCAACATCTCCAACATACTTCTTTTTTATATGCTCTATTAGATCAACAACCTCTTTTATGTCACCTAAATCGAAAAAATAATGTAAGCAATCCGCTTTATTTAACACGCTGAAGTATTCTTCTGGATGTTCAGAAATTAACGCTTTTTGAGTTTCTACCCAAACTCTCTCAGCAGATAGAGATAAAAATTCATCCTTACTGAATTTTGTTTGCATCAAGTTGATTGTTTCGTCTGATACTTTAAATCCAAAAGATTTTAGAGTTGCGGCAAATCTTGCGCACCTAAACACTCGAAGGGGGTCTTCTGTAAAAAATTCTGAGACATGTTTAATTAATTTATTATTTATGTCTGCTACACCAGCGAATGGATCAATAAGCTCACCGTTATCTTTTTTTGCGATAGCATTCATTGTGAAATCTCTTCTCTTAAGATCCTCTTCGATTGTAACCGAGGGATCAAAAATAAATTTAAATCCTTGATGACCAGGAGATACTTTTTTTTCTTTTCTAGCTAAAGCATATTCCTCCTTAGTTTCTGGATGGAGAAAAACCGGAAATTGACTATTTATCTTTTTGAATCTTTTAGCTAAAAGATCCTCCTCAGTTGAGCCAACAACAACCCAATCTTTTTCTTTTATTTCGCGGCCAATAAGCTCATCTCTGACAGCTCCACCAACTAAGTAAACATTCATTAAGTCAGTTTATTTTATTTACTGAAAATTTTCTTCCATCCTCTAACCTCAATGCAGTTAATTTCCTATTCCATACGCAACCCGTATCAAGAGCATGGATTCTTTCTACATTTGTTTTCCCTTCCAAAGCAGCCCAATGACCAAAAACTACTGATCTGTATTTCTTCATAATTTTTAAATCATAAGAAAACCAAGCTTTAAAATTATCCTTAATTTCACTTTTTTTGCCTTTGAACCTCAAGTCCATTACTTCATTTTCATCTACTGCCCTAACTCTTGTGAGCCAATCAACCCAATCTTTAAGGCTTTTTTTGTCTTTTGATAACTTAGGCGCTTTTCTTTTATGATCAAAAATCATTTTTAAAGTCTTTTTTGGATTATTCTTGAGAGCTTTCTTAATTTTTCCGTTAACTTCCGTTAATGATCTTTTTGTAGCTGATTTAGGAAAACCGGCATGAACCATAATAAATTCCCTTTTACCAATTTTAATCTCTCTTACAAGCGGCTGTTTTATGAGCCATTTAGCTAAATCGTCAATATCTTGGGAATTTAATAAATCACTTAAAGTATCAAATTTATTTAGTTTTCTTACACCATAATAAACAGCTAGAAAATGTAGATCGTGATTTCCTAAAACAGTCTTTATTGCTTTGCGATTATCATATACATGCTTTAGGACAGATAATGAAGCTGGTCCTCTATTGATCAAATCCCCTGTAAGCCAAATAAAATCTTTTTTTGAATCGAATTTAATTTTATTCAAAAGGAGTGAATACTCATCAAAGCACCCTTGGATATCACCGATAACATAATTAGCCACTTTGAATACTTTTAGCTAATTTTATATAGGTCTCTACAGATAGGTTTTCAGGACGAGATTTTCTGTCAATACCAAGATTAACGAGATCTTCTTCTGTGAAGAAGGACTTCAGGCTGTTAGTGATTAATTTCCTTCTTTTTGAGAAAGCTTCCCTTGTTAAGGTTGATAAGTTCTTCATCAGAAGAGAATTAGGTGTCATGTCTGAAACTTTAGGAATGAGTTTTAAAAATATGCTTTGAACTTTTGGAGAAGGAGTAAAAGATGATTTATCCACCTCTCTAATTACGGTTACATCGAAAAAACATTGAACAAATATTGATAATCTTCCGTAAGATTTTGTATTAGGTTGAGCAACACACCTTTCACCAAATTCTTTTTGTAACATTAGAAAAATTTCATCAAATGATGATTTGTTATCAATAATCCACTCAATTATCGATGTAGAGATATTGTAAGGTATATTACCTATGAGCTTATTTACTCTAAGAAGCTCTTTTGGATCATAAAGAAGAATATCTTTTTCGATCAGGTTAAAATTTTTTCTATCCCCATAAGCTTTTTTTAAGAATCTTATTAAATCCTTATCAATTTCAATTGCAGTTAGAGACTCACATTTTTCGAGCAGGAGACTTGTCATTGCGCCTTTTCCAGGCCCTATCTCTATAAGATGATCAATTTCCTTAACGTTTATTTCTTCAATTAACTCTTCAATTAATTGAAAATCAGAAAGAAAATTTTGACCGAAAAATTTTTTTGGTTTTAGGTTATTTTTTTTCATCCAATGAAGCTAAAGCTGTTTCAAGAGCAAGTTTCATGCTTGAAAAATCTGCATTCATATCATTTGCGATATCAAGAGCTGTACCGTGATCAACAGAAATTCTGAGATAGGGTAATCCAAAAGTTATGTTTAATGTTTGCCCGAACCCTAGAATTTTTGCTGGTATCATTCCTTGATCATGAAACATGGCTAAAAAGGCATCATAATGAGATAGGTTTTTTTCTGAAAAAGCTGTATCTGCAGATATCGGCCCATCAACAGTTACCTCCCTTTGATCAAATTTTTTTATTCCTTTTATTATGGTTGTTGATTCTTCGGTTCCTATATAGCCACCTTCTCCTGCATGAGGATTTAATCCCAACACACATATTTTCAAGTTTTCCTTTTTTAGAAGTCTCTTTAGACCCAAACATAAAACTTTTAATTTGTTGTAAATTAAGTCTTCAGTAATGCTCTCGCTAACTTTTTTAATCGGTACGTGAGTAGTGGCTAAACCTATTTTTATTTTTTCATTCGCCATCAACATTAAAGGCGAAACAATTTTTGCATGTTCAGCCAAAAATTCAGTGTGACCAGTAAAATCAGTCCCGGAAGCAGATATTGTTTCTTTATTAATAGGACCAGTAACTAATATATTTTTAGTGTTATCCATGCAATGTTCTGCGCAGGTGGACAATACTTCTAAAATATATTTAGCATTGTTTACAGAGGAAGTTCCAAGAACCGGGTTTTCTTGAAGTGGAATATTAATTACTTCAATTAGTTTTGAGCTTGATGTCGTTTTTGAGCCTCCATATGGGATGAATTTAAAACCTAATTTCAAAGATGCTGATAAATTTTCAAAATATTGAATATCTCCAGCAATAACAAATTTATGTGTTTCGTTTAAATTTTTAAGAGATTTAAGAGTTATTTCTGGACCAATGCCTGCAGGATCGCCAGGACTTATAAAAACATGAGAGCTCATGATTTTATTTTTATGTTCACATATGATTCTGCTCTCATTTCGCTAAGGGTTTTTTCTAATTGTTCTTCATACTTTCTATCAAATAGAATTTGATAAGCTCTATTTTTTTGAATGTTTAAGGAAATGTCTTCTTCTCGTCTATCTAAAACTTCAACAATGTGCCATCCAAAATTTGATTTGAAAGGTTTACTTACTTGATTTATTTCAAGGGAATCCATGACTTCTTCAAACTTAGGATCAAATCTACCAGGACCAGTCCAGCTTAATTCTCCACCTTCCATCTTGCTGCCTGGATCATCTGAATATAACCGAGCTAAGTCAGAAAATTTATCCTCGTCTTGGCTTCTGTTGTATAGATCTTCGATAAGATCTTTGGCTTGCTTCTCACTTCTTATTTCGGAAGTTTGTATCAAGATATGTCTGGCTAAAGTTTGTTTTTCAATTTTAATATCCCTTCCTTTTTTGTCTTTTAATTTAATCAAATGCAATCCTGCGCCGCTCCTGAAAGGTCCGGCAATCTCACCTTTTCTCAAGGAGGAAATTTCATTAGCAAAAAGCGTTGGAATTTCATTGATTTTCCTCCACCCCAAGGAACCTTCATTATTAGCTTCTTCTCCAGAAGAGTATTCTTTTGCAAGGTCTCCAAAAGCCATCTTGGCAGATATTTTTTCTTTCAGTGAATCAATGATTGATAAAGCAGCTCCCTCATCCTGATCTCTATTGATTGGAATCAAAATCTGTTGGATTAAAAATTCTGCAGACAGGTTGACTTGTCCTTCTTGAGAATTAATAAAGTTGTCCAGTTCTTGTTCCGATATGTACACCTTTGATTGCACCAAACCCCTTTGGATTCTAGAAAGTATCATTTCTTTCCTTACTTGTTCGCGAACAAATTCATAAGATTCTCCTTGTTCTTCTAAAAATGACCTAAAGTCTTGAAGAGAGAGACCATTCCCTTGAGCAATTTGAGCCATGGATTCATTTAGTTCTTGGTCTGATATTCTTACTCCTGCTCTTTGGGCCTTTTGAAGTTGTATTTCCTCGATAATCATTCTCTCAATGATCTGCTCAAATAAGACTTCTTGAGGGGGAAGGGGAGTTTCACTTTGTTTTAAAGATTCTACAATTTGCTCAATTCTTTTGTTAACCTCTGACTCTAAAATTATTCCATCCTCAACAACAACTGCCACTTTGTCTAATAGTTCGATAGCTGCGTTTGTCATGGGGCTAACTAAAAAAATTAACAGAAATAATTTAAGTTTATTCATCATATTTATTGTAACTTCAAAGGTTTGATATATTGATTAATCTTTTGTCCAACAGATCCTAGGCCTTTCAATTCAAGATATATTCTAATGCCTTCTTGGCTATATTCGGGATAAAGTTGATCTTGAAATCTATTTTGTTCTAAGAACATTTTCCGCCAATCTGGTTCTTTGCTTTGCCTAAATGCAAACCCAATAAGTAAACCTTCATCTTCGTATTCTAATCCAATAAGATTATCTGTTACTTTCTTTAATTCAAAATCATAATAGAGTTTGGTTACTAAAGACCAATTTTTTTCTAATCTGACATCAAATCCTGAAGTTAAAAAAGATAATTTTTCTTCAGGAAGTTGATTAAATAAATAAGAATTTCTATTTTCCATTCCTAAGTATTCAAAAGAGAAGTACTTATTATCTTGAAAAGCAAATCTAGCCCTCAGATCAAAAGAAGAAAAATCCTTATCTTCATCAAATTGAAAGTTTCCATTTAAATCAATATTTTTTTTATCCCATCGCCAATTAATAAAAATAGGTTCAGGAAGATCATGAAGAGTGAGTTTGTTTCCGTGTAAAGAATCTAAAAATCCTATTTCGCTTTTGCCTAAAGACCTTTTCAGTCCAAAAGTTAACGAAGTAAAAGACGATTGCTGAGATCTTTCCCAAAGAAGGCCAAGCTGTAACTGATTTTTATTCAAATTTGCATAGCCATGATCAAGGCTTGAAGCATAAATGCTGGCGAAAGGTATTCTTGAAACAAGATAAATTGGATTTACGAATTTACCGTCATCTGTTTTCTTAAAAGAAAAATTAAAAAAAGGTTTTAGGTACTCATTTGATTTAGCCAAGTTCAGTATAAATCTTGATTCCATTCCTTTTGTGTTAAAGGAAGTATCTGCACTATCAGAAACATAATGAGTGTTGTTAGTTAAGAAAATCCTTGCATCAAAAGCTGAACTAGAGAATTTATATCCCAACCTTAAATTTAATTTTCCAGCTTGAACCTTTTTGGTTTCCTTGAAAACGAATGATCCGCCTTTCTCATAGTTGGCTACTTCCCCGTTCAAACTAAAAATAATATTTTCATGAGGCAGTATATAATCAAACGATACTTCTGGGATCGAACGGAATTGATTCTGGGACAATGGATCAATCAATTTAAATGAAAAAGCTCTTACCTGTATTGATGCAGATTCACCAATCCAGCTCAGATTAAGGTTTTGTGGGAGAGCTACCGTCTTCTCGTCTCCATATAAATCGCTTCCAAGGTCTCTGATATAAAGAAAATCACTCACATTTGAGTAATCAATATCGATGTATAAGCTATCGGTAATTTCACCCGTGTGCTTAAAACTTATACCCCAACGGTTGCTATCCGTATTAAAAAGTCTCTCATAATTAAAGTCGTTGAATAAAGAAGAGAAGTTAAGAGACCCAGAAGAGCTCTTGGTTAAATATCTTAAATTAGATGAAAATGCTAAGCCTCTCTCCTCAATGTATCTAGGAGAGATTGTCATGTCGTAATTGCTGGCAAGGTTTAGGTAGTATGGAATTTCTAGATCAAAACCATTTTTATTTGAGTAGGACAATTCTGGCAACAAGATACCTGATCTTTTTTCGGTTGTTAGAGGAAACTTTCCTGCAGGCAAAAGAAATATTGGCGTATCGTAAATATAGAATCTCCCTCCCTGAAAGCTTCCAAAATCTTCTTGAGAAGAAAAACTTAATTCATCAGTTTCCACCCACCAAATTCTCTTCTTGCAAGGACATAGAGACATCTCTACCCCCTTAAATTGAGCTTTTTCTTTTTGTATCAGAATTTCATCTGCTTTTCCGTAAGCATTCCTATCGATTAAATCAAAACTGATGTTCTTCCCAGAAAGAATCTCTTTAGAAGAATCTAAATTAATCTCATCCGCTTGTAAGAAGAAGTCATTGAAATAAATTTCAACGGATTCACTCAATTCTAAAACTTTATTTTCGCCATCTAGTTTGGCCTTCCCAGCATTAAAATCAATTTCTTCAAGTTGAGGATAAATAAGGTTTGAAATGAAAAATAATAGGAGAACCGATTTGTATGACTTCACTTTATTAATTACTTGGAGATAACCATTAGAGATTCGCTCTATATTGGTGATAATTTTATCTTTTGGAGGTTAAAATAGAAAATTAATAATATTTGAGGTAAGCATGAGTTTAGAAGGAAAAACACTATTCATTACAGGAGCTAGCAGAGGAATTGGATTAGCTATTGCTTTAAAGGCAGCAAAAGATGGAGCAAATATAATACTGGCGGCAAAAACAGCTGAACCTCACCCTAAATTACCTGGGACTATTTATACAGCTGCTGATGAGATTGAAAAAGCTGGTGGGATGGCATTACCAGTAATTGTAGATGTTCGAGAAGAAGGGCAGGTTTTGAGTGCTGTTGAAGAAGGAGTGAAAAAATTTGGTGGAATTGATATCTGTGTTAACAACGCAAGTGCAATTCAATTAACTAATACCCTTCAAACAGACATGAAAAGGTACGATTTGATGAATCAAATTAATGCAAGAGGGACATTTGTTACTTCGAAAAGTTGCCTTCCCCATTTATTGAAGTCTGAGAATCCTCATATTTTAAATATTTCACCTCCACTAGACATGAATCCAGATTGGTTTTCAGGGCACGTTGCTTATTCAATGGCGAAATTTGGAATGAGTCTTTGTGTTCTAGGTATGGCTGCAGAATTTAAAGATGATGGAGTTGCAGTAAATGCACTTTGGCCTAGAACTGCCATAGCTACTGCCGCTGTTAAGAATGTCTTAGGCGGAGAGCAATTAGTTAATATTTCAAGGGGGCCAGAAATAATGGCGGATGCAGCTTATGTAATTCTTACCAAGCCATCAAAAGAATTTTCAGGAAACTTTTGTATAGATGACACTCTTCTTGCAGAAAATGGTGTAAGTGACTTTTCTGTATACGCAGATGTTCCTTTCGATCAATTGGCTCCAGACTTTTTCGTCCCTGAAGATATGCCGCCTCCTGAGGCAGCAAAGAAAAGTTAAAAGTGGATTTCATTTCTGATGACTCCTCTAGTTGGATAAGTTCTTGTTTTAAAACAGAGGAAACCTTTTCCTTTTCAAAGTTAAGAACAGAGTCCAGTCAGAGAGACTATTTCAGATTTAATTTTCAAGGAAAAACTTTTATTCTCATGTATGCTCCCAAAGGCATAGATGAGAGCATTGAATCTTTCTGTAAAAAAGCTGATGTCTTTAAATCCTTTCAAGTAAAAGTCCCAGAAATCTATTTTCGTAATGATGATCTTTGCCATTTAATTATTGAAGATTTCTCAGATAATCTCTTTCAATTGAACATTTCTCAAGAAAACAGTGACATTTTTATAAAATCGGCATTAGATCAGCTCATTCGAATACAAAATATAGCTTGCGATACCGAGATTTTTGATCACTTTGATTTAGAAAAATCTATTGCAAATAAGGACTTATTTATTGATTTTTTTTGCAGGGGGTATCTGAATTTATCAGATTCAAGTATCCCTTTTGATACTATTAATGAAGGATACAACTTTATTCTCAAAAGGTTCTATGAACAACCACTATGTATTTCTCATTATGATTTTGAAACAAGAAACCTAATTTATCTTGATTCAAAAGAGACAGGCGTTTTAGACTTTCAGGATGCCATGATTGCCCCTTATGCTCTTGATTTAGCCTCGATTTTCAAAGATTTATATATAGTCTGGGATAAAAAGCAAGTGGATGATTGGTTAGATTACTATAAAAAAAATACGCAAAATGAAGAGATAAAATCTTTAGATGATTTTAAAGAAGATATTGAATTTTGTGCCATGCAAAGACAGATCAGAATTTTAGGAAAACTTTCCCAAGTATCCATAACACTTAACAGGGACGATAGACTTAATGACTTTCCGGTTTTGATAAATTATCTAATTGATTCAATGTCACGATACAAAGAACTAAAAGATTTTTCGAAGTTTTTACAGATTTTCAAATGAAGGCTTTTATTTTATGTGCTGGTTTAGGGACTAGGTTGAGACCAATATCAAACCAAATCCCAAAATGTCTTGTTGAAGTTAAGGGTACGAGTCTCTTAGAAAGGCATATTAGAAAGTTGAAGGAAATCAATGTTTCCGAAATCATTATCAACTTACATCATAAACCCGACGCTATTAAAGAATTTTTAAATCGTAAAAAAAACTTTGAAATCAATATAACTTTTTCTGAAGAAGACACATTGATGGGAACAGGCGGGGCACTGATAAAAGCAAAAGAAGAGATCGGAACAGAGACTTTTGTCTTAGTTTCAGGAGACTTATACACCGAATATTCTTTAGAAAGGCTAAGAAATAAAGTGGACGGAGCGCATTTGATTGCCGTTAAAAACAATAAATCAACAGGAGATTTTTCAATAAACGAAGGATTAGTTGAAGAGGGAACTGGTTTTAACTACGGAGGAATTGCTTTAATTAATCCAACTTTATTGGTAGACAGAAACGAACAACATAAAGAATTTTGGAAGGATATTATTTTACCTGCCGTGAAGAAAAAGAAAGTATCCGCTGAAATTTACGAGGGTATTTTAAAGAATATTAATACAAAAGAAGATCTAGATTTTGTGTAAAATTTATCTGTGGCTAAACAGAAAAACATAATTGCTCCTTCAATTCTATCTGCTGACTTTGCAAACTTAGGAAGTGAGGTTGAATCTGTATTAGAAGCAGGAGCTGAATGGATTCATTTCGACGTGATGGATAACCATTTCGTGCCAAATCTAACTATAGGCCCTATGGTCTGCAAATCTCTCAGGGACAATGGAATAGATTGTCCTTTAGATGTCCATTTAATGGTAAATCCCGTAGATGAATTGATTAAAATGTTCGCAGACGCAGGAGCCACTTCGATCACTTTTCATCCTGAAGCATCAGAAGATCCGGAAAAATCACTTAAATTAATTTCTGATCTAGGGTGCAGTCCTGGTTTAGTTTTAAATCCTGATATTTCTCTGGATGTTATCAAGCCATACATGGATGATTTATACATGGTTTTATTAATGAGCGTTTTCCCCGGTTTTGGCGGGCAAGAATTTATACCTGAAGTCATGAATAAAATTAAAGAAATGAGAAAAATAATTGATACCTCAAATCTTAAAACTAGATTGGAGGTTGATGGTGGCGTTAAGGAAGACAATATAGGAGAGATTTCGAAATCCGGTGCTGATACTTTTGTAGCTGGATCAGCAATTTTTAACAAACCCAATTATTTTGATGCAATCAAAAATCTTAAGAATAATTTTAGTTAGCTTTATTTGCTTCCCTTTAGCTGGAGAAGAAAATTCCTCTAATTTATGCGCAGAAGGATACATTGAAGAAGAAGGAGAATATTGTGTTAAAAACTTGTATAAGCCTGCTGATAGAAGGAAGGGTCTAATGTATGTTGATTACTTGCCTCCTAATCACATTGTTAAATTTCATTTTCAAAATTTATCAACCAAATGTTTTTGGATGAGAAATACTTCTATCCCTCTTGATATAAAATTTATTGGATCGAATTCAGAAATAATTGAAAAAGGTATTCCATTTTCAGAAAAAAGTATTTGTCACAGGGCTAAGCTTGTAGTCGAGGCAAATAGAGGTGAACTCATCGGAAGTAGACAATATGGAAAGCGTTATTAAAATTCCTTTTTTCAAAGAAATTTCAGGAGATCTAGAAACCCCTCTCAGCATCTATCTTAAATTCATGGATGATAGAAATTCCTACCTTTTTGAGTCAGTTGAGGGCGGAGAAAAATGGGCCAGATATTCAATAATTGGCCTACCTACCGATAAGAAAATAGACCTCTCTAAGAATCCTTTGAAGGACATAGAGAATTTTCTCAAACAAAATAAAGCCCAATCAATTTCTGATTTGCCTGATTTCCATGGGGGATTAGTAGGATACTTTAGCTATGAAACAATTAGACACATAGAAAAAAAGCTTCAAAATTCATCTAAAGAAAAACTCCCTTATCCTGATATATCTCTGATGGTTTCCGATGAAGTTGTAATTTACGATAATCTAAAAAAATCCCTTTTTATAGTTGTTCACGGCAACGAAGATACAAAAAAAGAATGCTATGAAAGGATTGAACTTATTCATAAAAAAATTTTAGAGCCTCTACCTTCTCAAAAACCATCCAAGAAAGGAGTTATCAACTTTGAATCATCTGTAAAAAAAGAGGATTATCTTGAAGCTATAAGAAAGATAAAAAATTATATTGTTGAAGGAGATGTCATGCAGGTTGTCTACGGGCAAGAATTCTCCACAAAATTTGAAGGATCGCCAATCGATTTATATAGATCTTTGCGAAAGCTGAATCCTTCTCCTTATATGTATCTCATGAAAATTGATGATTTACATATTGTAGGAGCCTCTCCAGAAATTTTAGTAAGACTTCAAAACGAAGAGGTTACAGTGAGACCAATCGCTGGGACCGTAAAAAGAGGAAAAGATAGCAAAGAAGATAAAGAGTTGGCTGACAAGTTAAAAAGTGATCCAAAAGAAATAGCTGAGCATCTTATGCTTATTGATTTAGGAAGGAACGACGTCGGAAGGATAGCTGAGGTCGGCAGCGTTAAAACTACAGAGGAGATGAAAATCGAGAAATATTCACACGTCATGCATCTTGTATCAAACGTTGTGGGAAAAATAAAAAAAGGACTTACTTCTATTGATGTTTTAAAAGCGACCTTTCCAGCCGGTACTTTGTCAGGTGCACCAAAAATAAGAGCTATGGAAATAATTGATGAGCTTGAACCCGATAGAAGGGGAGTCTATGGAGGAGCTGTAGGTTATTTATCTTGGACTGGAAATATGGATGTCGCAATTGCAATAAGAACAGCAGTTATTCAAGAGAAAAATCTTAGAGTTAGAGCTGGTGGAGGTATTGTTTATGATTCTGATCCAGAGAGTGAGTATCAAGAATCATTGAATAAAGCTATGTCTATTATGAAAGCTGTTGAGGAGATGGACTAATGCTTTTAATGATAGATAACTATGACTCTTTCACTTTCAATTTGGTTCAATATTTTGGTGAATTAGGTCAGAAAGTTAAAGTTTTGCGTAATGACGAAGTTAATCTTGATCAAATAGAGGATCTAAATCCAGAATTTATAGTAATTTCTCCTGGTCCTTGCACTCCTAATGAGGCGGGCATTTCAATAGATACAATTAAAGAATTTTCTGGAAAGATTCCTATTTTAGGTGTGTGTCTTGGACATCAGGCAATTGGAGCAGCTTTTGGTGCAAAAATAATAAAAGCTAATCAAATTATGCATGGAAAGATTTCTAATGTGATTCATGATGGCTCAGAAATTTTTAAAAATATTGAAAGTCCTTTTCAGGCAACTAGGTACCATTCATTGGTTATAGATCCAGAAACTTTGAGCAAGGATTTTTCTGTCAACGCTCGGACAGAAGACGGGACAATAATGAGTATAAAACACAATTCCCAACAAATTTACGGCCTTCAATTTCATCCAGAATCTCTAAAAACTATGGATGGGATGACCATGTTGAATAATTTCCTAAAAGTAAATGATTGATACTTTAATAGAAAATATTAAAAAAAAGATCAACCTTACTTCGGATGAGACGGAACAACTTTTTGATAAAATTTTTAACGGAGAGGTAGATACAAATTCCCTTATTAGTCTCTTGGATGAACTTGACAAAAAAGGAGAAACCCCAGATGAATTAGCTGGAGCTACTACCTCTATGCGAAAAAATTCTAATTCGATTAATGTTAATCATAATCAAGTTATTGATTGTTGCGGTACAGGAGGGCTAGGAAAAAAAATGATAAACGTTTCTACTTCTGTCAGTTTTGTTCTAGCTGCGGCAGGCTTAAAAGTTGCAAAGCATGGAAATAGAACTGCAACGGGGAAAAGCGGTAGCGCTGATTTCTTAGAAGCAGCAGGTATCAATTTAAATGAGTCATCTAAATATTTTTCTGACTCTTTAGATAAAATAGGATTAGGATTTCTATTTGCCCAAAATCATCATCCAGGCATGAAACATGTCATGGAAGCCAGAAGAATATTAGGTAAAAAAACTATTTTTAACCTCTTGGGTCCTCTATCAAATCCTGCAGGCGCAAACATTCAGTCTATTGGTGTTTTTCACACTAAATGGATAAAACCAGTTGGCGAGGCCTTAAGAAATTTGAATTGCAAGGCTGCAGCAATTTTTCATTCAGATGATGGCTTAGATGAAATTTCTTTCTCTAGTAAAACCCAATTAATAGAATTATCTAAGAGTGAACTTACTACTCATGAAATAGATCCAAAAGCTTTTAACATAAAATCTAAAAATCTCTCTGATTTGGAAATAGATTCTCCTCAAGATAGTGTTAGGAAAGTTATAGATTCTTTTGAAAATAAATTTTTACCGGGCAAGGAGATTATTTCTTTAAATGCAGCTCCAGCTTTGAAAATATCTTCTGTAGTAGATAATTTTGAAAATGGATACGATCTTGCTTATGAACTCATTTCGACAGGCAAAGCACTTGAGAAATTTGATGAGTTTATAAATTTTAAGTCTTAGGTAATTTATGAATCATCTTGAAAAAATTATTCAAAGAACCGAACAAAGGGTTGCAACTTTGAAATCCACCTTCTCTAGAGAAAATCTTCAAAGTAATGGAAAGGAATATAAAAAAAGAAAATTTGTTGAAACTCTACACAAATCCTCAGAAGAGAAAAGAAATTCTGTGGTTGCGGAAATAAAAAAAGCCTCTCCAAGCAAGGGTATTATTAGGGAAGATTTCGATCCCGTCTGGACTGCTAAGCAATATGAGAAGGGAGGTACTGCATGTCTCAGCATACTTACAGAACCTGATTTTTTTCTGGGTAGTCTTGATTACTTATTAGAGGTAAGAAGAATCTGTCACTTACCTATTTTGCGAAAGGACTTCATAATTGATGAAATACAAATTTTAGAATCCAAGGCTTTTGGGGCGGATTGTATTCTTCTGATTGCTTCAATTTTAGATAAAAATAAAATTAAAGATTTTTATCAAATCGCAAAAGAAAATGAATTAGATGTTCTTATAGAAGTTCATGATGAGAAGGAAGCAGAAATAGCAATGGCAGTTTCACCTGAGCTTTTAGGAATAAATAATCGAGATTTGAAGACTTTTGATGTAGATATTAATAATTCGATCAAAATCAAAAAAATGCTACCCAAAGATCAATTAATTATTTCCGAAAGCGGCATCTATTCCAAAGATGACATAAATGATCTCAACGTAGCCAATATTTACAACTTTTTGGTTGGAGAATTTTTTATGAGAAAAAAAGAACCCTATAAGGCTGTTCAAGATTTAATAGCTTTATCACCAATATCATCTCGATAAAATCCACCTTTCCAGTCTATATTTTTGACTTTTTGATAAGCTAAATTTTTTGAATCTAGCAAAGTACTGCCTAATGCAGTAACGCATAGAACCCTTCCTCCATTGCTAAGAACTTTTCCTTCTTGAGTTTTTGTTCCCGCATGAAAGACTTTTTGGCATGAATTTTCATTTTCTAAATTATTAATTTCTTTATTTTTCTCATATTCAAAAGGGTAGCCTTTGGATGCTATGACTACACCAAGAGCTGAATCTTTAGTCCAAGAAATTTCTCTTTCATTTAAATTACCTTGCGCAGCTAGAAGACAAATCTCTGCTAAATCAGATTCCATTCTCATGAGAATTGGTTGTGTCTCTGGATCTCCAAACCGACAGTTAAACTCCAATACACTTATTTCTGAATTTTTTATCATTAACCCAGCATAGAGAAAGCCTTTGTAAGTTATTCCATCTGATTTAAGGCCATCAATTGTTGGCTTTATAATTTTTTCCATTACTTGTTTATGAATTTCCTCGGTCACAATAGGAGCAGGAGAATATGCTCCCATGCCGCCCGTATTCGGGCCTAAATCATTATTATCTCTCGCTTTATGGTCTTGAGAAGAAGCAAAAGGAATGGTTTTTTTACCATCGCACAAAACAATGAAGCTCGCTTCTTCTCCTTCTAGAAAATCTTCTATAACAACTTTTGTACCTGCAGAACCAAATATCTTTTTTTGCATAGCATCATCTAGTGCTTGGTATGCTTCTTCAGCAGAGTGAGCAATTGTTACACCTTTTCCAGCAGCAAGGCCATCTGCCTTAATAACAATAGGAAACTTAGACGCTGATATGTATTCCTTTGACTCTTCATAGTCTTCAAAAACTTCATACCCAGCAGTACGAATATGATTTTTCTTTAAAAAATCTTTCATAAATTTTTTTGATCCTTCAATTTGCGAAGCTTTTTTAGAAGGACCTAAAATAAGTAATTTATGTTTTTCAAACTCATCAACGATACCTTTCACTAGAGGGGCTTCAGGGCCGACAATAGTAAGGTCTATAGATTTTTCAATGGCAAAATCTCTCAGTGCAGATATATCTTCGGAATCAATATTAATATTTTCACACTTATTTTCTCTTTCAGTTCCTGCATTTCCAGGTGCAATGAAAACTTTTTGAACAAGAGAGCTTTGAGAGATTTTCCATGCAAAGGCGTGCTCCCTTCCGCCGTTACCAATAATTAAGAAATTCACTTAATGCCTGAAATGTCTTACTTTAGTGAATAACATACTCATATCTGCCTCATTCGCAGCTTGAATAACTTCTTGGTCTTTGATTGAACCTCCAGGCTGAATAATGCATTTTATGCCCAGTTCATTAGCATTATCGACGTTGTCCCTAAAAGGGAAAAATGCATCAGAAGCCATTGATGCTCCATTCAATGAGAATCCAAATTCCCTAGCTTTAGAGGCAGCAATTTTACCGCTATCTATTCTGCTCATTTGACCTGCACCAATTCCTAATGTTTGTTCACTTGCAGCAAACACAATTGCATTTGATTTAACATATTTACAGACCTTCCATGCAAACAAAGCATTTTGTATTTCATCTTTATCGGGTACTTTTTTGGTTACGACTTCTAAATTATCTTCAGTAATAATTTTATTATCTGCTGATTGAATAAGGAGGCCTCCAGATACAGATAAAATTTTATTTTTGTCATTTATTTTTGGTTCGAATGAGAGAACCCTTACATTAGGTTTTGCATTGAAAATTTTCAGAGATTCGTCTGAGAATGCTGGAGCAGCAACTACCTCAAGAAATTGATTATCAATCAATCTCTGTGCAACCACGCCTGAAACCTTTTCATTGAAGGCAATAATTCCTCCAAAAGCTGAGGTTGGATCGCTCTCAAAAGCGCTTTGATAAGCATCCAATAAATTTTTTCTTGATGATACTCCACAAGGATTGGCATGTTTTACAATGACACAAGTAGGTTCAGCAAAATTACATACGCAATCGATCGCAGTATCTGTATCTGCTATGTTGTTATAAGACATTTCTTTGCCTTGATGCAGAATGGATGAAGATATCCCAAAAGGCTTTGAAAATTTATGTTTAAAAAAAGAGGCTGTCTGATGAGGATTTTCTCCGTACCTTAAATTTTCAGTTTTTTCATAACTCAAAAGAAGATTCTCTTCAAATTGGTCCCCATTAAAATAGTTTGAAATCTCTAAATCATAATTAGCTGTATGTGAAAAAACTTTGATTGCCAATTGTTTTTTTATAGATTTTGAAATAGTTTTGCTTCTTTTGAGTTCCTTTGTGACCAGATCATAATCATTAGGATCAACAATCGTGGTAACGTGCTCATGATTTTTTGCAGCTGCTCTCAACATCGTTGGACCACCTATATCAATTTTCTCAATTATTTCTGCTTCAGTACTATTTGGATCTTTTGCAGTTGAGTAAAAAGGATAAAGATTTACTACCACAATATCGATTTCATCGATGCTGTGCTCCTTAATGATTTTTTTATCAATTTTTCTTCGAGAGAGAATTCCTGCATGAATTTTAGGATGTAAGGTTTTGATTCTTCCATCCATTATTTCTGGAAAGCCTGTATGCTCTGAAACTTCAATAGCATCAATATTATTTTCTTTTAGCAGCTGATAAGTTCCCCCTGTTGAAATGATTTTGTAGTCCAGAGATATAAGATTTTTAGCAAAATCAATTATTCCATCCTTGTTTGAGACACTAATAAGGGCAATTTTAGACATCTTATTTTTTATTAATTTTGAGAAGGTCGTATTCTTTGAGTTTTGTTCTTAAAGTGCCCCTATTAAGGCCAAGCATTTTACTAGCTTCACTTTGATTTCCATTGCAATACTTCATTATTTCAAATAGGAGAGGCGCCTCTACTTCTTTTAGGACCATTGGATAAACATCAGATGATTTATTGCCGTCTAACTCTCTAAGATATCTTCTAATTGATTTTCCAACCTGATATTTCAGAGAATTTTTATCGCTTGAATTATTTTTCTTTGTGACCATCAGTTAACCACACTTTCTTGAATGCTTCCTATTTCTTCTAAAGAAAGCATTCCTTGATTAAGAGACATCTTTGTTACTGAACAATTATCTGGGTAAAAAGTAACAATTTTTTTTGATTTTTGTAAATAACCTACCAAAACGTTTATCACCATGAAGTGTGAAAAAATTAATGTCGGTGATTTAAATGAATGAGTTACATTTATTATTTTATCTCTCCAATCTACTTGAGGCTTTTCAAACTGATCCACATCCTTTGAAAACATTTCCCTCAACCAAGAAGGTCTTTCAGACATGTCTATTCCAGGAGAAGGAATTTCAATAAAGCTTTCATTAATTTCTACTTCCTTATTTAATTTCTTAGATATAGGTTCGGCGGTTTCTATTGCTCTTCTAAGCGGACTTGAAATAATTTGGAAATCATTCAAATCTTCTTGAGCAAGAATGTCTGAAATTTTTTGGGCCTGCTCCCTTCCTTTCAGACTCAATTCTGGATCTCGATCAACTTCCCAAGATTTGGCAGCTTCTCCATGTCTTATGATGTAGATTTTCATCTTTTAAACTCTGATAAAATTGAATGTTTAGCATACAAAGAAATTCATGAGAACTCCAAGGGTATTTTTAAAAACTGAATTGAAAGCAAATTCAATTATAGAGCTTGATCAAAATATTTCAGATCATTTAAAAGTTACGAATAAAAAAATTGGTCAGCAACTTCATCTGTTTGATGGGCGAGGTAATTCAACCTTTGGAAACATCATTGAAAAAAAGAAAAAAACCTTTTTAATCAAAACAAACAAGAATTTAAACTTTTCTAAAAAACTTAAACCAATATTTAATTTAGGTATCAGTGAGATAAAAAATTTTGATAACGTTGTAAAACAGAGCACTCCTCTTGGGATAAATTCAATAAATTGCTTATCAAGCGAAAGATCAAAAATAAGAAAAAAACCTTCTCAATCAAAAATAGAAAGATGGAAGAAAATCGCTGCAAGCAGTTGCGAACAATGCGGAATGGATTGGGTCCCCGAGATTTATTCAAATGAATTAATGTCTTGGGCACGCAATTCCAATGACTCTTCAAAAATTGTGTTAAACCCCAGAGCAACTAAGTCCATTAAAGACTTAAAAAAAGCTGAAAGCCTCTCAATAGCAATCGGCCCAGAAGGGGGATTTACAGATAATGAAATAGAAAAATTAGAAGAAGAAGGATTTGTTAGTATAAATTGTGGAGATATGATTTTTAGAACAGATACAATGCCGATCGTAATATTATCAATGTTAAATTTTTCTATGAGGGATATATCATGAAAATCGGTTTTGTAATGGAGCCTATTCCTGCAAAGAATCTAAAAAAGGATTCAACTTTATTACTGATGTTCGAAGCCCAAAATAATGGACACGATATATATTTTATTGACTCAAAAAATTTATTTATGAAGGACAATCAACCTTACTGTTTATATCAAAAGGTAGAAGTTTCTTTAAATGATACGAACTTCAACGTTTTGTCCTCTTCCGAGAATACAATGAATTTTTTTGAAGTGATCATGATGCGTCAAGATCCTCCTGTTGATTACTCTTTTATAGTAAACACAATGATTTTAGAAAAAGCTGTAGATTTGGGGGTTAACGTTATTAATAACCCTTCAAATCTAAGAAACTTAAATGAAAAAATATTTGCACTAAATTTTCCAAAATTTTGTCCACCTACATTGATTACATCTGATTTTGAAATTTTTAATGGTTTTCTTAAAGAGAATGAGCATATTGTAGTTAAGCCTCTTAACTCTATGGGTGGAGATTCTATCTTTCAACTAAAGAAGGATGATGAACATTTATCTGAAGTTTATTCAAAAATATCTAAGGAGGGTGAAGTAAAATTTATTGCGCAAAAATTCCTTCCAGAAATTTCCATTGGAGATAAAAGAATATTAATTATCAACGGTAAAGTTCCTAAACACGCCGTGTTAAGAACACCTCCTGAAGGAAAGTTTATAGGTAATTTGGCCGCAGGAGGATCAGCCTCAACTATTGAGCTTGACGAACAAGATAAAATGGTTGCTCAGACGGTAGCAGACAAAATGTTGGATTTTGGGTTGTATATAGTTGGATTAGATATGATTGGAAATTTTCTAACAGAAATTAATTTAACAAGTCCCACTTGCTTTAGAGAACTCAATGATCAAACAGGGGAAAACCTAGCAAAACTTTTTGTAGATGAACTATTTGGGCATTGATTACGGAGAAGTTAATTATGGATTTGCGATTGGCAATTCAATTACCAAAAATTCAACAACATATTTTTCAGAAAAAATTGCATCTGAAAAAGAAGCTTTAAAATTTATTGAAAATTTAATAAAAGAGTGGGATTTAAAAGGAATTATTCTAGGATATCCACTTAATATGGATGATACTGATTCAAAACTTTCATTAAAAGTAAGCAAATTTAAAATAGCTTGTGAGCAGCTGTTTGATATTGATGTTGAATTAGAAGATGAAAGACTTACTACATGGGAAGCCAAGGAAATTATGTTTGATAAAAATAATCTTACTGATAAAAAAACAACATCTCATGCCCTTGCAGCTAAGATAATTCTTGATACTTGGCTTAAGAAAAAATAATAATGGCTCAATTACCTAGAGATTTTATTCAAAGAGTTTTAGATTCAACAGATATTGTTTCTTTGATCGATAGCCATGTTTCTCTTCAGAAAAGAGGAAAAGATCACTGGGCGCTTTGTCCTTTCTGCGATGACGGAAGTAAGCCTTCTTTTAGCGTAAGTCAACATAAGCAGTTTTATTATTGTTTCAAATGCAGGGCGAGTGGAAATGCAATTTCGTTTCTCACAGATTACCAAGGGCAAACTTTTATGGATGCCTTGGAATTTTTAGCAACTAATGCAGGCATCGAAATTCCTAAAAACTCAAACAGCATAAATGATAAAGATTTTGAAATTTTTGACAAAATCAATGATCTTACTTTGAAGTTTTTTCAAAAAAATCTTTCTGAGCAAAGCGAATCTAGTTCTGTTTACAAATATCTTAAAAGTAGAAATATTGAAGGGGAATCTTCCCAAAATTTCTCCTTAGGATACGCAACTAAAAGCTGGGATGATTTATGCAAATATCTACTTAAAGAGGGTATATCTAGAGAAGATATTTTGAAAACAGGATTAATCAAAACCTCTGATAAAGGTAAAGATTATGACTTCTTTAGGAATAGATTAATGTTTCCGATACGAAATAGAAGAGGGCAGGTTATAGGTTTCGGTGGCAGAGTAATTGAGAATGAAGAACCAAAATACCTCAATTCTGCAGAATCTCTAGTATTTAAAAAAAATAGGGAGCTGTATGGCCTTTATGAATCCATTGAGCAAAATAGAAACATAAACAAAATTTTAGTGGTTGAAGGTTACACAGACGTCATTGCTCTGTTTGCAGGTGGTTTTCCTTATGCGATGGCTACACTTGGGATAGCGACATCAAAATATCATCTTGAAAATATTCTAAAAATTACCAATGAAGTAGTTTTTTGTTTTGATGGTGATCAAGCAGGATCAGATGCAGCTAGAAGAGCAGTAGAAGTCACATTGCCTTTCATTAACGATAATAGAAAGTTCAACATTTTGTTTCTTCCTGAAGGGCAAGATCCTGCAAGTATTATGGAAGAGCATGGTAGCAATAAATTTGAGGAGTATTTGAGTAAATCAGTAGTGCTTTCTAAATATATTCAAGATTCTTTTCTTGCTGGGACTGACGATTCAATAGAAACAAAAGCAAACGCTATGAGAAGTTTTCAAAATTTTATAAAATCTATCCCGCCATCAAATTTCAAAACATTACTTGTTGAAGACTTTTCATCGAAATTAGGTTTCAAAGTTGATGAAGAATTCCAACCAGCAATAAAGAAAAAATCTTTCACGATGAAAGAAAACGAAACCATTATAGAAAGTATAATTTTAAAAAAGATACTAGCGGTTGTATTAGATTTTCCTGGAAGAATTAATTTAGATTTGTTCTCATATTTCGACGTGAAGTCGCAAATAAAGGAGGAAGAAACAATCGCTAAGATAATTGAATTTTGTAAATCAGCCCCCAACTATAATGCAGGTCAATTAATTGAAGAATATCCTGAATTGAAAGGAGATATTACTTCTATCGCTGCTGGCGAGAATATAGTTTCCGAAGCCAAAGCTAATGAATACATTGAAGAATCAATTGATTTTTATTTAAAAAAAGAGAATATTTCGAATCATGTATATCTACAAAAAAAACACATGGATGGAGATATTACGGAAAAAGAAAAGATCGAATTGAAAAAAAGTTTGCTTGAAAAGTTTGAAGCATTAGATGATCAAGAAAAAAAGCTTCTAAAGTCTTTGTAACTTTTTTACATATTTATTCAAACTTTAGCTCTTAGAAGATATAATCAACGACCTTTTTTAGAAATACATGTACGACGACGATTTAGAGAATAGCGGTTTAAGAGAACTCATTGAAAAAGGGAGAGAGCAAGGATATATATCTTATGCTGATATCAATGATTTCTTACCAGAAGATGTATCAGATCCTGATCAACTTGAAGAAGTTATTTCTCTTATAAATGAATTAGGACTGGAAGTTTTGGAGAATCCTCCTGCCGAGGGCTCAGATTTCATGCCTGCTGCTGAAGATTCACAAGAACAACCAGACCCAGAGGGTGAAATAGCAATTGAGTCAGAAGTAGGCAGAACAACAGATCCAGTAAGGTTGTACATGAGAGAAATGGGATCCGTTGATTTGTTAACCAGAGAAGGAGAAATATCTATAGCAAAACGAATTGAGGATGGCGCCAGAGATCTTCTTAGCGCATGCGTTCACTATCCTGGAGTGGTTGAAGGAATAATAGAGGATTATAAGTTAACTAAAAAAGGAGAAAAAAGACTTTCAGATTTGATCGTTGGCTTTATGGATGAAGATGAAGCTCCTTCGGAAGCTGCTGCTAATACAGATATAAACGAAAAAGACGATGATGTTGAGGAAGAAGAAGATTCTGGAATAAATGAAGAAGAACTAGAAAAAAGATTTGCTGCCCTCAGAAGACAATTCAACAAAACTGAAAAAACCATTGCTGCTAGCGGAAGAAGCAGCACAAAAGCTCAAACTGACTTGGAAAAGTTAGGAGAAATTTTTAAGTTCCTAAAATTATCCCCAAAAAAATTCGAAACAATCGCTCTTCCTGCAAGATTAAATTTTCAGCAAGTTAAAGAACTGGAAAGGCTCATTTACGATATTTGTGTCAGAGAGTCAAAAATGCCACGCAAAGAGTTTATTGAAATTTTTGTAGGCCGTGAAACAAAAGCTAATTTCCTAGACTCAACTTTAAGGTCAAAAAAACCTTTTGTGAAAGAACTTAAAACTAGAAAACCAGAGATTAATTTAATTCAAAAAAGAATAAATGCTTTAGAAAAGGTATCTGGGCTGTCTGTTCCTCAATTAAAAGAAGTGAACATGAGGATTACAAAAGGAGAATCAAAAATTAGAAGGGCTAAAAAAGATATGATTGAAGCCAACTTAAGGCTAGTCATATCAATAGCAAAAAAATATACCAACAGAGGTCTCCAATTTTTAGATCTTATCCAAGAGGGAAACATCGGTCTCATGAAGGCAGTAGATAAGTTTGAATACAGAAGAGGTTACAAGTTCTCTACTTATGCAACTTGGTGGATACGACAGGCAATAACTAGGTCTATAGCTGACCAAGCCAGAACTATTAGAATCCCTGTGCATATGATTGAAACAATCAATAAATTAAACAGAATTTCTAGACAAATGCTCCAGGAAATGGGAAGAGAACCAACTCCAGAGGAGTTAAGCGAAAGAATGGAAATGCCTGAAGATAAAGTTAGAAAAGTCCTAAAAATAGCAAAAGAGCCAATCTCAATGGAAACACCTATAGGAGATGAAGACGATACGACTCTGGGAGATTTTATTGAAGATCCTCTTATGAGCTCGCCTGTTGACGCCGCTACTGAAAATAATTTAACTGAAGCAACCGGTGATGTTTTAGGAAGTTTAACTGCAAGAGAAGCTAAAGTTTTAAGAATGCGATTTGGTATTGGTATGAACACAGATCATACTTTAGAAGAGGTTGGCAAACAATTTGATGTAACTAGAGAGAGAATCAGACAGATTGAAGCTAAGGCTTTGAGAAAGCTTAGGCACCCATCTAGATCAGCACATCTTAAAGGGTTCCTCGACGAATAATTTCTCTTAATTTGAATTTAACCTATATAATTCCTCTTCCTACGGGCCTGTAGCTCAGTTGGTTAGAGCAGCGGACTCATAATCCGTTGGTCGGAGGTTCGAGTCCTCCCGGGCCCACCAATAATTATCTTAATTCTTCTCAGAGAAGGGATCGGTGAAATGATTATCTTCTCTTTTGGGAAGAAAATCAGCGTCATAAGCTCTTTCTGGATTTTCCCTAACTCTTCTATCAAGAGCTTCAGCATCCGGCCCAACTAAAATTCTCCATTGGTTTTTTTTCACTCCATCTAAAATAATTTTTGCAGCATCTTGAGCTGAAGTAAGTGCATTATTTTTGAAATCATCTTGCCTTTGAATAATAGCCTCCCTAAATACTTCGAGTGATAAGTTATGAATTGGAGCACCTGCTTTCATCCAACCCTCTTTCATGAGTTGTAACTCATTATCATCCAAATCTTCAGGTCTTTTCCCTAAAATTATCCCTGTGTTCTGACTGATATCTGTTCCTATATGACCTGGCATAACCAAAGAAACATTTAAGTGCGGAGCATTTACTTTAAAATCATTAAGCATTGCTTCTGAAAAACCTTTCACGGCAAATTTAGCTGCTGAATATGAAGTATGTGGAACCCCATCGCCTAAAGATGCCCAGAATCCATTAACGCTGCTTGTGTTAATTAAATGACCTTCGTCGCTTTTGAGTAGTGCTTCCATAAATGCCCTAGAACAGTAGTAAACCCCATACCAACAAACAGCAAAAACTTTTTCCCACTCTTCAATATCGCTCTTTATGAAGCTTTGACCGCCTCCGATACCTGCATTATTAAAAAGTAAATTTATTGATTCAGACTGTTGTTCTTCTAAAACAGCATCTCTAAATCGTTCAACTTGTTCCTTATTTGAGACATCGCATACATGTTTTGTAATTTTAGTATTTGGATTTATCGTAGCAGCCAGATCCATTGTTTGATCCATATTTTCTTCAATAACATCACACATAGAAACATTGCAGTTTGCTTTTGCTAATTGCAAAACAAGTTCTCTCCCCATGCCTGTGCCACCTCCGGTGACGACAGCAATTTTATTTTCAAAAGATTTCATTTAACTATCATATGACTTATCAAAGTATAAGGAAACGACAGAATATGTTAAAAATAGGTTAAAAGGAGTTAAAAATGACTAAAAAAGTTTGTTTGGTTATTGGTGCTGGTGGTGGAATTGGGGCAAACATAGCGAGAAAATTTGCACTTGAGGGGTATCACTCTTGTCTAGCAAGAAGAACAGATCAAGAGGGTCTTGATAAATGGATTAAAAATATTGAAGCAGAAGGAGGAGAGGCTTCAGGTTTTTTAATGAATGCAATTGAAGAAGGCTCAATAGAAAAGCTGATCAAGGATATCGAAGAAGGCATAGGCCCCATTGATACCTTAGTTTATAACTTGGGAGCCCAAACTGGTATGAAGCTTTTGGACCAAACAAGTCTTAAAGAATTTGAATGGGGCTGGAAGATGGCTACCCAAGGACTCTTTAGAGTGGCTAAAGAAATTTGTCCTGTGATGGCCAGCAGAGGAGAGGGCTCTTTACTTGTCACTTCAGCTACCGCAGCTGTCAGAGGTAATAAGACTCAACACTCTCATGCTGCTGCAATGGGAGGCAGAAGAATGTTATGCCAATCTTTAAACGACGAGTTTGGCCCACAAGGAATCCATGTTGCTCATATTGTTATTGATGGTGCCGTAGATGCTCCTGATACCCTTGGAAAAATGCTTGGACCAGATATGTATCAGAAGATGAGAGAAACTCGAGGCATGGAGCACGATGGATTAATCCTTCCAGAGAAAGTTGCCGAAACTTATTTTCATCTTGCTAATCAGCATCGATCCACTTGGACCCATGAAATAGATATTAGATCTTTTTCAGATATGGCTTGGTGGAATACAGATAGTAGCTTTACTAGAAAATAAAAAAAGGCGGTGTTTCCACCGCCTTTTTTGCATATCCTATTTTACTAGAATCTGTACTGAAGTCCTGCTTTAAGAACAGTACCGACAGGTGAGTGAGTATATGCATCATAACCAAGTTCGGAAGGCGCCAAAGGCGGATCTTCACCTAATAGATTATAAGCACTTAGATTAATTCTTACTCTATCGTCAGCCAGCCTAACAGTATAGTTAAAATCGAGTGTGTTCATTGAATCGATTTTATCTCCTAGAAAAGTATATCCAGCAGTAATAGTGTCAGGAATTTCATATTCACCGATGTGACGCACGTACATGTTTATCGAATGAATATCTAATTCAATACCTAGTCCAAGGAAAAGTTGGAGTTCAGGAAGTGATCTTAGATTTATAGGAGCTGTAGATGATCTTGTATTAAATTTACCTAAAGCATCGTAAGTTCCTCCACCGACTGCACCTGCAACATCAAATTGAGTTAAGAGCGTTCCTCCGTAAGAGAAGGTCATTACTGTATTACCAGCATCAAAACCAACGCTTCCTTCAAAATCAAGACCTGAAACGTCAACGTCGTCTCCGTTAATAAGTTCAGTCTCAATTCTTACAATCCCGCTATCAGGATCTCCAGGAGTAACATAAATGATGTCAGCACAAGGACAAGTAGCTGCCTCGGTTCCAAAACCATTCGTAAAAGCAATATTAAAGTAATCAAAAGTTATTTGACTTCTTTCATCAGGCCTTATGATGAAACCTAAGTTCATGTTGCTAGACTCTTCTGGTTGCAATGATGAAGCAACAGGAGTTGCAATTGTCACGAACTCTCCCAGAGGAGCGTAACGCTGAAGATTCTCTAGAACGTTGTTAGATAACAACGGGACTCTATAAGTTTCCTCATAAGAAAATCTCAAGCTAAATATATCAGTAGCATCCCAAATAAAGGAAGCTCTAGGCTTTGTAACATCAGCTGTTTCATAATCTGAATATCTAACACCTAACTGAATTTCAAAGTCATCAGTTGCAGGAATACTTACCTCACCAAAAAATGAAGTAATTTCTTGATCTAGTCTTTCAGTTGCATCCATTGTTAAGAAGTGAAAAACGGTATTACATTTACCGTTATCAGGGCATCGGTTATCCCCAGCAGCTCTGTAGAAAGCGTAATACTTTCTGTATTGAACTCCTGCAGCCCAACCGATATCGTTTGCTCCAAATCCTGAAAATACAAATTGACCTGTGGTAAGAGATTTTTTCTCTTCACTCTCTGGGCCACCCCAGAAGAAGTCCCATGCATCAGGATGGTTATAGTAAGCATCTGATGGACTGGCTCCGATTGCAGCACCAATTGGACTGTAGTAATGACAGTTTCCTTGACCTGCAGCAGCTAAAGCTGCATCAGTACCAACTTCATAAAATTCACCAGTAGCTGAATTCCTACAGTTTTCACCACCTATTCCGTGGAGAGCCATAGTAAATCTATCGGTTAATACGTCACCCCAAGCATTACTCCACTCAGTAGAGGAATAATTA
>CACBTL010000003.1:0-94118 GCA_902542145.1 uncultured SAR86 cluster bacterium | reverse complement strand
CTGCTTCTTCAGGAGTATCCGCTTTACCAAACATAGTTGTTCCAGGCTCAAAATTTTTAAATCTTGAAGCAGAGAATATATTAGTGCCAATATGCCCTGGGTGAACTGAATAGACTTCTACTGTTTCTTTATTTAACTGCATTTCCAGAGCAAGGCTCTCGGTAAAAGCTCTTACACCAAATTTTCCTACGTGATAAATAGATTGAGATGGCACACTTAAAAGACCAAATATGGATGAGGTATTAACAATGGCGGATTCAGGCCTTTTTTTTAGGTGCGGTAAAAAGGCTCTTGTTGAATTGATGACACCGTGCAACAAAATTCCTAATCCAAAATCCCAATCTTCATCGGTACTTTCTTCTACCGTAGATGCAACTGATAAGCCTGCATTGTTAAAAACTATATCAACTTGGCCATGATGCTCTATGACTTCATTAGGAAGATTATCAACGGCTTCTTTATCACTAACATCCAATAAATGGGAAGATACGCCAACATTATGTTTTTTAAGCAATTCTCTAGTTTCGTTCAAAAGCTCTTCTTTCCATTCAACCAAGGCTATATTGCATCCTTCTGAAGCAAGTTGAAGGGCCAGTGCCTGCCCCATTCCTGAGCCAGCACCTGTAATAACGGCGACCTTATCTTTGAAATTTTTCATAAGAAATAAACCTTAGCAAATTATTTAAAAAAATTCTTAATGGCTTCCAAGGGTAGCCCTTGAATCACATAAGGATCCCCTTTTATATTTTCAAATAAATTTTTCCCAAGTGATTCGTATTTATAGGATCCACTCGACATTAAGGGATCGTCCTTTTCAACATATTCTTGAATTTCTTCCATAGAAAGATCTCTCATTTTCAGTATAGCTTTGTAATGTTTTTCATGAACAACCTTGCCGTTAATTACAATTGCAAGGCCGCTTATTTGGAAGTGTTCTTTACCGGAAAGTTTTCGAAGATTTTCTATCGCTTTGCTTACAGTTAGGGGTTTGCTGAAGATCTCTGAACCAAGCAAACAAATTTGATCTCCACCAATTACATATTGGTCAGGAAACATCTTACTAACACTAAGAGCCTTTTCTTTGGCAAGCAACACAGATAAATCTATTGGTGCGAGACTGCGATATTGTGATTTTAACTTATCTTCGTCTACAAGAGGTTTATGTGTATCAAATTTAAAACCAGCATCAAATAGAATTTTTTTCCTTATTTCAGAATCGGAAGCAAGAATAAATGCAGTAGGCAAAATTATTGATTATTACCAGAATGAATCAAAGCCATAAATTCATTTCGAGTATTAATGTTTTTTTGAAATACTCCAGTCATTTTACTTGTCACGGTGCTTGTTTCTGACTTATGAATACCTCTGGTAGTCATGCATTGGTGAGCAGCATCCACTACCACGGCAACACCTTTTGGTTTTAAAACTTTGCTTATAGTGTCAGCGATTTGAGCCGTCATAGTTTCTTGTGTTTGTAATCTTTTGCCAAATACATCAACAATCCTTGCTAACTTACTTATTCCTACGACTCTATTATTTGGAATGTAACCTATGTGAGCTATGCCCAATATTGGCACCATGTGGTGCTCACAGTGAGATTCGAGCCTTATGTTCCTGACGATAACCATTTCATCGTAACCTTCAACTTCTTCAAAAGTTTTCGATAATATTTCTTCGGGATCGTCGTGATATCCGGCAAAAAACTCTTGATAAGCCCTTGCGACTCGATCTGGAGTTTCGATTAAACCTTCTCTGTCAGGATCGTCTCCTGCCCAGGCTATTAAGGTTCTGACGGCATCTTTGGCCTCTTCCATAGAAGGAACAGGTGTTTTTAATTTTGTAACTTTTTTCATAACTTATAAGTTTGAGGTGCTAACTCTAGTAGTAATTTTACAATATAGCAAAGCTAATAACAGGAATAAGGTTATTTCTGAACTATCGATCCTCCGCCTTTTGCAAACTCCTCTGCAGCTTTTTTATCTTTCAATAAGTTTTCCACCTTTTCAGGTACTTCTAAGCCTTTGAGCATTCCAGGTTGTTCATAACATCTATCAATCCAGCCTTTTAGATTATTTAGCTCATCGGTTGAAACTCCAGACCAACGATGCGTCCTGACCCAGCACCAATTTGCTATATCAGCTATCGAAAATTCATCAGCTAACCAATCTCTACCTTCTAAGCGAGTATCTAAAACTTCAAAAAGCCTTCTGCTCTCGTTTTGATATCTATCGATTGCAGGTTGGATTTTTTCTGGGAAATATCTAAAAAATACATTTGCCTGCCCCATCATCGGACCGATGCCTCCCATCTGGAACATTAACCATTGTATGGCTACAGATTTTTGATGAACATCTTGTGGAAGCAATTTTCCTGTTTTCTCAGCCAAATAGATCATGATTGCACCTGATTCAAATATTGCTAAATCATCGTTAGCTCTATCGACAATAACAGGTATTCTGCCATTTGGGTTCATCGCTAAAAATTCTTCAGTTTTTTGCTCTCCTTTTTGCAGGTTTATCGCATGAGTAGTGTACTCAAGATTTAAAGCTTCAAGGGTGCATGAAACCTTATGTCCGTTTGGTGTAGAGGTTGTGTAAAGATCAATCATCTTCTGAATTTTTTAAAGAATTAAAAGGATACGGTCTTTCTTCTGTTTCAAAAGTCACAAAATCAATAATTTGATTAATGAATTTTTGAAATACATTAGTTAAATCGCCTAAATTTTTATTTGGTTTTTTTGTTATCAGTTTAAAAATGAACTGTGCAAAAGCAATTATCCACAATAGGAATATTGAATAGGATATGACTATCAAGTAAACAACGACGAGAAGAGCGTCTATCCAGGTAGAACTGTCTTTAATATTTGACATTGCTTCATCTGAAACAGACTGCTGGGTTGTTTCTACTTCCTTGTTTTCTTCTTCTATTTTTTTATCTTCTTCACTCATTTACAAATCTCTTCCGTCAGAATCAATAACCATTTTATCAAAAGATTCTTTTACTGAGCCTTTTTTAAAGACGATATTGTATAGTTTTTCCACTATTGGCATATCTAATTTTAGGGCTGAAACTTTTTCATAGACTATTTTTAAAGTTTTTTCTCCCTCAATAACCTGATCTATAATTTTTTTTGCCTCATCTCGTGTTTTTCCTTTGCCCAAAAGATAACCGAAAGAATAATTTCTACTTTTTTCCGAACTGGCGGTGGCAAAGAGATCACCCACTCCAGCCAAACCTAATAAAGTTAATTTTTTTAATTTCAAAGCTTCAAAAAGATGAGACATTTCTACCAGACTTCTTGTCAAAATCATTGCTTTTGTATTTTTTTTGTTTCCTAATCCATCGGATAACCCAGAAACGATTGCATAAATATTTTTTAAAGCCCCAGCAAGTTCAACACCTTTAACATCATTATTCAAAAAAACTTTAAAATTTTGTCTGTCAAAAATATTTAAAAATTCTTTACCTATTTTTTTGTTTTTAGCAGCAATCACACAAGCCGCTGCCATGCCCTCGATAATTTCAGACGCTAAATTAGGGCCAGATAAAACACTTATGTTTGATTCCATCAAGAGCTCTTCCTTGAGAATCTCACTCATTGTATAAAAAGTTTTATTTTCTAGCCCTTTTGAGGCTATGAGAAAAGAAGTCTCTGTTGCTATGTGTTTTTTATTTTTTCTGAAAAAACCCCTTACAGATGATGACGGTATGCAAACTATAACGTGACTTAGATTTAATACATCTTTTTGGTTTGAAGTTGCTTTTATGTTTTTGTGTAATTTCTTGTTACCAGAATATTTTTTGTTTTTATGATTTTTATTTATTTCATTAACAGTACTTGAGTTACGTGACCAGATTGACACTTCATATCCATTATTTGCTGCAATATCAGCCAGTACTGTTCCCCATGAGCCAGATCCTAAAATTCCAATTTTATTATTTTTAAGTTTCATCTAAAAATTTCAGAGAAGAGTTTTCAAATTTATCCCACCATTTAAGACCCATTTCTCGCATTAATTCTAAATTGCTCATTGTTTTGATATCTATTTTAGAGGCAACTTCATTCAGATTAGAGTCAACTCGAAAATAATTTTGACCAATAATTTCCTGAGCTAATTGATGTTCGAGATTTGATTCTAAAAGCATTGGAATAATTCCTCCTCTTAGCCATGATAGAGATCCCCAATATTTCGTTTTAGAACCCTCAACAAAATTATTATTAAACCCAGTACCAACACTGAAGACTTTAATTTCTTCTCCTGGAAATAATTTTTTTCCTTCAGAATAAGCTATTAAGGCAGGATTATTAGTTGAAACCGCACCATCCACGTACCAATTTGATTCAATTTCGACTGCGGGAAAATATGTTGGTGCTGCAGATGTAGCAGCCGCAATATCAGCAACAAACAAATCCGGATGTTCTCTTTCAGAAAAGATTGTTGGAAATCTTGTATCCAAATTATGCGCAAGAATTGAGCAAGGTAAATCAGCATTAAACATTTTCAAATTTCCAAAATACTCATAAAGGACTTCCATCTTTCTATCGCCGCTATATTTGGTTCTGAAGAAACTTGAAAAGGATCGTGAAAATATTTTTTTTAAGTTTGCCTCTGAGTAGATTTCTAAAAGTTTGGGGCCTTCAATTTCCAAAATTGAAATTACAAGAGCAATTATTCCGCCCGTTGATGTTCCAACAACTAAATCAAATTTAGACGAGAGAGGTTTCTTTAAGCGCTTTTCTAATTCAAATAAATATATTGAAGTTGCTAGCCCTCTAACTCCTCCACCGTCTAAAGATAAAACATATTTTGCCATGTAGGTTGATCAGCTCAGTTATAATTATAGGATGACTGCAATTGAGCAATTTACTGATCACATTCTACACTCATATTATCCAGTTTTTTTTACTGGTGCTGGTATAAGTACTAATTCAGGAATACCAGATTTTCGGGGACCAAAAGGTTTTTGGAAAACAAATACTCCCATTATGTTTCAGGATTTTATGAGTCAAGAATCAATAAGAATGAAATATTGGACCCAAAGCGTAGAATTTAAATCAAATTTTCAAGAAAAAGTTCCTAATGAGGGACATACAATAATCTCTGAGATAATTAATTCTAAAAAAGCTGGACATTGTATTACACAGAACGTAGATAACCTTCATCAAAAATCAGGGCTGAATGAAGCTTCAGTCACAGAACTACATGGAAATGCAACTTTTGCAGTTTGCTTAGATTGTAAAAAAAGATTTGAACTTTCTTTTATTCATGAGGATTTTAAATCTACTAATAAGCCACCTGAATGTGATTCTTGTAACGGATGGATAAAAACAGCAACGATATCTTTTGGCCAACCAATGCCTGAAGATAAAATGATTATTGCACATGAGGAAACATTAAAAGCAGATGTTTTTATTGTTGCAGGATCATCTTTATCAGTTTTTCCTGCGGCGAATTTTCCTTTAATTGCAAAAGAGAATGACGCCAAGCTTTTGATTGTTAATAATGAAGAAACGCAATTTGATCATTTTGCAGATGTTTTAATTCATGATGATATTTCGAAAACTTTCTCAAATTTAAAAATTACTCACTAAATAAATGGATTCAAAAAAAATAGGATTTTGGTCAGGGATTCTTTTATTTTTATCAATATTAATTTTTTTCAATCCGGATGATTTATCTCAAAGAGGTCAGATAACTGCAGCTGTTTTTGTTTTGATGGGTATTTGGTGGGCAACGGAAGCATTACCCCTTCCTGCAACAGCGCTTATCCCCATTATCGCCTTTCCTCTTTTGGGCGTTGAAGAAATTGGAGTTCTTTCAAAAGAATATATGAACAAAGTTCAATTTTTGTTTGCTGGTGGATTCATGATTGCTATTGCCATGCAAAAATGGAATTTGCATAAGCGAATAGCTTTGATTGTTTTATCTATTACTGGATTCAAAAGTGAGAGATTAATTGCAGGCTTCATGATAGCGAGTTTTATTTTGAGCATGTGGATTATGAACACTTCTACAACCATTATGCTTCTCCCAATCGGTATCTCTATCATTCAAGCAATCAACGATTCGATTAAAAATTTATCCGAGGATCAAAAGCTAAATTTTCAAGTCTGCTTACTTCTGGGAATTGCATATTCTTCATCTTTAGGTGGAATAACTACACCAATTGGAACAGCGCCCAACGGGGTTTTAATTCAATATGCATTTGAAAACTATAATTTAGATATAGGTTTTGTAAATTGGTTTTCAATTGCAGCACCTTTTTCAATTATCTCTTTACCAATCATTTGGTTGGTTCTAACAAAATTCTTATTTCCAATTAATTTTTCTGATACTGGCAGTGCAAAAAAAATTCTTTTTGAAATTAAAGAAGAATTGGGTGCGATGAGCCGAGAGGAAAAGATAGTTTCTCTTGTATTTTTGTTTACTGCTTTGGGGTGGGTGTTTCGAAAAATAATTGATGACCTTCCTTTTCTATTTTTACTGGAGGATGCGGTTATATCGATGATGGGTGGTTTGAGTCTTTTCTTTTTGACGTCAAATCAAAAACGCTTACTGGACTGGGAAGATATCCAAAATAAATTTCCTTGGGGTTTAATTTTTTTATTTGGTGGCGGAATGACTCTTGCTTATGTGGTCAATGATAGTGGCTTAGCTATTTGGCTTGCTAACTTAGTACCAAACGAAGCCAGTCTAATTTTGGTATTGTTCATTGTAATCTCAATGGTCATCGTATTAACAGAATTGACCAGTAATTTAACTACAACCATTACATTCATTCCCATCATTGCAGGGATTGGTATAAACATTGGAGTCAATCCCATGCTGCTCATAGTTCCTCTTACGATCGCGGCCAGTTGTGCGTTCATGCTTCCGGTGGCAACTCCTCCAAATTCTATTGTTTACGCATCGGGTTATGTTCCGATAAACCGTATGGTTAGAGCGGGTATTTTCTTAAATATAATCTGTGGATTGCTCCTACTAGCTTTGAATTATTTATTTCCAAATTCTTTTCAGTTATTTGTGTAGTATTTAATTGTTCTCAACACAATCAAGTATTAAAATTAGTTTAGGTGTCGCAGCTAGTGAAAAAATATCAGGGATTCTCTAGAACTGCTTTCAACAAATTTACCCTGTACAGGAGGTGGTCCAAAATTAATATTAACGATTTAGCAGGAATATCAGGGGGTGCCTCTTGACAACGGGTTGACCCGTATTCCGGCTAGAGGCCGGTACGTCCCGCCTCTAGTAAGAGATTAGTTGAGATACTTTCTCTTGAAAAACCCCGCAATATGCGGGGTTTTTTTCATTCAGATGTAAGGTCGTGACCTGATGAAGCAGTTAAACCTCCATCGCAAATAATGGTCTCACCAACAGTGAAATTTCCAGCGCGTGAAGATAAAAAGATTGCAAGACCTCCAACATCTTCTGCAGTGCCTATTCTTTTCATAGGGTTTCTTTCGACTAAAGGATCATAGTTATGAGCCACAGCAGACCCCAACATGTTACTTGGAAATGGGCCAGGAGCTATTGCGTTTACTAAAATATTATCTCGTACCAATCTTGAGGATAGATGTCTAGTCAAGTGATGAACTGCCGCTTTAGAAGCACTGTAAACATAGTTTTCAAAAGCCGGTGTGTTAATACCATCAATCGAACCGATATTAATCACTCTGGCTGGATTTTCTTTGGTAGATTCTTCCTTTAACAATGGTAAAAATTTCTGTGTAACAAAAAACATGCTTTTGACGTTTAAGTCCATTACCTTATCCCATCCAAGTTCTGAGAATTCCTCAATCGGCTCTCCCCATGCTGCACCAGCATTGTTCACTAAAATATCAAGCTTAGATTCTTTGTGAGAAATTTCGTTATACAGCTCTTCTATCCCATCAAGCGTTGAGGCATTGTTAGGAATTGAAATGCATTCTGCGTTATATTTTTCGCTAAGTTCGTTGGCTTTGTCGTTACACGCTTCTGCTTTTCTGGCGGTGATGTAAACTTTAGCTCCGTTTGCCAAATAAGCTGAAGCAATCATTTCCCCAACTCCTCTTGATCCACCTGTGACAAGAGCTACTTTGTCTTTCACCGAAAAAATATCTTCAATTTTCATAATTTAGAACCTTTTTAAAATGGCGGACCGGACGGGACTCGAACCCGCGACCTCCGCCGTGACAGGGCGGCGTTCTAACCAGAACTGAACTACCGGTCCAATTGAGGTTGCAATTATACATACCTTGAAGAAAAAAAATCACATAAACTAATCAATAGTTATTATGCTTTATTAGAAATAGGATATGAAAAAAATACTCATCAATTTTCTCATTTTAAGTTTTTACTCTTTTGCTGATGGAGAAGCAGGTTCTTTATCTCTGGATAGAGATATTAATGAAGATAGGAAAATCTCATTTCCAAATACAAGAGAATATCTTGTTATCGTCTCTGATTTGCATACTCATTCAGTCTTTTCTGATGGACATGTGTGGCCAAATATTAGAGTTGAAGAAGCTTTGAGAGATGGCTTAGATGTTTTAGCAATTACTGAGCATCTCGAATATCAACCTCATATTGAATTTTTACCAAATAAGAATAGAAATGATGCTTACAAGGAGGCTCTGTTGGCTAATAAAAATAATGAGGATTTATTAGTAATTAATGGAGCTGAAATTACAAGAATACCGCCAGCAGGTCATATGAACGCAATTTTCATCAAAGATGCAAATTTATTATTCAATGATGATGAGTCTAATATTCCGATGGCACAAGAACTTTTAAAACAATATCCTGAAGCAGCATCATGGGAAGAAAATAAAACCATCAGAGACTATTATGCTTTGACTTCTGTTTGGCCTGTAGAGAAAGCTGTGGATGCAGCACACGCTCAGGGAGGTTTCATTTTTTGGAATCATTCTTGGTGGACGCCACAGTCCCCTCAAGGTATTTCTGTTCTTACTGATTTTCATAAAAAACTTATTAAAGAAAATAAACTGCATGGAATAGAAATTGCAAATGGAATAAATTATTCAGATGAAGCTTTTCAAATAGCTATAGATAACGATTTAACAATCATAGGAACTTCAGATGTTCATAATTTAATTGATTGGGACTATTCATTTTATAAAGGTAAACATCGTCCAGTCACATTGATTCTTTCAAAGGGAAAATCTGAAAATTCAATTAAGCAAGCATTATTTGAAGGGAGAACTATTGTATGGTTTAAGAATAATTTAATTGGCTTAGAAAATAATTTATTACCTCTTTTAAATAGCAGCCTATCCATGAAAAGCTTGGGATACCAGGAAAGAACAACAATATTAGAAGTTTTAATTGAAAATAAATCTGCTGCAAAAATGATGCTAAGAAACTTCTCTGAGTATACTTTGTCTCAAAATACTAATTTTTTTGAAATTGATCCTCACAGCAAGAAAATAGTTGAAATTAAAACTATAGAAGCGTTGAAAAACATTGAGCTTATATTTTCTGTAGAAAATGCATTCATTGCACCTAAAAAGAATGCCCAATTGAGTTTTAAACTAGGGATTTAATAATCGCTGGTGGGCGATACAGGACTTGAACCTGTAACTTCCACCTTGTAAGGGTGGCACTCTACCAATTGAGTTAATCGCCCAGAGAATTCGGAATTATAGTATTCAACTTTATTCAAGTCATCTCTTTGTTCAAGCTACCAACAAAATAGACAATATAGAAATATTGAGGCATATTTTATTTAAAATTTCTTTAAAAAAATCATGTTAGAAGCACAACCATTAAAAACTCGTTTAAACCTGAATGATGATGAATTTATTTCGAATAAAAAATCTATGCTCGGAAAGCTTGATGAGATCGATGAACTTCTCGATGAAGCTGAAGCTGGTGGTGGTCCGAGGCATCATGAAAGACTTGCTGCTAGGGGAAAGCTTCCTGTAAGAGAAAGAATTTTTAATTTTTTAGATCCTGATAGTCCATTTTTAGAAATTAGCCCACTAGCCGGTTTTAAGTCTGACTATCCTGTAGGAGGAGGTTGCGTAGCCGGCATAGGTGTTTCTGCAGGAGTTGAATGTATTATTTTTGCAAATGATCCAACAGTTTTGGCTGGGGCGATGCAAACGTTCTCTGTAAAAAAATGGATGAGAGCAATGCAAATTGCAAGAGACTGCCGTATTCCTTTTGTGCAATTTGTTGAATCAGCTGGCGGAGATTTGAGACCTAGAGGAAACCGTTCTTCAGTCGCTTTAAATGTTGGTCATTTTGCTGAGTCAGGAAGACAATTCTATGAGATAACCGAACTATCAAAACTCGGTATTCCAACTGTAACAATTACTTTTGGATCTTCCACTGCGGGAGGTGCCTATCAGCCGGGAATGTCAGATTACAATATTTTTGTTAAAGAACAGTCTCAAGTATTTTTGGGTGGTCCGCCATTAGTTAAAATGGCTACAGGTGAAGAATCTGATGCCGAAAGTCTAGGTGGAGCAAAGATGCATGCTGAAAAATCCGGTTTAGCGGACTATTTTGCAGAAGATGAAATGGATGCAATAAGAATTGGAAGAGAAGTTATGTCTCACCTTGATTGGTCAAAAGAAGGTAATTCTCCCGATTCTATCTATGAAGAGCCTATTAATGATCAAGAAGATTTATTAGGTATTGTTAATCCAAGCTTGAAAAGACCTTTTGATGTTCGTGAAGTAATTTCAAGAATTGCAGATGGTTCAAGGTTTGAAGAATTCAAACCCCTCTTTGGTCCAACAATTATATGTGGTTTCATGAAAATTCATGGGCACACAGTCGGAGTTTTGGGAAATAATGGTTCCTTATTTCCAGATTCATCTCAAAAGGCAGCCCACTTTATTCAACTATGCAATCAGATCAGTATCCCTCTTGTTTTTTTACAAAATATTACGGGTTTTAATATTGGAAAAGAATTTGAGCAGAATGGATCGATAAAAAAAGGGGCACAAATGCTAAATGCAGTTTCAAATTCAGAGGTGCCTCATTTGACAGTTATTCTTGGAAACTCATACGGTGCCGGTACATACGCCATGTCTGGAAAAGAATTTGGTAATGCTTTTACCTTTTTATGGCCAACAGCAAAGATTGCCGTAATGGGAGGAGAACAAATTGCTGGAGTTATGTCGATGGTAAGAAGAGCAAAAGCTATGCGCGATGGTCTCCCCTTCGACGAAAAAGAAGATGCAAAAATTGTAGAAGGTCAAAAAATTTCTCATGACAAGGGTTCTGAAGCTCTAATAGCCACAAGTGCAATTTCCGATGATGGGATTATTGATCCAAGAGATACCAGGACAGTGCTTGGTATTTGCCTTTCTGTTGTAAACAATAAAGAAGTTAAGGGATCAGACGGATTTGGAGTGTTCAGACTATGATCATTAAAAAATTACTAATTGCAAATAGAGGCGAAATTGCAAGTAGAGTGATCAGCAGCGCACAAGACATGGGAATCTCATGTGTTGCTATCTATACACAAGATGATGCTAATTCTCCTTATGTTAAGGAGGCTGATGAAGCTTATAAACTGGAAGGCAGTTATTTGGATGCAAAAGAAATAATTTCTATTGCAAAAAATTCAGGTTCTCATGCAATTCATCCAGGATATGGCTTTTTATCTGAAAATGCTGGGTTTGCAAATTCTGTGAAAAAAGCAGGGATCATTTGGATAGGACCAAGCGGGAATGTCATTAAAAAAATGGGAGATAAAATTACCTCTAAGAAACTAGCTGAAAATGCTGGTGTTCCAACTCTTCCTATGACTTCTGATGCCAAAGATGCAAAAAAAATTGGATATCCAATTCTTGTTAAAGCTTCTGCTGGAGGAGGTGGAAAAGGGATGAGAATTGTTGAAGATCCCAAAAAGTTAAAAGAAAGTATATCAGCGGCAGAACGTGAAGCCGAAAGCGGTTTTGGTGATAAAAGAGTTTTTTTAGAAAGATATGTTGAAAAATCTCGTCACATAGAGATTCAAATTATAGGTGATTCTTTTGGAAATGTTGTTCACTTAGGAGAAAGAGAGTGCTCGATTCAAAGAAGGCATCAAAAAATAGTTGAAGAATCTCCTTCCACAGTTATTGATCAAGAGCTCAGGGATAAAATTGGATCTGCAGCCGTTCAGCTTGCTTCTGCACTCAAATATGAATCTGCGGGAACGGTTGAATTCTTATTCGATGATAAAACCAAAGAATTCTTTTTTTTAGAAGTAAACACGAGGCTCCAAGTAGAGCATCCGGTAACAGAAGAGGTAACTGGTTTAGATCTTGTTAAAGAGCAAATAAAGATTGCTCAAGGGAATGAATTAGAGTTTGTTCAAGATGATGTTGAATTGATAGGTTCATCAATCGAAGTAAGGCTGTATGCTGAAGATCCTGCAAATGAATTTCTCCCAGTTACTGGAGACATAATTGCCTTCGAACCATGCGATAACCCTTCTGTACGCTGGGATGTAGGGATTGAAAAAGGAACTGTCGTGTCCTCAAATTTTGATCCAATGCTTGGAAAAGTTATTTCCCATGCTGAAACTAGAGAGGAAGCTGCTCAAAAGCTGGCTTTGGCTCTTGAAAGAAGTCATTTTGGTGGCATGAGGACTAACCGTGATTATCTTATTTCAATCTTAAGGTCTGAAGATTTTCTTAAGGGTAAAACAACAACCGACTTTGTTGAGAGAGTAGATCTTAATACAGAAATTGATCTATCAGAAAATGAAATTTTTGATCATGCTGTTGCGGTAGCCATGTGGAATCAAGCTAAAAACAGAGAAAGTGCCAGTGTTCTTTCTAACATACAGTCCGGTTGGCATAACGCAAGGCTGCCATACCAAAAAGTAGATTTAATTTTTGGTGATGATGTTATTGAGGTCAAATATAAGTCAAAAAGAGGTGGAGACTTTTGTCTTTCAGATGATGCTTCAGTAAGAATTTATGAATTTGATGATGAATCTATAGATATTGAAATTGATGGAAAAAGGATAATTTCAAAAATTACATACCATGAAGGTAAGTTTCTTATTCAAACCATTAAGGGAGACTTATTGTTTGAGATGAAAGAAAGGTTTGAGTCTAGCTCGATAAACGAAATAGCCGGTGGCTTAACTGCTCCTATGCCTGGAAAAGTGGTTGATGTGCCTGTCAAAAAAAATCAGTCTGTTAAGTCTGGCCAAACTTTAGTGATTCTAGAAGCTATGAAAATGGAACATAAGGTAACTGCTCCTAGTGATGGAAACGTAAAAGAAGTATTGATTGCTGTTGGAGATCAAGTTGAGAGCGGCTCAACTTTAGTGATTTTAGAAGATTAATCCCAATTTGGTTCTCTTTTTTCCAAAAAAGCTGAAATGCCCTCTTGAGCATCTGGACCCGCAAAGGTTTCCGCACTTTTTTTACCTAAATAAGGTAAAGCTTCATCAAAATTCATTCCGTCCTGATTAACATAGGCTTCCAATCCAAATTGCATGGTACCTGGAGCAAGGTTAGCAAGGTCACTTGCAAGGCTATCTACCCTTTCATCTAATTGATTGTTGGGTACAGATTCGTTTATTAAACCCCATTCCATTGCCTTTTTTGCATCAATCGCTTGGCCTCTCATACAGAAATCTAATCCAGCTCTTTTAGGCATTACTCTAAATAGGCCTGCCATTACCATATGCGGCCAAACTCCTCTGAGTATTTCTGGTGCAGAAAATTTTGCATTTTCCACTGCAATAGCATGAGTGCAATTTGTAACCATCAATAATGCACCGGCATGGACAGAACCCTGAATTTTGCAAATTACGGGTTTATATAAATGCCTTATGGACATACTTATGTCATCAGAGCCTTCTATTCTCGGAACATTTGATTCTTCTTGTTTTCTATTTAAGTCTGCTCCAGCACAAAAAACGTCGCCTTCGGCTGCGATGATCACTACTCTGATACTTCTCTCTTGTTTTGCATAAGCTAGAGCGTAATTAATTTCATTCATCATGACGTTATTTAAAGCATTTTTTTTCTCTGGTCTATTTAAGGTAAGAGTTAAAACATTGTTGGCAATGTTTAACTTTGTTGCTTGAAAATTTAAGCCCTCTAAAGATAATTTATCTGTCATATTTATTCCTATAAAAGTTGTTTGGGTGCTTGAATTATTTTTGCTCGTAAATATTCCCCGAGTGATTTAGCTTGAGGATCCATTCTAGTAGAAGAAGAAACTCCATCTTGAAGAATTCCACGGACATAAAAATTAAGTGAAAGAATGTTTGGTAATTCATACCTTTCAATTTCAAAGTTACTTAGATCAGGTAATAATTCCTTAAATTTATCTACAGTTAAAAAATCATACAGGAAAGCATAGCTGTCTTTATTTTTTGCCCAAACTCCAACATTCGCACATCCACCCTTGTCGCCTGAACGTGCACCATAAAGATTGCCAAATGGGACTTCTTCCAGAATTGTTTTATCAACTTCTGGATTAGAATAAGGTTCTTTTTGATAGAGAATCTCTTCATAATTAAGCTGGCTGGTCGGAACCACTTCTTTCGTCTCACCTTGAAAATGAACTTGTTCCTTAACAAATTTGCTATCGACTAAAGCTGGCCAATATTCTATGAATGGTCCGCTGGGTACTACCCCGCTTCTTCCTGTCCAACCAGGAAAATTAGCTAATGCTAGTTCTACAATTTTTGCATTGAATAGTCTGCCAACTTTATCAGCATCCTTAGACATAACATCAATTCTTAAGAATGCTTGGGCCTCTTCATTACTGTTTGGATTAATTTTATCGGTTCTGTGGAGTTGAACATCTACCTTATCAAATTGTTCTCTTCCGCCTACGTTTTCGAAAATTGAATCAGTAATTAAATCTGCTTTATCTTCTATATCTAAACCAGTTAATAAAAGTTCTATTCCGTTTCTGAAACCTCCTGCTAAATTAATGCAAACCTTATGTTTGTTTGGAGGGCTACTTCCTTTGCAACCACTGACGTAAACTCTATCGTTGGATTCTTGTTCGATTTTTAGAGTATCAAAATTGGCAATCACATCAGGATTAATATAAGCGGGACTGCTTATTTCATATAGCAGTTGAGCCGTTACAGTACCAACAGATACCAATCCTCCCGTATTAGGATGTTTAGTAATTGTAAAATTTCCATCCTCTTCTATTTCTGCAATAGGATAACCAACGTTACTGAATGAAGGAACTTCTCTAAAGAATGAATAATTACCTCCGGTAACTTGAGCCCCACATTCAATAAGGTGGCCAGCTGCAAGAGCGCCAGCTAATTTATCATAATCATTTCTTTGCCAATTGAACTTCCAGGCTGCGGGACCAATTACTACCGCAGCATCTGTGACCCTTGGACAAATAACCACATCTGCACCTGAGTCTAGCGCTTCTTTAATACCCCAAGCACCAAAATAAGCATTTGCAGTTACTGCTTTTTTATCATAATCAAAAAGAGGTACATTCGTATCAATATTTTTTATTTCCTCACCTGATTCATTTAAGTTTGATAATTCAGGCATAAGGTCATCACCATCTATATAAGCTACTTTTAACTCTAAGTTGAGTTCTGAAACGATATCTTCAATCATAGAAGCCATGCCTTTTGGGTTTAATCCCCCTGCATTGGTAACAATTTTAATTCCTTCTTGCTGACATTTTTCAGCTACATCCTTAAATTGTTTTAAAAAGGTTCCCACATAACCATGATCTTCACCCCTCTTAAGCTTTTGGTTATAAAGTATGGTCATAGTTAATTCAGCCAAATAGTCTCCAGTTAGAACATCTATCGGACCACCATCAACCATATCTTTAGCAGCAGAGAGTTTATCTCCATAGAAACCGCTACAGTTTGCTATTTTTATTACTTCATTTTTTGTCATGATTACTCTTTCTCTCGTTTAACCCCGCAATATAAATTCCTATAATCAAAATAATACCACCTAAGATCTGTTGAAATAAGAGTAGTTCATTAAAGAGAAACATACTCAATATTGCTGCCGTTAAAACTTGTAAAAGCAAAATAAGAGATGTGAATTGCGCGCTTATCTGAGATAAGCCATAAATGACTAATCCTTGTCCTATGATTTGAACCAGCATGGACTGTAATAAAAGATTCCCTACCCCCTGAAGAGAAATTGGGAACTTTATACCGGTCTCAAAATAACCAAGAGCTAAAAGAGGAATGCACCCAAACAAAGCTGAATAAAGCATGAGCTGAAATGTATCTAAATTGCTGGATAGTCTTCTCACAGATACCAAATATCCTGCATAAAAAATTGCAGCCAGCAAAGAAAGTAAATCCCCCCTTAGGTTTTTGCCCAAAAAAACATCAAAATTTTGAAGGTTAAGAATAATTAAGCTAACACCTATAAATGAAAGAATTAAAGAGATTAGAAACAATTTACTAATTCTTTCCTTAAAAAATAAAAAGGATATGATTCCGACATATATTGGTGCAGTGTTAACTAACAAAGCCGCATTAGTTACTGGAGTGATCATGATCGCCGTATGCCACAGTGCAATGTCTGCACCAAAAAATATTCCAGGCAATGCAAGAATAAATAGATTTGTATTTACAAAAAATTTCTTGCCTTTAATAGCTCCGTAATTAAGCAAAATTATGAAAGCAAAAAAGAAACGATAAAAACCTGTCATCGAGGGAGAAACTTCACTGTAACGCATGAGTATTGGAGCTAATCCAATTAATATCGCACCGATTACCGTGGAAAGGTAAAAAGGATATTTATTTTGAACGCTCATCTTTAGGCATTTATTCAAGATTAGCTATACTGCACTAATGAACTGGAATGATCAAAAAGACAATAGATACATCTTTACAGTTAGCGAATTAAATAATTCAGCAAAAAAAACTTTAGAAAATTCATTTTCAGATATCTGGATTAAAGGAGAGCTATCAAATTTTAAATCTTATCCTTCTGGACATTGGTATTTCACTCTTAAAGATGAGGAATCTCAAATTCAATGCGTTATGTTTAAGTTCAAAAATTCATTATTAAATTTTATCCCAAAGGAAGGAGATGAATTCATTGCTTTAGGCAGTGCTTCAATGTACTTGGCAAGAGGAAACTATCAGTTTCAAGTTGAATCACTAGAAAAAGATGGTATCGGAAAGCTTTATGAAGAATATGAAAAACTTAAAACTAGACTAAACAATCAAGGATTATTTGATGAAAGCAACAAATTAGAAATACCTAGCTATCCTCAAAAAATTGCATTGATTACATCTGAAAAAGGAGCGGTGCTTCAAGATATAAAGAATGTCTTAAATAGAAGAGCTCCAAGTATTGAAGTCAATTTATTCTCATCTCTTGTTCAAGGAGAAGAAGCAGAACAGAGTATCCTCAACAACTTAAATCTGATAAAAGAAATTCAACCACAATATAAATATGATTTGCTTGTATTTGCTAGAGGTGGAGGATCAATTGAAGACTTATGGGTTTTTAATTCAGAAAAAATTGCTTTAGCAATATCTAAACTAAATATTCCAACCATAAGTGCAATTGGTCATGAGACAGATTTTACAATATGTGATTTTGTTTGTGACTTAAGGGCGCCGACTCCGTCTGGCGCAGCGGAAATTATTTCTTCAGAAATATTTCAAATTTCTAACTCTTTAGAAAATTATGAAAAATTTTTAAATAAAGTTTTTTTTAATAATCTAAATTTTCTTAATCAAGAACTTAAAAACCTTAACCACAGAATCATAAACCCATTGAATAAAATAAATGAAAATTTTCTTAAGCTAGATGAGAGCACACTTAGATTGCATAATTCTTTTTTAAATGGATTTAATAAAATGAGGGAAATCATAAATTTCTCAAAAAGGTCCATAGATTTATTAAACCCAAATTCTAAATTAGCTCGACTTAAAGAAAATATAGATGGCAATTTATCAAATATTCAAACGCTTTATTCAAAGCATCTTAGTGAGAAACAAAATCTCATCACATCTTATTCTTCACAGATTGAGCAACTAAGTCCTTTCAATGTTTTAGATAGAGGTTATTCAATTGTCAGGAATAAAAAAGGAGTTGTGGTCAAATCAATAGATGATATTTCTTTGGAAGATAAAATATCTGTCACTTCTGCAAAAATATCCTACGAAGCTGATATAACTAATATAAATGATAATTAGAAAATTATTACCGATAATATTTTTAATCTCTATTTCCTGTTCAAATAAAATAATAAGTCTTAAAAATGACTGTAACTTTCCTGAATCTAATCTTGTTCCAGGCGGGCACATAACAATTATTTCAAATAATTATCAGGAAAATTTTCAAGGTATTCAGTGTTTTAATAACGACAAAACCTTTACTTTGGTTTACCCAGTCCCATTGGAGCTAAAAAACCGAAGAATTTATGTTTCTGGTAGTGTTTTTACTATTCAAGAAAAAAAATTTAGGGAATCAAGAATCACTATAGAGGATCAAAATTTTATTAAAATATCTCCTGAGTCAAGAAAAAGAATAAAAGAAGAGCAAGTAATATTAAATTCTAAATATGCAACTAATTCAGATCAAATAAATTTAAATTGGCCTATGATTCAGCCAGTTTCTGGTTATATTACGAGTAGATTTGGATTGCGTAGATTTATAAATGGTTCTCCTAGAAACCGCCATCTCGGTCTTGATATTGCAAACAACGAAGGTACAAAAATAATTGCTCCATTAAATGGAAGAGTCATTTTTGTAGGAAACCTTTTTTATAAAGGGAATAATATAATTGTAGATCATGGGAATGGATTTCTTTCTTCGTATTCACATTTAAATGAGATATTTGTAAACGAGAAGGAATATCTTGAAAAGGGTCAACTAATTGGAACCGTTGGCTCTTCAGGGAGGGTAACCGGTCCTCATTTACATTTTGAAATCTTCATCAAGGGAAGGAGAATTGATCCCGAGGGTCTAATTAATGAGCTCCAATCTTTGGATTATTGATTCTTTTGTTTGTGGACCTCTCAAAACTTCTTTCACATTTAAATCTCTATCAATGATTACCGTCACAGGAAGAGTTTCTGGAATATCAATTCCAAAGATTTGATAAGGGCTTGTTAAGAGAGAGGGGATCCTTGCATTGAACCTTGCCAGTTGTTCGTCCAGTTCTGCTCCAGAAAGTTCATCGAAATGAAATAAGTAAACATTAAGTTCACCTCTATTCTCTTCATATAAAGCATTCAATTCAGGAATCTCTTTAATACAAGGTGGGCACCAGTCTGCCCAAAAATTTATCACTGTGTTATTTTCCTTTAAATCTTCCAGCATCAAGCCATTTTGTTTATGAATCATAAGATCTGATTCGGAGCATGCCGTAATGATCAGTAAAAAAAAGGATATATTTAAAATTCTCATGACTCTAAGATTTCTTTTAACAATGGCACCGTAATATTTCTTTTTTTAGAAAGAGAGTATTCATCAATTTTTTGAACTAAGTTAATTATATTCTCAAGGTTTCTAGAACTTCTTTCTAAAGCATACGATAGTACAGAGTTATCAATCGATATACCTCTTTGATTAAAAATTAATTCCATCAATATTCTTTTTTCCTCATCGTTTAATTCAGCGAAACTCATAGCAGAAATTGATGAGATTCTTGATTGAAGATCCTTCAGATTAAACTCGATTGAATTTAGAGGTTTATCAGAAAGAAAAATAATTTTACTTTTATCTGCTTCATTTAATTTGTTGTATAGGTTAAAAATTCCTAACTCCCAATTGGAATCAGTAGGAGCAAGATCTAACCTATCCAATACTATTACATCGAAATAAGATATACCTTCTAGGATTTGTTCAGAAAAATAATCATCTTCTAGAGAAGCATAAAAAATCTTTTTATCAGAATGAAAACAATTGATAAACGAATTTAAAATATATTTCTTTCCAGACCTTTCGTCTCCGTAAAGTAAAATAAATTTATTAGTTTCAGAAAAGAAATTCTCAAGCTGTTTAAAGTTTATCTCAAAGGTGTCAATGGACTGCAAATTCTCTTTTGATAGATATATTTCTGAATTGAACTTGAAAGTTTTTTGATCCATCACTTTGTGTTGCGAAGAATTTTCATTCCAGGATCAAAGAAATAAACTATCAAGCTTAAGGTGTTTGTGAATATAAAAAGTATTGATATCCAGTAAATTGCTATATCAGTAACTAAAAAGCCAACAGCATCAACTAAAATGATGCCAACCAATAAGAGTAAAATTGTTGTATTTAATTTTCCAAGAAAATTTGGAGCAACTTGATAATCAGATATCAAGTAATTTGCCAATACTACCCCTACTATAATTAATAAATCTCTGCCAAGAACCATAAACATAAACCAGTTTTCGATGAGGTCTATTGAACCTAAGGAAATTATTGTTGCCACCACTAATGTTTTATCTGCAACCGGATCAGCTATTTGTCCAAATCTTGATTGCCATGAAAATTTTCTAGCTAGAAATCCATCAAGTAAATCTGATATCCCCGCTAAAAAAAATATTCCTAAGGCCAAAAAAAATTGTTCCTCTAATATGAAGATTATGAGGGGATACACAGAGAGAAGTCTCAATACCGTAAGGATATTTGGAATATTTGAAAGCATTTAATTTATAGTCTGAAAAATTATTTCTTCAGACGATTTGCTGCTCAAAGTTAATAAATTATCAGTCAGCATTACTTCAACAAGGTCATCGGAATCAGAGTCAGTGGTAACCATAAAACTAAACATATTATCCTCTAGTCTATGAAGAAATGACTTTTTAACCAAAAAATTTTGGCTGAGGAACTCTTTGAATGTCTGAAGAGCGTCAAAAGATGTATTTCCCTCAACGGTAATGAGAATCTTTTTATTCTTTGATCCTGATTTCACTCTGTAAGGATTCGATATATTGTCTAAAAGACCTTGGATTGCATCGAAAGGAAGAAAGCTGTTATAGGGATTTAAATTAGAAAAAACATTATTTGGTTCCTCAGGCAGGTAACAAAGAAATCCTTTTTCTCTATAACAATACATCCATCCATCGGGAGAATATTTCTCATTATTGAAATAAATATTTTCAAAGCTTTCCATATTTTTCCCTTCATAGAAGGTGATTTCTGTTGAGTCTAGAATTGGATATATAGCTCTCACTCCCCTTTTTTTGGCTTCGGAAGAAATAATGTTTTTTAAATTATTACATTCATCTAAGGCCATCTGATATGTTTTTGATTTTAATTCGCTTGATAAATTACAATTTACCCAAACGACTGCTTTTAATTTTTTTTCTGTAAATAAAGAAAAATTTAAATCAAATAATTTTGATCTTAGTTCTACAGCATCAATTTTAATTTCAATAAAATTTTTATTTTGCTCTTGTAAGAACTTGTATTCCCTGACGTAAGAATTCAAGTCAAGATCCATAATTTTTTTTGAATTCCTTGTGTCCTCAAAATTTCCAGTTGCTCTAACAATTGCTTCTAGAACTGCTTGATCTAGGTAAAAAGAAATATCGTTTCCAGTATCTTCAATTTTTACTGTATAAACCTCAGGAAGATCAGATTGACTGGCTAAAAAAATAGCTTGGGAAAAAAGAAAAATTAAGAATACCTTCCTCATTGCTAAATCATTATAATGATTATTTCAAAAAAAAATTCATTGAAATATTGAGCAAGCAGAAGAAGATAACCTATAAATCGTCTGGCGTTGATGTCAACTTAGGTTACAAGCTTGTCGACATTATTAAACCTTTTGCAAAAAAGACGCTTAGAAAAGAAATAGATTCAAACATAGGTTCATTTGCTGCTCTTGCTTCTATACCAAAAAATTATAAAAATCCTAAACTTGTTGCCTGCACTGATGGGGTTGGCACAAAAATTTCAATAGCAGAAAAACTTAATGATCACAGCACAGTTGGTGAAGATCTTGTTGCCATGTGCGTGAATGATTTGATAACTGTAGGTGCTGAACCTCTTTTCTTTTTAGATTATCTTGTGACAGATAAAATTAATTTAAGAAAAAAGAAACAAATCTTTAAAGGTATATCACAAGGCTGTCTGGCAGCTGGATGCTCTCTTATCGGCGGGGAAACAGCTGAACATCCAGATGAATTTCCAAAAGGAAAATATGATTTGGCAGGTTTTTCAGTTGGAGTAGCAGAGAAAAATAAAATACTAAAAATTAGCAATGTAAAAAATAATGATCTTATTTACGGCCTCTCATCTACTGGGTTACATTCAAATGGATTCTCATTAATAAGAAAGCTTATACAATCGAAAAAGATAAATTTGAAAGCTCGAATGGGGAAAACAACTTTAGGCAAAGTACTTCTTAAACCAACGAAAATTTATGTAAAAGTTATCCGTGAGTTATCCAAATCTATTCCCCTGAAACAAATTTGTCATATTACCGGGGGCGGCATCGTAGAAAATTTACCAAGAGTCATTCCAAATGGTAAATGTGCTCAAATAGATTTTTCAAGGGGATACCCTTTTCATAAAGATCTTTTTGATCTAATTTCCTCAAAAGCTAACCTAACAATTAAGGAAATGACTGAGGTCTTTAATTGTGGGGTTGGGTTGATAGTAATTATTCATCCCGCTGACAAAGCTAATTTAGAACAAAAACTGAAAAAAATTAGACAGCCGTTTATCAGACTAGGAAAAGTAGTAAACGATAAATCAAAGAAATTAGAGATACAATTTGGGTGATATCAAAAAACTCGCTGTATTAGTATCTGGAAACGGAAGTAATCTTCAATCAATCATTGATTCGATAAATATTGGTGAAATTAATGCAAACATTTCACTTGTTATATCTAATATTGAAACTGCTTATGCATTAACAAGAGCTAAAAGGGAAAATTTGAATAGTGCCTTCCTGAATCATAAAAATTTTTCATCAAGAGAGAGTTTTGATCAAGCGCTGAGCGAGCTACTGATTAAGCATGAAGTAGATTTAATTGTTTTAGCAGGTTTCATGCGAATCCTATCTAATAGTTTTATAGAAAAATTTAATAAAAAAATTATAAATATCCATCCTTCTCTTCTGCCTAAATATCCTGGTCTCAAAACTCATGAAAAGGTAATGAATAATAATGATAAGTATCACGGAGTGACAATTCATCTTGTAGACGAAGGCTTGGATAGCGGTCCAATAATTGCTCAAGCTAGATTTAAAGCTACCAAATATAAAGATATTGAGAGTTTGATTACTAAAGTTCACTCATTAGAACATAAACTTTACCCATTGATTATCAAGATGATAGTTGAAAGAGAAATTAACCTTAATGAGCTTAATGGAAAAGATTTTAAATGTTACGAGGATGAATTTGATTTATAAAATCAGCTTAACCTTTCTTTTTGTGATAGCTAGCAACCTTTTTTCTATCAATGAAGAAAGCTATAAATTTAAATATAAGGAGTCAGAGTTTAAAGTAAATATCACCAATCTGAACGATGAGTGGAATATCACTTATGAAATCTCTCATCCTTTCTTTAAGTTAAGTCAAGATACTCAATTTAGTTATACAAATTTAATTCAGGTATCTGAGATAAAAAGAAAATTAATCGTTATGGGAGGATTAAGGAAGATAGAGGAAAGTTACAAGATAGATCATGTAACAAAAAAAATTGAGTACATAAAAGGTCAGCTAACCGAAATTCTTCAATATGATGGAGCTATTTACGATGATTTGACTGCACATCTTTACTTAAGATTGTTAAATATTCAGACTGATGAAGAAATTACACTTAATGTATTGGAGAGAGGAAAAATAAGACAAAAAAAGTTTGTAAAAACAATTTCTAGTCCTGACACTATTAAAATCAAGGAAAAAAAAGAAAAGGATAAATTCGAACTTTTTTTTAAGGATAACTCAAAAGAAATATTAAAAGTTATTCAGAATGTTAATGGTAGAGAGTTTATATGGGAGAGTCTTTAAACTTTGGGAGGAGTAACGCCCAATTGACCTTGATATTTGCCTTTCCTATCCGCATAACTTGTTTCGCATAATTCATCTGATTCAAAAAATAGCATTTGTGCTACGCCTTCGTTTGCATAGATTTTTGCTGGCAAACTTGTTGTATTTGAAAATTCAAGAGTTACATGACCTTCCCATTCAGGTTCGAGGGGAGTTACGTTTACAATTATGCCGCATCTAGCATATGTAGATTTTCCTAGACAAATTGTCAGCACGTTCCTAGGAATTTTAAAATATTCCACAGTCCTTGCTAGAGCAAAGGAATTTGGAGGAATTACACACACCTCGGATTTAATATCAATGAAGCTGTCTTCATCAAAATTTTTTGGGTCCACCGTAGCAGAATTTATATTTGTAAAAATCTTAAATTCATCAGCACATCTCACATCATAACCATAGCTTGATAGTCCGTATGAAACTGCACTACCAGCCTCTTCTGTATGTTTAACTTGTTTATCAATGAAGGGGTCTATTAGACGACTCTTTAGAGCCATTCTCTTTATCCATTTATCTGATTTTATAGTCATAAAAATAAGCTGTTATTATATATTAATGATTACTTTCAAAAGGTATTTAAATCGCAACGTTTACTATTTATTTTTAATAATTTATGTGGTTTCACTGCCTTTAAAATCAAATGAAGATTTTTATGAAATTTATAAATATCTCCATCAAAATCCTGAATTATCTCTCCAAGAATTTGAGACGACTAAATACCTCGAAGATTTATTAGAAGATTACGGATATGAGATCATCACTAATATCGGAGGAAATGGTTTTGCAGCTATCCTTAAAAATGGAGGAAATAAGACAGTCTTATTTCGAGCAGACATGGATGCTCTTCCAATAAAAGAAGAGACAGGAATTTCTTTCGAGAGTGTCAAAACTACTAAACAGAATGGAATGAACGTGCCAATAATGCATGCTTGTGGTCATGATATTCACATGACATCTTTAATTGGAACTGCAGAATACTTTTCAAAAAATAAAGATTCATGGAAAGGAACTATTATTTTTATTTTGCAGCCTGCTGAAGAAATTGGTTTTGGTGCACGACAAATGATAAACGCAGGATTGTTTAAACAAATACCTTATCCAGATATAAATTTAGCCCTTCATGTTTCAGCTCAAACTCAATCTGGGACGGTCCACATAACTCCAGGCTTCGCAATGGCGAATGTTGATTCAGTCGATGTTACTTTTTATGGAGAAGGCGGGCACGGAGCTTATCCTCATCTAACTAAAGATCCCATCGTAATGAGCTCTCAATTTATCACGAGCGTTCAAACAATCATTAGCAGAAATTTAAGCCCCATTAATGCAGGGGTTGTGACTGTTGGTTCTATTCATGGAGGAACCAAACATAACATAATCCCAAATCATGTTGATCTTCAGATCACTGTAAGATCTTATAGTGACGAGGACAGAGAGCTTATAATCTCTAGAATTAAAAAAATCGCTGAATCCATTGCAATTCAAAATGATTTACCAAAAAATCTCTATCCAATCGTTAAGCTCAGAGACGAGTACACTCCTGCCGTATTTAATAATCCAGACTTAGCTATGCGCGCTAAAGAAATTCTTACAAAAGAGTTAGGAAAGGATAAGGTGTTTGATGGTCCTCAAGTCATGGGTGGAGAAGACTTTGGCCAATTTGGAAGAGTAGAGCCAAAAATACCTTCCCTGCTGTTTTGGATTGGCGCTGTATCAGAGAAGGATTACAAAGAATTTCTGAATAATTCAAAAAAATTACCATCCCTTCATTCGAGTAAGTTTTTGCCCGACTATGAAAAAACAATTGATACTGGTATTTCAAGTTCAATTGCCTTAATTAAAGCCCACCTAAAGTAATTTTTGCCTGCTATCAAAAGCATGCCTGAGGGTATTAGAGTCCACATAGTTCAAATCTCCTCCTAGAGGCACGCCTTGAGCAAGTTTAGTAATGTTTAAAGAATTTAATGAACATTTCTCAAGTATATATTGAGCTGTTGCCTCACCTTCTAAGGAAGAATTAAAAGCTAAAATAAGTTCTTTAATTTCACCGCTTAGAGCTTTTGAATTCAGTTCATATAGACCTACTTCGTTTGGACCCCTGCCTTCAATTGGAGAAAGATATCCGCCTAATACAAAATAGATTCCATTAAATCCGCCAAGTTCTTCAATTTGAACAACTTGAGAGGTATTTTCTACAACACATACTTGTGTGTTATCTCTGCTTGAATCATTACAAATTGAACATATCTGATCTTCTGATAAAACCCTGCAGTTTTCACATGTGCCGATTAAATCTATTGCTCTGGATAGATTATTAGCAAGATTTTTAGCATCGGCTTCATCACCTCCTAATAAACTCATAGCCATTCGTTTTGCGGTTTTTGGTCCAACACCAGGCAGAACTTGCAAAGATTTAATCAAATCTGAGAGTAATGGACTAAATTTCATCTATATCTTTGAAACTTTTTTAATTTTTCCATCAAATTTTTCAAGCATTTCGTTCAGCGAAGAGTCTTTTTTAAGGTCGTTTTCTGCTTGCTTTGATTCTTTTTGAGACCTTATCTTTTCAAATTCAAAAGGAGTTTCTGTTAAATCAGATGGTTTCAAACTAACTTTCAATTTCTTTTTAAGCAGAATTGATAAAGCATCCTCAACTTCTTTTATCTGATTTTCGGTAATTATGTTCAACCTCTCTTGGTTAATGCCAAAGTGCATCTCCGAATCATGATACTCAATCATCGATGCATGGGACATAAATTGTGCGGTTAATTTAGTCAAATCGAGATTTGAGAAATCTTCAGGCCAACTAAAATCAGTTTCGTCTTCGTGAGTGCTTAGAGATTTTTTTTTTGAGCTTTCTGGAAGGAAAGCAATCATTTTCAAAAAAGTCATCGTGAGAAGACTTTCTGGTTTGGGTGATAACTTAAAATACTCTAAATTTGAGATTCCAAGATCATAAATCAATTGAAGGTACTGGGGTTCAATAGATAAATCAGATAGATCTGCTTTTTCGTCAAATTGAGACAAAGCAACTTCTTGAATAAGCGATAAGAGATCAATCAATATTTGTTCGGGATCATAAAAATTTATCTTAACCTCATCGATGTTTTCAATAAGTTTTTTTGAATCTCTGCCTATTATTGATTTAAGAATGGATTGAATAAGCTCTGATGAAGGCAGACCCATTAATTCTTCAACTTTTTTTTCTGTAATTTTTTCCTCAGAGAATGAGATAACTTTTTCAGAGAGAGTTAATGCATCTCTCATACTTCCTCTAGCAAGATTTGATAGTTTAATAAGTGATCCTTTGTCATATTTTATTTTCTCATTATTAAATATTAATTTTAATTGATCACTTATGATCTCTTCTTTCATAGCAGAAAGATTAAATTGAACGCACCTTGAAAGAACTGTGGGAGGAACTTTATCAATTTCAGTAGTAGCAAAAATAAAAATTACATGCTCAGGAGGCTCCTCCAATGTTTTTAAAAGTGAATTAAAACTTTCTTTTGAAAGCATATGTATTTCATCAAGCAAGTAAATTTTGTATCTAGAGGATGTTGGTAAATATGGAATAGAATCCAATAGTTCTTTTGTATCTTCTACCCCTCTTCGAGATGCTGCATCAACCTCTTGAAAATCTATTGAGCTACCATTGTCAATGGATAAGCATGAGTCACATTTTCCACAAGGTTCAGAATTCTTTTTTGAATCAGTACAGTTTATAGCTTTTGCCAAAATTCTAGCAAGAGTCGTTTTACCAGTACCCCTAGTCCCAGAGAAGATAAAAGCATGAGGGAGTTTTTCTAAATCTAACGCACCTTTCAAAGCCTTAACTACAAAGTCTTGACCAACTACTTCATCGAAATTTTTGGGACGCCATTTCCTGGCAAGGACTTGATAGGTCATGAATAAGTTTTCACTTGTCTATAACAAAGATCAAAATCAAAGCCTCTTCTTTGTAAAAAGTTTATTGCCTTTGCCTTTGTTTTTTCTTCTTCAAAGTTATATTTTGTCTTAGGAAATTTTCTCAGTAACAATTCTTTTATTTCATCTTCCCAGTTAATTTCAAGTTCAGAAAATTTTTTATCTAGAAAATTATTTGAAATTCCTTTTTGGGCTAGCTCCATTTTAATTTTTATGGGTCCATAACCAGCTTGAGTTTTACTCCTTATGTATGCCTCTGAGAATCTTTCATCAGATTGGAGTCCTTCGTTGGCTAATCTATCAATTTCTTGATTAAGTAATTCTAAATCATTAACTCTTTTAAAAAGCTTATTAAAAAGTTCTTTTTTTGAATGCTCTCTTCGAGACAAAAAATCCATTAATTTTTTTCTTATTAAATTGTCTTCAATGTTATTCAATTTTTAGAGGAATATGTAAGCCTATCAAGATCTGCTCTTAAATCGACTGGATGTCCAAGAACTTGTGTCATGTGAACTAAAACAATATCTTCGACTGGATCAGCCCAAAAGTATGTAGAAGCTGCCCCGCCCCAGAATAAACTTCCTTTGGACTGATAAAAAGTACTAAATGCAGGTTGAGTAATCTTTGCCATACAAATGGCTTGACCTACACCAAGCTCTACGACCCCTAACCCTTGAAAGCCAAAATTATCGATTTGAGAAGTTGATAAAACCTCAAAAGCCTCCTTACTTAAAATTCTACCGTCATTATATCTGCCTTTATTATTTAACATTTGACCAAATTTTAAATAATCTTTAGCAGTTGAAATAAGACCAGAACCACCATCCTCAACTTGATTCATTTTCAAATAAGGACTGTCGTCATAAGAGTCCATTAAGATTAAATCGTCAGGAAAAATTTCATCATTAAATTCTCTTTGAATATCGCCAAGTCTCACTCCTTTATGAGTATACATACTAGTGAACCTATTTATTTCTGATTCAGGCACTTTAAAGGAAGTATCTTCCATATCTAGAGGATCAAATATGTTAACTTTCAAAAAATTTCCAAAAGTCATGGCAGATACTTTTTCTATAATACATCCTAGTAAATCCATACCAACACCATAGGTCCATTTTTCACCAGGTTGGTGAACCAAGGGAGCGGAGGCAAGTTCTTGTGCAAATTCACAAATATTCGAATATGGTTTTTCTGCAGGAATAGAAAAATCTGTTTGATCGGCAGTTACTTCGAGATCTAAATAATAGTAAGGATGTAAATTTTTTTCCTCATAAATATCATTGACGATAGTTTCGGTAGGAAGCCAAGCATAAATAAGGCCAGAAGTGTGTGTGGCTACATCAAGGACTGTGATCGGTCTATCTAAATCAAAAAAATCGCCAGCCTCATTAACAACTTTCGTATTTTCAAATTCAGGAATAAATTTAGAAATAGGGTCACTTAATTTTATAAGCCCTCGATCGACAAGAATCATTAGAGCCACCCCTGTGATTGGTTTAGTCATCGAATAGATTCTGAATAACGCATCTTCCTTCATGGGAATTTTTTTATCGATGTCTTTGTAACCGTTTACAACTTTTAATATCGGTTTTCCATCTTCAGTGATAATTGTCACAAACCCAGGAAATTGTTTATCCTCTACAAGATCATCCAACATCGCGGTGATCCTCTGCAATCGCTCATCACTGAAGCTAGAGGCAGTTAAAAAATTAATAGAAAAGATCAAAAAAAGAAAAATGAACAAACGCTGAAAATTCATGAGGTTACCAATTATTAAAAAGATTATAGGTTTCATATGAATAATATTCTTTAAAATTATCCAGTTCAAATAAATTACAGATTGAATTTAGCTCAAATTTTTCATCGATAAAATCATATGAATGATTCTCATTTAATTCTGTTTTAAGCAGAAAGTCATACTCCTCTGAGGTAATTTTAGGTTTAAGTAAGGTTATGTCAGTTCTTGTTAAAGGTATTGAAGGATTTTTACAGAAAATAAAATATGTAAAAAAAGGATTGGTTAAGTTACTTTGGTCTCTTTTTTTCTCAGAACCATATTCAAGATAATCAAAACAATTAAAAGTATTAGATCCCTCGAAAATAAAAAGATCATGTAAATTGAAATCAATTTCAGTTTTATCATTAACCTCAATGGTTGATTCAATTAAAAAATCATAATTTCCTACATCAAATTCAGGCTTAAGATAATTTATGGTAATTTTTTGCTTATTTTTTCTTTGATCGAAAATTGATTCAAAATCTTTTATGAATTTAAATAAATCAAAAGTATCCATTTCATTATTTAAATTACACCACGAATATTTGTAATGAGAAGCATCAAAATCTGGATCATCTTTGTATGAACATGAATAACCAAAAATAACAAAGAAGATAATTGCATACTTTCTCATGATTATTTAAGCAACAAAGAAAAATCAATAGATTTGATATTTTTAGTTAGTTCTCCAAGCGAAATAAAGTGAATATTTAATTTTGATACCTCTTTGAACTGTTTCATGTCCAAAATACCTGATACTTCTATCTTTGATCTATTACCAACTATCTCTATACCCTTTTTCATGTCATTAATTGAAAAGTTATCAAACATAATAACATCCGGAGAATGATTTAAAGCTGGCTCGATCTTATTCAACGAATCTACCTCGATTTCCAAAAATTTGCCCCTATCTATACCATCCAGTGCTAATTCGTCTAAGCTGTTAAACATGGATATGTGATTTTCCTTTATCATCACTGCATCGTATAGACCAAATCTATGGTTGCGAGCTCCTCCTATTTTTGTTGCATACTTTTGAGCATATCGAAGACCGGGTATTGTTTTTCTTGTATCTAATAATTCAATTTTTTTATTTTGCAAAAGACTAACTTTTTTTTGAGTATTGGTAGAAATTCCAGATAAAAATTGAACGAAATTGATTGCGGTTCTCTCTGATTTAAGAATAGAATTTATGTTCCCTTTAATTTGAACAATTTCCTCGCCATTCTTAAAAAAATCACCATCATTTAATTTCCACTTAATTTCAATATTTTTGTCTATTTGCTTGAAGGACTCTTCAAACCAGTCTCGCCCACAAAAAAGACCATCCTCTTTTGCTTTCAAGAAAGCTGTAACTATTTGATCTCTGATAATTCCATCCGAAAGATTTTTTTCCCCTAAATCTTCTGATAGAGCAAGTCGTACATCGCTTTGATAAATCTTTTTGTGATTAAACAAAATCAATCATCCTTTTAACTGATTTTTGAGCTCTCTCTAAAATATGTTCCTCTACTGATATTTCGTTATCTTTATTTACCAAGACATCTCTTAACTTAAGCAAATCATTCATGCCCATCCAAGGACAATATGCACAGGAAATACAGGTAGCTCCTTTCCCAGATGAAGGAGCTTGAAAAAATTCTTTGTTTGGATTTTGCAATGTCAATTGATGAAAAATCCCTGCATCAGTTGCCACAATAAATTTATGGTTATTTGTTTTTTTTGCAAAATTTAAAATTTGTGAAGTAGATCCCACAAAATTTGAAATATTCAAAACTTTATCTGGACATTCTGGATGAGCCAGGATTAACGCATCAGAATGTAAATGCTTAAGGTTCTTGATGCCTTCGAGTTTAAATTCTTCATGAACTACACAGGATCCATCCCATATGATCATGTCTGCACCTGTCTCTTTTTGTATGTAATTTCCTAAATGCTTATCCGGAGCCCATATAAATTTTTTGCCTTCAGACATAAGTCTACCAATAACATCCAAGGCAATACTTGAAGTAACAACCCAATCCGCTATAGATTTGACTTCTGCTGAAGTATTAGCGTAAACAATAACTTCTCTATCCTGATGCTGATCCTTAAGTAGTTGTAAATCCTCTGCTTTACAGCCCAAATCAAGTGAGCATGTTGCCTGCAGAGTCGGCATGAGAACAGTTTTATTTGGCGATAAAATTTTTGCAGTCTCTCCCATGAATTTTACCCCGCAAACAACTAATGTATCTGATTCTGTATTGGCACCAAATTTAGCCATATCTAAAGAATCGGCAACGCATCCATCAGCATCTAAAGCTAAATCTTGTATGGCTGGATCTGTGTAGTAATGAGCTATCAATGAAGCATTATTTTTCTTCAAAAGATTTCTAATTTCTGACTGCAACTCATACTTTTCTTCATCTTCATATCTTAATCCAGATATTTTTTTATAGTGCTCTTGCCTTAGCGACTTGGAAATAAAATTGCTACTGTCCATGTAATTAATTGTTTTTGCTATTCCTGCCCCCATTATAAGTGAGTAATATGATTTTGAATAAATGACTGATTCTTTGAAAAATAAATTTTTATATTATTCCCCTGCGGAATATGAAGAAAAAGACTACTTTTCTGATTCTTTAATATATGTATGCGAGAACAATGAGGAAGGATCCCTGGGTCTAATTGTTAATAGGTCAATAGATGTTCAAATGGATGATAATTTTTTAGATGTTAGAGAAAATAAACACCTTAATAAGAAAATAGCTCTAGGTGGGCCAGTAGAGTCCACTTCTATCTTTGTTCTTCACACAATAGATAAAGTTAATAAGCCTGATGTTAGGGTAACAAATGAGATAGGTTTTTCATCAAATAAACAGGTAATAGAAAATATCCTAAAGGGAAAGTCTCCTGATAAATTTATTGTTTCTTTTGGATATACTGGATGGGGTCCAAATCAGTTGGAAAATGAAATAGGACAGAATGCATGGGAAATAACTGACGCTCATCAAGAAATTCTTTTTGATACGCCAAATAATTTAAAAATTAATAAATTATCAGAAGTGAGTGGTTTTGATCCTAGAATAATTAATCAAACTCAAGGTAGTTCATGAAATTAAAATTGTTCATTCTAATTTCTCTTTTCTTCAGTTTACTTACTCAGGCAACACTATCCATAAATGACAGTCATTCAAGACTGAATTTCTTCCCTGAGAGTAAGGAAATTAATGCCAATTCAGAAAACATATTAACTATAGAAATAAGTATGGATAAAGGTTGGCATACTTATTGGATCAATCCAGGGGACTCAGGTGATCCTGCTGAGTTTGAATGGGAACTTCCTGAAGGATTTCAAATCAGTAGACCGATCTGGCCAAGTCCAGACAAAATTCCTTTCCCACCTTTAATGACCTATGGGTTTGACGATCAAGTAATATTGCCTTTTATTCTAAAAACTCCAAAAATCATTCCCAAACATTTCGAAATAGGTTTAAAAGCAAATTGGCTTGTTTGTAAAGAAATATGCATACCCCAATCCGGATCAGGGAAAATCAAAGTCCCCTATCAAAATGTAAATTCTCTAAGCAATGATCAATTAAAGGAAATAAAAGCTCGAACCGTCCAAAAGATAAACCTTAAAAACTTTAAAGTGATGTCTGGCGAGAACTTTGAGACATTCAATTTATCTTTTGATTTTCCATCAAATATTTATGAATCTTATTTTTTTCCTTATGAGTATGGATTTATAAATTATGCTGAACCACAAAATTTATCGAAAATTGATAATTCTTATAATTTGGAAATTCAAAAAGCTATTGATAATAAAGAACTTAATTTGTTATCCGGAGTTTTAAATATCAAGACTCAAGATGGTGTTTTTAATTATGAAATCAAAAGCGATAGCAAAGTCCTTTTTCAAGAAAGTAACATTAATGAAATCTCTTTTTTCACAGCTCTGTTGTTTGCATTGATCGGTGGGCTTATTCTGAATTTGATGCCTTGTGTCTTTCCTGTTCTATCTCTAAAGATATTTAACTTTATTGAAAAATCTGATTCCCCGAAAGAAGTTAAAGCTCATGGGTTAATCTTTGCTGCTGGAGCAATACTCACATTTTTATTAGTTTGTAGCCTAATTTTATTATTTAAATATTTTGGAGTTCAGGTTGGCTGGGGATTTCAACTTCAATCGCCCATTTTCCTCACCTTGTTAATTTTCTTATTTATTTTTTTATCTGGTTTTTTCATTTCGTCTCTAAATCTTAATGTAGCTTTTACTGGTAATGCAGTTTCAGGTTCATCTGGATACTCAAGTAGTTTCTTTACAGGGTTCCTTGCTGTAATAGTAGCAACTCCTTGCACAGCTCCCTTCATGGGTTCGGCACTTGGTTTAGCACTGCTTCAACCTAGTTATCAAACTTATCCAATTTTTTTGTCTTTAGCATTAGGTTTTTGTCTCCCCTATCTTGTTCTTAGTTTCAATCCTAAATTAATTTCTTTTTTGCCAAAACCTGGGCCTTGGATGGAAAATCTGAAACAATTTATGGCTTTTCCAATGGGATTGACGGCTATTTGGTTATTCTGGATATTGTCAGCTCAGCTGAATAGATTTGACTTATCTCTAGTTTTAGTTGGATCCCTAGTCACAATCTTCATAATTTGGCTATCTAACCTTAAAAAATCAGAAAGTCATTTTGTTAATAGAGTAAAAACTTTACTAATCATTCTATCGATCGTTTCATTAACTTTTTTTGTTCCTATGAGTTCAAGTTCTGAGGAAAGCTCCAAAGTTGAAACAATAACTCATTCGAATGATTTTGAATTTCAGAATCCTACTTTTGTAAATTTTACAGCTGACTGGTGTATTACTTGCAAAGTGAATGAAGCCCGAGTATTAAAATCTTCGACTGTTTTAGAATATTTAGATACAAATAAAATTGATTACATTGTTTACGATTGGACTGAAAGGAATGAAAATATTTCAACTGTTCTTGAAAGTTATGGAAGAAGCGGTGTTCCTTTGTATTTATTATTTAAAGGCGATGGAACTGATGCAATAATACTTCCAGAAATTCTTACAGAAACTATGGTTTTAAATGCTTTGAGAAAATTATGAAAAAAATAATTATCCTACTCTTACTAGTATCTTTCAATGCTTCAGCTTTAAATATCAAAGATATAAAATTTTTAAATTCAGAAGGAAAAGAGGTTGATATTTCTCAAATTGACTCTGAAATCATTTTTGAATGGTCAAATCTCGAATGTCCCTACGTTAAAAGACATTACGGATCAAATAATATGCAAACTACTCAAAAGTTTGCCAAAAGTAAAAATGTGATTTGGATTACAGTGATTTCGTCTGCTGAAGGTAAACAGGGATATATTCAACCAAACGATGCTGTGAATACTTTTGCATCTTTTGGAAGTTTTCCTGATCATATTTTGGTTGATAAGAATGGTGACCTAGGTAAAAAATTTAATGCAAAAACCACACCTCATATTTTTATTGCTGATAAAAATAAAGACATTGTTTATCAAGGTGCGATTGATGATGCTTTAGGTACAAGGTTTTGGACAACAGACTTAAATCAATCTATTAATTTTGTAAAAAAAGTTGTAAATGATATTAAGTCGAACAAACCTATATCTATTTCAAAAACAAGACCTTACGGTTGTTCAGTCAAATACGGATAATTTAGGCAACTATATACTCTCTCCACACATCGTCTTTGTACTCGATTTGAGAGTTTTGGCCTTTTAACAATGCTTTATAACTTGGTTTTATTGCCACAGGCGAAGGGTCTAAAGATTTATCAGCTTTAGCAATATTACAATCTTTGCATGCTGTTACGACATTCTCCCAGCTCGATCCCCCTCCTTTTGATTTTGGAATTATGTGATCTATGGTTAATTCCTTTCTTTGAAAGACTTCTTTACAATATTGGCATGTAAACATGTCCCTGAGAAAGACGTTGGATCTTGAAAATTTTACGTTATTTGTATACTTGTAATATTTCCTCAACATAATAATGCTTGGGACTTTGAGTTTCATGCTGGGTGAATGAACGAACCAATCTGGATGCTCTCTAACGATTATGACGTTTCTGGTAACGACTAACTTGATGGCAGTTTTCCAATCTACAACAGATAAAGGAAAGTAGCTTATTGGCTTTCCGTTTCCATTGAGTAACAAGCAATCCTGTGACATTGATTTAATATGTCATAGTCAAAAAAATTTGCAATAGTCTCATCTTTGAATATTCAAAGAATTTACAATCTTTCAATGTTAGAATGTTTACATGGAGTTTCTTGGCAATCATATCCTCTCCATAGATCAGTTTGATAAAGACGATATCGTTAAAGTTTTTTCAATAGCTGAAAAAATGATCCCATATGCAAACCGAGAGAAAAAAACTAGAGTCCTTCAAGGAGCTATTCTCAGTAACATGTTCTTCGAAGCCAGCACAAGGACAAGAATTAGCTTTGGAAGTGCTTTTAATCTGTTGGGTGGAGAAGTAAGGGAAACTACCGGCATTGAAGCTTCCTCGCTAGCAAAAGGTGAGTCTTTATACGATACTGCCAGAGTATTAAGCGGCTATAGCGATTTAATAGTCATGAGGCATCCTGAAAAAAATTCTGTCCAGGAATTTTCAGAGGCCTCAAGAGTTCCTGTAATCAATGCAGGAGATGGAGAAAATGAACACCCTAGTCAAGCTCTATTAGACTTATTCACCATCAAACTTGAATTAGAATCTAAAGGTAAATCCATTGACGGAAGCAACATTGCTCTTGTTGGAGATTTAAAATTTGGAAGAGCTGTTCATTCTCTCTGTAAGGCATTAAATTTATTTGAAAATATATCCTTCAACTTAATATCGCCTGAACAATTAAAACTTCCTCCTGAAATTAGACAAGATCTAGTCTATAACGGAATGAAAATAAATGAATTCAATTCAATAGAGTCCGGTATTGGTGATGTAGATATTATTTATGTCACCAGACTCCAAGAAGAAAGATTTGATTCTCCTAAAGAGGCTAATAAATACAAAGGCCTTCTTAAACTAAATCAAAATATCTATACCGAAAATTGTGAGCCAAATACAGTCATCATGCATCCGCTTCCAAGAGACTCTCGTCCTGATGCTAATGAACTTGATACTGATATGAATGAAAATCCTAACCTAGCCATATACAGGCAAACGGATAATGGTCTTCTCGTCCGAATGGCTTTGATCTCTCTTATTCTTGGAGTTGATCAAACTCTATCGGATTATGACGAAGATATTTCGTGGGTATCGAGTAAAAAATCTAACTGACTTTTGGAAGATCGTTCCAAGAAGTTGTATATCTAGGTGATTGGATTTCTCTCTTCATTGACCATTTTCTTTTAATCCCCTGAGCTAAGAAATAAACCGGCGGTAATCCCTTCTTATTTATTTTATCTATGGTATTCATGAGTTGATCGCTGTGTAAGGTCCTTTCTTTAGGGTAAAAAAAATCATACTGCTGAATTTGATCATCGTAAAAATCTGAAAGTAATATTCCTGCCTTTATATAATTAAAACCCGATCTATATATGGCTCTGAGGCTCTTTTTTGCATTTTGAATAATATCTCTAGTATCGCTAGTTGGAGCAATCAACCTAGTTGTTCCTGAATTTCTATATTGCCGATCTTGCGTCCTGAAAGGATTTGTTCTGATAAAAACAGAAACATAAAGGCATCTTCTATTTTCCCTTCTAAGCTTAGCTGCTGCTCGTGCTGCATAGTCGCTTACCGCCTCTTCTAAAGTCCTCAAATCATCTACCTTTTTACTAAAGGTTCGACTAACCACAATTTGTTTTTTTGCAGATGGCTGGTCTTCGAGGCCAATGCAAGGTTCCCCCCTAAGTTCTCTGACTGTTTTTGCCAGAACTATGTTGAAGTTATTTCTTACGTATTTTGTATCTATCATTGCAAGATCTAGGGCAGTCCTAATACCAATTTGGTTTAATCTTTTGTGAATCTTTCTGCCTACTCCCCAGACTTCTTGGACAGGCACCAAGTTTAATAGTTTTTTTTGTCTTTCCGGTTTGGATAAATCCACTACTCCTTGCGTGGCTGGATAATATTTGGCTCCATAACTTGCTATTTTAGATAAAGTTTTAGTTGGAGCGATGCCTACTCTTACGGGCATTCCCGTCCATTGTTTGATTGTTTCTTTGCATTGCATTCCAAAATCCTGCAAATTTTGACAATTATTAACTCCCGTTAAATCTAGAAAGGCTTCATCAATACTGTAGATTTCTATATTAGGAGATAGTCGTTCCAGCGTTGTCATTATGCGTGCCGATATATCGGCATAAAGCTCATAATTAGAAGAAAAGGCATAACCTCCTTTTTTGGTATAAGAAGACTCAATCTGATACCAAGGATCACACATCTTAATACCAAGATTTTTGGCCTCTTTTGAGAGAGCCACTACACAGCCATCATTATTTGATAAAACGACCACTGGTTTATTTTTTAGATCTGGTCTAAAAACTCTCTCGCAAGAAGCATAAAAGCTATTGCAATCTACTAAAGCAAACATCTCTTAATCAAAATTGATTGATGGCAGCCAACACAACGCCAATTATTTCAAAATCTTCCTTTTTATCTATTTTAATAGGCGGATACTTAATATTTTCTGCGACCAATCTAGGCTCAGGATAAAGTTGTAATCGCTTACAGGTATAAGATCCGTCGACCGAAGCGATGACTATCTTGCCGTCAGTTGGCTCGATACTTCGGTCGACTATTAAAATTGCATCGTTATGTATACCTACATTAATCATAGAATCACCAGCAGCTCTTAAAAAGTAGGTCGCAGCTGAATTCTTTATCAGGTACTCATTTAAATCTATTGATCTCTCTACGTAATCATCTGCAGGACTAGGCCAACCAACAGCAATTTTGTCATTGAAAAGAGGCAGATTTACCCTGCGCTTTTGATCTTCAGATATCATTCGCAAAAATAAAAAAATAAATTAAGTACTGTATAAATATACAGTATATTGCTTAATAATAAAAGTAGGCTTATCTAGATTATTTTTGCTACTTTGACTGCAGATGAAGATCCCCACCCTACAATTTTCATCCATAAGTTTAGGAGGATACCAGGAGTAGATCTTTTTTTAATTGCGGACTCATTTTTATGCTCAATCTCATCATCCTGACAAGATTGGAGGAGATTTATAAGGGCTTGATCGGGGTCATTCTGTGCCCTTAAGTATTTGAGTTGTTCTTCGTAATGATCTTCTACAAAAGACTCAACTGCTTCGATTGTTGCAAAAACTATTCTAGGTCCAAAGAGAGAAGGAAGAAAACCCAGAAGATAGCCAGCAACTTTCCAAATGCTAACTAACTTACTTCTTTTGCTTGCTGGAAGAACTTCTTCTATCTTTCGTAAATGTTCTTTTTCTGTCTCTAAATGTCTTTTTGAAAACTCAACCAACGCTGGATCTTTAGCAATGGAGAGAATCCCTCTATATATGTAAACAGCGCCTACTTCACCAGCATGATCAGAACGAAGAAAAGATTCGAGCAATTTATTCATCAAGGAATAATATCTGTAATTTGTCTTATAAGATAATTCTAAAATGGTAGACACGCCCGGACTCGAACCGGGGACCCCTACCATGTCAAGGTAGTACTCTAACCAACTGAGCTACGTGTCTATATATTTCTGGGAACGAATTCTAGCACAGTTGCATTGATGCAATATCTGGGAAGTCCATTAGGCCCATCCTGAAAAACGTGTCCGAGATGAATTCCTGAAGATTTAGATTTAATTTCAACCCTAGTCATTCCATAACTGTAGTCCATGTGCTCTGTAACCGACCCATCTACTGGTTTAGTAAAAGATAACCATCCCGTTCTGGAATTAAATCTATCTTTTGTATCAAAAAGAGGAGCTCCACTGAGCTTATCAATAAAAACTCCCTCCGGAGTATCTTTAAATAACTCATATTCTTTGCAAAAGACAGGATCCGTTCCTTGATTAAAAGCAACGCTATAGGCTTCACTTTCTCCTAATTTAAAAATACCAAGAGCCTTATAGAAGTTTTCTCTTTGCACAAATCCTTGAAGAGAAAATTTCTCAACTCCATCTTCAATAAAAAAGATAGTTGGTGTAGCCCAAGTAGGAGATGATAATTGAAGATCATGCAATTCTGAGGAATATCTATAATGTAAAGGGATTGAACCCTCATAATCAGATAAAACTTCATTTTTAAGCTTAGTGCAGTAAGGACAAAATTCTGAATCCAAAACTAAAATGAACTTTCCAGCAAGTAAATAACTGTTATCGATCTTAGGTTTTTCAACCTCTTTAAAAACAATACCTGTTGAATGATCTGGACAGTAGCCATTAGGATTCTTAACTAAGTAATCTTGATGATATTCTTCTGCAGGATAAAACTTTTTCAACTTCTTTATATCTGTAACTATATCTCCATAACCTTCTTTTCTTAGCAGTATTTGATATTCATGTTTTAACTCGATGGATAACATTTCTTCGGATTGATCATTAAATAATATTAGAGATCGGTATTGAGTTCCTATATCGTTACCTTGTCTATTTTTTTGTGTTGGATCATGCAGTTCAAAGAAGAACTTAATTAGATCGGTTAAGGAAATTGAATTTCTATCGTATGTTACCTGGACAACCTCAGCAAAATTATCAGCATTGAATTTATTTTTAAACTTTGTAATTTCGGAGTATTTTGGCTCAAGACCGATTCCATCAGCGTAACCAGATTCAACGTTTATCACTCCTGATAATTCGGCAAATTTTTTCTCAACGCTCCAAAAACAACCGGCTCCAAAAACAATTTTGTCTTCATGAATAGTTATATTTTTTGAAGAAAAAGCAGTAGATGCAAAAATAGCTATCAAAAATAGTAAGGGCTTAAAGAGATTTGGCAAGCAAACCATTCGTAAGAAAAAGAGAATTATCCTTGCTCTTCTGTGATTGTGATTACAGTAGGAGAGCAGTTATCTATCTGCAAGGTTTCTATTTGTTCGAGTAATAATTGAAGTCTTCTAAACTCGTACACAGCTGGATTCACAGATTCAGAACCAACCCCAAAATAATTTTTCCCACTTAGAGGATTATTTGTCCTAAATCCAAAAAAAACAGATGACACATTTCTATCCGCTTCGTTAACTAGCTTGTCAGCAAGATCTTCTACAATATTAGAAACTCTTACAGATTCTTCTGATAATTCTATACAGTTCAATAGTGTTGGATCAAAATCAAAGTGCAGATTCAATGGTTCAGGTGTTTGATACCAGAAGATAGGTTTTGCACAACCAACAGCAAACGTTAATAATAAAAGTAGAGAAATGCGGAATGGTTTTTTCATAAATCCTCAGATGGCATTATATCTAATTTAGTAAACTTGAGAACAAAGAATATTATTTTTTATCCTCAGCTTCATTATTGATTACCGCAGAAGCATGCACTTCATTTTCATCCATAATGCCATCTGAGCCACCTGATTCAACATATATTGACCTTGAAGGGAAGGCAAATTCACTTCCACTGGATCTAACTATATCAATTACTGAATATACAAGATCTTGCTTGATGGTTGAGAACTCAGTGAAGTTACAAGGATTAGTAAAACATAATATTTGGACGTCAATAGAGCTTGAATTAAAGGCGACAGTTTTTGCAAAGGATTCTTGCTTTACGTTTTCTACCAGTCCTTCATAGTCCCTTAGAAACTCATCAATTTTCGAGCATATTTCTTTGAGTTGCTCGAGAGTTGTCGAATAAACAAGGTTTATTTTCCAATCTATTCTTCTGTGATACATCTCACCGTGATTGATAACTTTTACATCAGATAAATCTTTATTGGGAATGATCATAGGAGAGGTATTGAAAAGTCTTATGACTGTTGATCTAAATCCAATTTTATCAACCATTCCGTGAAGATGACCCTCCACTTCAATTCTATCGCCTGGCTGAAATCTATTTTCAGCAATTATTAAAATTCCGGAGATTAAATTCTTGAAAAGATCTTGAGCACCTAAGGCAACTGCAACTGAGAATAACCCCAAACCTGCAATAATGGGCCCTATTTGAATTCCAAATATATCTAAAATTATTGCAAAGCCTATGACCCAAATTAAAACTCTTATGGCTTTTTCAAGCCACATTGTCATTGCGGCGGTTAAAATGCTGGTGCCAGTTAGCATGGAAAAGAGGGGTGAAACACTGTTGGTAAAAACGCTAAAAATTGTGAAAGCTAGCGATGCTTTGACTAAATTTTCTATGAACAAACCCAGTGATCCTGATAAAGGCAAATAAATACTTATTAAGTAAAGAGCGAGCGTTATAGGAACATAACCCACTGGTTTCCTGAGGGACTCAAATACAACATCATCAACTTCTGTTTCTGTATTGTCAGCAACTGATTCCAACCACTTAAAAAATCTACTGACGATGAATGCTCTTAGCAAAAGAGCAATAACCAAAATTCCGATGGATATAAAAAGTTCTGTTAGACCGATTCCTAAAAGACCCTCTTCCCAAACTTCTTTAAAAATATTAAAAAATCCGTCCATTAATTCCTCAAGACTAATGCACCGTCATCAATTTTCTTGAATTTAATATCAAAAAGATCTTGAAAATAATTTTGATTATTTCTCCAAGGAGATTTTTCACCTTGTTTTGGAAATAAATGCATTGACCTCATCAAATAACCTGAAGAAAAACCATTTAACCAATCATCCTCTGTAACTTGGATATCTGGATCTGGTAATGAATGAGTTATTTTATTTTCATCCATATAATTAATTAACTTGCACATGAATTCACATGTTAGATCAGATCTTAGCGTCCAAGATGCATTAATGTATCCAAAAGAATTAATCAGGTTAGGCACGCCTGTGTACATCATTCCTTTGTAAGCAACTGTATTAGGCATATCAATATCTCGATTATCAACTTTCACATCAGCTCCACCTAAAAATTGCATTCGTAGCCCAGTAGCAGTAACAATAATATCTGCTTGGATTTCTTCTCCTGATTCCATTTTAATACCTGTCTCTGTAAACGAGCCTATATGACCAGTAATAACAGATGCTCTTTTTTCGTTTATAGCATTAAATAAGTCACCCTCTGGCAGAGCACAAATTCTTTGATCCCATGGATTGTAGGTTGGAGTGAAGTGTTTATCTACGTATTCATCAGGTAAATGTTTTCTCACTTCATCTAAAAGAAGATTCTTAACTCTTTCTGGATTTTTCTTGCTGTGTTTGAAAAGTGTTTGCTGTAGCCAAACATTCCTAGTTCTCACAATTTTATATGCCAACGAATGGGGAAGAATCTTTTTTAGAAAAGCACCGAATGCATTAACTTCAGGCACAGGAAAATAATAAGTTGGCGATCTTTGAATCATGTAAACATGATTAGCTTTCTCAGCTAACGCTGGAACGACAGTTGCAGCCGTGGCGCCACTTCCAATGACAGCAACAGTTTTATTTTCATAGTCTAAATCTTCAGGCCAATGTTGGGGATGGATTTTTATTCCTTTATACGAATCTGATCCTTTGAAATCAGGAAGATAGCCTTTTTCATAGTTGTAATATCCAGTGCCCATAAAAACAAATTTCGCTTTGATCTGCTTTTCTCCTTCAGGTGTTTCTAAATCAAGCGTCCAACAGGCTTCATTAGAATTCCATTGTAAAGACGTCAGTTTAGTATTAAAGCTAATTTTGTCTCTGAGATGGTATTCATCAATAGTCTCATCTAAATATCTTAGGATTGACGATCCATCAGCAAGGGTTTTGTCTTCCTTCCATGGTTTGAAGGAGTAACCCATCGTATACATATCGGAATCTGATCTAATTCCTGGGTATTTGAACAAGTCCCAAGTTCCACCAATATTTTTCCTTGATTCGATAATTTGAAAACTCTTATTTGGACATTTCATTGTCAAATAAGAAGCTGCACCTATTCCAGAGATACCTGCGCCTATTACTGCTACATCAATCATAATATTCTTTATTTGTATTAATCCTCTATGGGAAATCCTGAAGACTGCCATTCAGAGATTCCGCCTTTCAAAGATGAAACTTGATTATAACCCATACGTTTTATGCTTTCGCAAGCTAAAACCGACCTAAAACCTGATTGACAATAAATAATAAGTTTTGTGTCTCGATCGGGAATGTTTGCTTCAACCATTTTTTCGATCAATCCTTTACTCATATGGACCGAATTAGGAATTCTAGAAGCATCCCATTCTTCCCTTTCTCTACTATCGATTAGAATAAAATCCTCTTCGTTATCTTTGGCATGTTTTAATTGAATACAATCCACTTCATTAACGTTAACCAATGCTTCTTCAACTATATCTAAAAATGATTTTTTCATTTGAACCAACAAATTTTTGCAGCTTGCTCTTCAGATTCTACGACACAACCATCTTCATGAGAATAAATAATCACACCGACAACAATTCCAATGGAGATGGAGAGTGCTATGGCGATGGATTTGCCAAATTTCCTCGTTAGATAGGTAACTAACATGGAAGTGACCAACACAATTCCAATACCAAGAATTAATCTAATCATTTATATATTTTTTTTTCAGAACTCGAACCAAATAGTAGATAGGAGAGAGGATTAAAAAGCATATAAGAAATTCCAAAGTAGCATTCAATGTCATGAAATCTCTAAAAGCTTGAATAAAAAATAAACTACCAAAGCCCATAATTCCATAGATAAAAAACAGAAGGTAATCTATTTTTTTTAAGAAACTAAATAAACTCGACATATGAGTTATTTTACCTGTAAGTTACTAACTAGAATAAAAAATTACAGAATTATTATGAACTTAGAAAAACTAAATGACTTGGTATTTGAGTTAAAAAATCATACTGCCTACATAAAAATAAATAGGCCGCCAAATAATTTTTTTGATGCAGAATTGATAGGCGAAATTGCCGATGTCCTCGAAGAAATGGACAAAAATGATGAATGCAGATCAATCATACTTTATTCCGAAGGCAAACATTTTTGTGCGGGAGCAGATTTCACTAGATCATCTATGAAGGAAGAGTCAGATCCTTATGAAAAGTTGTATCAACAAGCTGTCAGATTGTTCAGAACAAAGAAACCAATTATTGGAGTCATTCAAGGTGCTGCCGTTGGCGGTGGGCTTGGCGTTTCTTTGGCATGTGATTTTAGAGTTGCCTGTCCTGAATCAAGATTTAGTGCAAATTTTGCAAAGTTAGCTTTTCATCAAGGCTTCGGGACGACAATTACGTTGCCAAGAGTTGTAGGTCACCAAAAGGCTGCTCAAATGTTGTTAACTGGTAGAAGAATCGCTGGGGATGAGGCTTTTGATATTGGATTAGCTGATTATTTTGTATCCAAGGAAGAGTTAATGTCTTCGGCAGAGAATTTAGCTCATGAAATTAATTCGGCTGGTCCGCTTGGAGTTCAGGCCATAAGGTCAACAATCAAAGAAGGTTTGGCTGATGAGATTGAGAAAATCACTCAGTGGGAACTATCTGAGCAAAATAGATTAAGAGAAACTGATGATTTCAAAGAAGGAATAAAAGCATCTCTCGACAGGAGAGAACCTATCTTTAAATCTAAATAATTGACTTAATTTTTAGTTTGATATCGAAGGGATAAGGAGCACTTAAATCATGATCCTTTTTCATGTCCGCCATAGTTTTGAAGATTTCATCTGACATTTCAGATGATTTCCTAATCGACATATCAATGTGAATTTCAACAGTTTCCACCAAAGCAGCAACCTCATCATTCTCTTTGCAGATAGCGCAGACATAATGATAAAGCTTTTTATTGACATTCAGCATGCGAAAACGAGGAGTTAGTACCTCGCCTTTGAGACATTCTTTAAGGTAACTAATATTTTGTTCGATAGTAAATGAAGAATATCCCTTGGAAATATAATCTTCTCCAAATCCAAGGCTATGATAAAAATTACCTTCGTAGTCCATTGGAATTGTTTGATAGAACCTAACGTTCATATGACCATTCATGTCGCACATTTCATCAGTGACTGTTACCGAACCACCAGGAGTAGGAAAAATATCTTTCATAAAATTATTACGTTAGTTAAAAATGAATCGTTAACATTATGTGGTGCAGAATAATCTATTAATTGTCTTAGGAAATCAATTATTTCCGTTAGAGGAACTAAAAAAATATAACTTTAATCATGTATTGATGATTGAAGACTATGATCTATGCACTTACGTCAAGCATCACAAATCAAAAATTCTAATGTTTTTAACCTCGATGCGTGAATATAGAGATTCTCTTATCTCATTGGACAAAACCGTCCATTACATAGATTTAACAGAAAATAAAAAAAGTTACTTTGATAACGTCGCGGATGTTATCAAGAAAAATAAAATTGAGAAGTTATACTTTTTTGAGCCTGCAGATAAAGCATTTAAAGAACAACTCTATGCATTTTTAGAGTCCAAGGATTTGAATTATGAAGAACTACATAATCCTATGTTTATTCTTCAAAAAGGTGAGTTCAAAGACCTCATGGACGGAAAAAGACTTTTTATGGCTGACTTTTATAAAAAAATGAGAAAAAAGCTAAATATTTTGATGAGTGACGATAAGCCTATTGGAGATAAATGGTCGTTTGATGAAGAAAATCGTAAAAAGTTACCTAAAGGTCTATCTATTCCAAAAATTCCAAAAATAAAAGATTCAATTTATAAGGAAGAAATAAAAAATATCATCATGGAAAATTTTTCTAATCATCCTGGGGAACTTGATGGTATGAAAATCCCCTGCAACAGAAACGAAGCAAAAAAATGGTTGAAATCTTTTTTAGAGGAGCGGTTTTCACTTTTTGGCGATTACGAGGATGCAATAGATACAAATGAAACTTTTTTGTTTCATTCCCTTCTTAGCCCCCTTTTAAATATCGGCTTGATAACTCCTGATGAAGTTGTAGATCAGTCTCTAAGTTACGCAAAGAAAAATAACATCCCATTAAATTCTCTTGAAGGATTTATCAGACAAATTATAGGTTGGAGAGAATTTATAAAAGGTGTTTACGACCTCAAGGGTGTTGATCAAGAAAATTCTAATTTCTTTAATCACAATAAAAAATTAAAAGATTGCTGGTATGAAGGTTCAACTGGAATTGATCCCTTGGATAAAGCAATTAAGGATTCTATCGATCATGGCTATACCCATCATATAAATAGACTCATGGTTATTGCTAACATCATGAACCTAGCAGGAGTGTCGCCCAAAGAAATTTACACCTGGTTTATGGAAATGTACTTAGATTCATCAGAATGGGTGATGGTTCCAAATGTTTTTGGAATGAGTACTTATGCAGATGCAGGGATTATGTCGACTAAACCTTACATTTGTGGTTCGAATTATCTTTTAAAAATGAGTAATTTTAAAAGAGGAGATTGGTGTGAAATCGTAGATGGTTTATATTGGAGTTTTATTTCTAGGCACAGCGAATTCTTTAAATCTAATCCTAGGTTGTCGTTGATGACAAGATCTTTGGATAAAATGAATAAAGATAAAAAAGAAAGGATTTTTAATCTTGCTGAAGACTTTATCAGCTCAACGACATACTAGTTTCTTGAAAAAACCCCTCCCAGAAAAGATATGTAAAAGGTGCAATAAACCTTTTTCATGGAGAAAAAAATGGGAACGTGAATGGGATAACGTAGTCTTCTGCAGCGAGCGCTGCAGAAGAACTAAAAAGACTAACTAGGCCTTCCTACGTATACGTCTGGTGAACCATCTTTAGCTGCTTGTGCTTGATGTTTACCAAGTTCTAATCTGGCAACAGTTCTTCTGTGAACCTCATCAGGACCGTCAGCAAGTCTTAAGGTTCTCATGCTTGCGTACATTCTGGCTAAAGGAGTATCTTGAGAAACTCCAGCTCCGCCATGAATTTGAATTGCTTTATCGATAACTCTCAAAGCCATATTTGGAACAGCCACTTTAATTTGAGCAATTTCACTCTTGGCAATTTTGTTACCAACAGTATCCATCATATGAGCAGCGTTTAGAGTAAGTAATCTGCAGCTGTCGATTTCGATGCGGCAATCTGCAATGACATCATAGTTTCCTCCTAACTCAGCAAGAGGCTTACCAAATGCCTCTCGATTTGTAGCTCTCTCACAGAGAATGTCTAAAGCTCTTTCGGCAACACCAATTGTTCTCATGCAGTGATGAATTCTTCCTGGACCAAGTCTTCCTTGAGCTATTTCAAAACCCCTACCTTCACCTAAAAGTAGATTTTCTTTAGGAACTTTCACGTCTGTAAATCTCAAATGACCGTGTCCATGCGGGGCATCATCTGAACCAAAGACATTCATCATTCTTAAAATTTCGATCCCAGGGGTATCCATAGGAACAAGAATTTGTGATTGTCTCTGATGTTTCGGGTTGTCTGGGTTAGTTACGCCCATGAAGACAAGAATCTTACAACGAGGATCCCCAGCACCAGAAGTCCACCATTTTTCACCATTGATGACGTAATGATCTCCAGCATCAACAATTGAACTAGAAATATTTGTTGCATCAGAAGATGCAACATTTGGCTCAGTCATGGCAAACGCTGATCTGATCTCACCATTAAGCAATGGTTCTAACCATAATTTTTTGTGCTCATCATTTCCATATCTTTCTATTACTTCCATGTTTCCTGTATCAGGAGCCGAGCAATTAAATACCTCAGAAGCAATGCCGCTTCTACCCATTAATTCAGCCAAAGGCGCATATTCAAGGTTAGTCAATCCAAACCCATAAGAACTCTCAGGTAAAAAGAAATTCCAAAGCCCTTCTGCTCTAGCTTTCTTTTTAAGTTCTTCTACAATTGGAACAACTTGCCAAGGATTACCTTCGTCTCTAAAAGCTTGCATTTGTTCTGCATAAACAGCTTCTGCTGGATAAATATTGTCATCCATAAATTTAGATACCCTAGCTAGTAAATCTTTTACTTTGTCAGAATTTTCAAAGTTCATTTTTTTCTCCTCATAAAAAATATATCATTGTTAGGTTATACGAAAATTTAAATCCTGACTACTGCTCATAATTAATGATTAAATCGATAGATCACATTTTAATAGCTGTAAAAAATCTTGAAGAATCGTCTCTTCAATATGAAAAAGTTTTAGGTCTCAAACCCACTTGGCGCGGTAAACATCCTAGTCTTGGAACTGAAAATATTCTGTTCCCTTTGGAGAATCTTTATTTAGAATTGATTGCTGGAACTTCAGAAGGATTTTTAGCTGATCAAGTTAACGACCATATCAAGGGAAATGGAGAAAGTATCTTTGGTATCGCATTGGAAGTTGAAAACATTGAAGAAGTTTTTCAATCTAAGGAATACTCTAATTTCCAAAATATAAAAATTACGTCTGGCGAGGGAATCAATTTAGATTCAGGCGCTAAAAGAGAATGGAAAAATATTATGCTCCCAAAAGAATCTACTCGTGGAGTCTTTACCCTGTTAATTGAGCACACCTCAGGGATTCTTCCGAAATACGAATCTTTTGAAAACGATCAAGTTGAGCGTCTCGATCATATTGTTATCAACTCCAATGATCCAGATGGATTAATAGAGCTTTACAGAGATACTTACGGAATCAAACTCGCTTTGGATCTATATGTTGAAAAATGGGGAGGAAGAATGTTGTTTTTTAGAACGAATCAAACGACGATTGAAGCCATTGGAATAGAAAACGATGCAGATAAACCTATTGATAAAGCTTGGGGTTTAGCTTGGACAACCAAAGATATAAAAAAAACGCATGCTAGGTTGGTATCGGAGGGGGTAGAAATTTCAGACGTGAAGGATGGCAGAAAACTAAAAACCCTAGTTGCGACTATAAAGTCTCATACTTGCAATGTACCTACTCTTCTAATAGAGCATTTGAAGTAAATTGACTTTGGTGCGGATAGAGGGAGTCGAACCCCCACACCTTTCGGCACTAGAACCTAAATCTAGCGTGTCTACCAGTTCCACCATATCCGCGTAGAAAGTTAATATAAATTATTTATCCTCTAAAGCAATCTCTAAACTGCTGAGGTCTGCTTGAATTCGAATTAATGCCTCGCTTATCTGTTCTCTGAAAGCCATATTAGATTTATTTGCCTCTTCAATTTCTGATATTTTGGATTCGAGTTGATCAAAGGAATTATCAGCACCTGATATTCTTGCCACGAGTTTTCTTGTTTTATCTAGAGATAATGCAAGCCTTTTCAAAGACTCCTCATTCAATTGCGATTTTTTGACCATGTCGTCTGATTGTTCTTGGAGTGTTTCCAAAGATTTCATGGTAGTTTCTATGTTTCTTCTGTTTCTTTTATTACTTAAATCCCAGAGTTTTCTGATTTCAAAGTTTGCATCTTTTAAATTTTGCTCCAGAGATTCCAATGTTGTCTGGGAAGTTTCTCCAAGGTCTGCCTGATTTTTTTCCATAGTTGAGAGCCTTAGGTTAACGTCAGATATCTCTTTTTGGAGTTTGTTTTGGTTCAAGCTTATGAAGACTGTGCTTAAAATTACTACAACTATTAGTATTAAAGGAACTAAAAGACTCGATAAACTTATCGAAGAAGATGCAGAAATCTTCCTTGAAGACAGATCTTTATAAGGTCTAATATTTTTAGAATTATTTTCCATATATAAGTTATATGGGATTACATTCTAATGATAGATGGTTACAATGAAATGTTTTTTTTGAGAAATATGGAGGAGATATGAATTTTGAATTTTCTGATGATCAATTGGTCATGAAAGAAGAAGTGAGAAAACTTTTTGAAAAAGAAGATTCCGTTAAAAGGAATAGAAATATTTTAGAAGGCGATGAAAATTTTGATAAAGATTTATGGAATAAAGTTGTTGAGATGGGTCTTACAGCTATAACAATTCCTGAAGAACACGGCGGTATTGGGCTTGGATTTCTTGAGCTTTGTGTGGTCGCTGAGGAAATGGGAAGAGCAATAGCTCCAATTCCATATTCTTCCAGTGTTTATTTAGCTACCACAGCGATCATAAACTCGTCTAATGATGATTTAAAAAAAGAATATCTACCAAAACTTGCCGCTGGAGAGATGATCGGAACATTTGCACACTCTGAAGAGCTAGGAACACCCACATCTGATAACGCTAAAACAACTTTTCAAAATGGAAAGTTGAGTGGAGAAAAAATAGCGGTCCCAGACGGCGACATTGCTAATCTTTTTGTTGTTTCGGCTAAGTCTGGGGATAAGGTTGGACTTTTTTTAGTAGATGCTGATAGCAAAGGTGTAGAAGTTTCAAAAGCCGAGTGTTTTGATGGTTCACGTTCCTATGCAAACATAAGCTTTAAAGATGCAGATGCAAAAATTATTGAAGATTCTTCTTCAGAAGCAATAGATAAGCTTTTAAATCAAGCAGCTGTCTTATTTGCATTTGAACAAGTTGGTGGAGCTGAAGCATCAATGAATATGGCAAAAGAATACGCTATGGGAAGATACGCCTTTGGTAGGCAAATAGGTTCTTTCCAAGCAATAAAACATAAACTAGCTGATATGTATATTTCTCTTACTCTAGCTAGATCAAACTGTTACTTTGGCGCTTGGGCTTTAGGTAACGACGCACCAGAACTTCCTGTTGCTGCTGCGACTGCAAGAGTAAGTGCAACAAAAGCTTTTTATGAATGTTCCAAAGAAAACATCCAGACTCATGGTGGAATGGGTGCAACTTGGGAATTTGATTGTCACCTTTTTTATAGAAGAGCAAGATTGTTATCTGCTAACATAGGCGGACAAAGTTTATGGAAGGATAAGCTTGTTTCTTCGATTGAAAGAAGTAATTTACCTCAATAATTTAGGAGTACTAAATGAATTTTAATGATACCGCTGAAGAAGCAAAATTTAGAAAAGAAGCCTCTGATTGGCTAAGTGCAAACGCAGAAAAGAAAGAGCATTCCCGTGACGTTTACCGTCCCGCGGAAATGACTGGAGAAGGTGGTGAATCTAGCGCCCTTCAGGATGCTAAAGATTGGATGACCAAAAAATATGAAGCTGGATGGGCTTGTCTGCATTGGCCTAAAGAGTACGGAGGTAGAGATGCTACGGCAATCGAAAGGGTAATCTGGGCTCAAGAAGAGAGTAAGTATAAAGTTCCCGGAGGCTTCCATGAAATTGGGCAAGGAATGGCTGGTCCTACCATGATGCTTTATGCAACCGAAGAGCAGAAAAAACAATACCTTCCGCCAATGGCAAAAGGTCAAGAAATTTGGTGTCAGCTTTTTAGTGAGCCAGGCGCAGGTTCAGACCTTGCTGGAATTAAGACCAAAGCCGAATTGGATGGTGATACTTGGACAATAAATGGTCAAAAAGTATGGACATCAGGTGCTCATTACAGTGATTATGCAATTCTTGTCACAAGAAGTGACTTCAATGCACCTAAGCATAAAGGATTGACCTACTTCTTTTTAGATATGAAATCTCCTGGAATAGAAGTAAGACCTATAAGACAAATCACCGGAGGAGCAAACTTTAATGAAGTTTATTTCACTGATGTCAAAATTCCTGATTCACAAAGGTTAGGAGAAGTTGGAGATGGATGGAAAGTTGCTCTTACTACCCTAATGAACGAGAGATTAGCTGTTGGAGATGCGTCGGGTGTCGATTTTCAAGAGATTTTTGAATTGACTAAAGAAAGTGACTTTAATGGTGAGAATGCCATCAGTAATGGTGGAGTTCGAGAAAAACTAGCAGATTGGTACTGCGAGTATGCTGGGTTGAAATATACAAAAATGAGAAACATCTCTGCCCTTTCAAGAGGTGATACTCCTGGTCCAGATGCTTCTATAACTAAAATCGTAAGCGCGAATAAACTTCAAGATATAGCAAATTTTGGAATGGATCTTATGGATAACGCTTCTATCATCAAATCAGATGACAAAGATGATATCAGAGCTCTTTTTCAAGGTAGTCTACTTGGGGCTCCGTTAATTAGAATTGCAGGTGGTACAGATGAGATCCTCAGAAATATTATTGCTGAGCAAGTTCTAGGCATGCCTCAAGATGTCAGAGTTGATAAGACTGTACCATTCAATGAAATCCCGTCTGGTTCGAAAAACTAGATGATAATAGAGATATTCAGCTCTTTGGATAAGAGCTGAATATTCTTTCGACTGCTTCGTCAATTACACCCTGATCAGAAGAATAAGATTTTGGTAATCTTGTTGAACCATACCAAACTACCTCCTGAGAACTCGATTCTTTCACATAGATAGCAAGCCTAAACTCTTTGGAAGGCACGTAATTGTAAAAAGTATCATTGTAAAAGGGATGCCTTCTGTATTGGAAACCAAAAGATATAGGTCGATATCTGTAATCATCCTTTGAACCGTAAGCGAAAGATATTTCAAGATCTGGATTTGCTTGATCTTCATCTAAAGAAAGGTTTTCTAATGACCCAAGAATGGACCTAGATATTCTAGTAAGTATTACTGGATTTTCTGAAATATCAGAGGTATCTGAAAATGGCTCAGGCTTGATAAATCTAAAGGATTCATAAGAGCTAGGATCAAAACTCTCAAATTGATCTGAATATACAGGAACAGTCATTGAACAGTTAAGAGTCAATAGGACAGTTATTAAAGTTAAAACTATATTTTTAAAAATCATTTAAGAATACTATCTTATTTCATGCTTTTTTAAATAAGTAATAAAAAGGATTTCTTAACTTATTCTTACAGCTATTAAATTGAGATTTATATCTATTAGCATTGTTTTGAACTGTCGTTGCGACATCAGTAAGCCAAGGTTTATTTCGATAGCTGCCCTTTTTATAACCCCCTTGCCCCTCATGATAAGCAAGATACAAAAGCCTTGCATTATCTCTTGGGATTCCAATTTTTTTGTGACTTAAATTATTGTACCAAGCGATGAAATCAATGGAATCATCAAAATTCCTTCTGTAAGCGAAAGTTTTTTTAGCTTCTTTTTTATATCTTTCCCATGTTCCATCAAGAGCTTGGGCATACCCAAAAGCAGAACTTTTTCTTTTCCATGGAATGAAACCCAATAATTTTGTTCTTTCGGGTTTTGCTCCCTGAATGTATGAAGATTCTTGCAAGATGAAAGCCATATTAACTTCAAGAGGAATTTTCCATCTCTTTGAAGATTTAATCGCGGCTTTATACCAAGACCGTTTTTCTAAGAAAATTGAACATATATCGTTGGGTTTTTTTGGAGGTGAGACAGCACAAGAATTTAAAATAAGAATTAAAATAAAACTAGATAACAAACTTGCTCTTTTAAAAATCATCTTCGGTAAGAATATCTATTTTGAGTTTTTGAGCCTTTTCTAATTTGCTTCCAGGATCCTCTCCTAAGACCAAATAATTTGTTTTAGATGAAATAGACCCAGAAACCTTACCTCCCTTTGACTCTATAATGCCTTTTAATTCATTTCGAGAAAATTTAGAAAATTTGCCGGTAATTACAAAACTCATCTCTTGGAATTCATTCGACGATGAAATCTGCTCTTCATGAGAAATATTAACTCCTAAGTCCTGCATGGTTTTAATTATCTTAATAACTTTTTTATCAGAGAAAAAGATACTGATATTTTTTGCAACTACCTCTCCAATGTCATTAATCTCGATGAGCCTATCAGGTGATGGGAAAAAAAGATTCTCAATTGATTTATATTCTGCAGCTAAGTTTTTTGATGTCACCTCACCAACTTCTTTTATTCCGAGCGCATAAATGAATCTACTCAAAGAGATATCCATACTGCGTTTTATAGAAGAAATTAATTTATTAGCAGATTTTTCAGCAAAACCCGGTAGATGCTCTAAGTTATTTTTAGTAAGCCTAAAGATATCTTCATTTTGTTTTAATAGCCCTTTATCAATAAACAACTCGATATTTTTTGCTCCAAGACCATCTATGTTAAAGGCAGCCTTAGAAACAAAATGATCCATAGATTCTTGGAATTGATGTCTGGAAAAACAATTTGAATCAATTGCATCATCCATGCTGAAAATAATTTTTTCTTCGAAATAACTCACCTTTCGCTTACAGCTCAGGCAAAATTCTGGTGCTGAAACTTTTACTTTATTTGTTGATTTTTTTTCAATAACTTTTGTAATTTTAGGAATTACGTCTCCAGCCCTTTTTAAACTGACTATATCCCCTTCCTGAACCCCTAATCTCTCTATCTCATCAATATTATGCAAGGTAGCATTAGAAACTGTTACGCCTCCAACTTGAACTGGATCTAATTGAGCAACAGGAGTTAATTTTCCTGTCCTTCCCATATTGAAAATTATTTTTTTGACCTTGGTAGTAACTTCTAAAGCCTTAAACTTTCTTGCTATCGCCCATTTTGGTGACCTTGCATTCAGACCCACTTCTTCCTGAATTTTTAAGTCATCAATTTTGATGACCATGCCATCGATTTCATAATTCAAACTATCTCTTAGCAACGAAATCTCATTGAAGTATGATTCGCAATCATTTATGGAGGCAAATTCTTTAACTAGATCATTGGTGGGCAAGCCCCACTTTTTAAATTGTTGAATCATAGATGAATGAGACTCAAAATAAGATTCATCTGATATAAAACCAATGCCATGGGCAATCATTTTTAGAGGTCTTCTTGCAACGATTTTTGAATCTAATTGCCTTAGGCTTCCAGCTGCAGCGTTTCTAGGATTTGCAAATTTTTTTTCTGTAAGTTGCTTATTTAATTCATTAAAAGAGGAGAGTTCCATATAGATTTCTCCCCTAACATCAAAGTCTTTCGGATCTTTAGTAGAAAAATTTTCAAGTTTTAGCGGAATCCCTTGGATCGTCTTTACGTTTTGAGTTACGTCTTCGCCAATGCTTCCATCTCCTCTGGTTCCAGCAGAATGAAAAAAGCCATCCTTGTACCTTATTGAAATGGCAACGCCATCCATTTTTGGCTCACAAGAAAATTTTAGATTATTGAATTTTTCTTTCGGATTAACTCTTTTATTGAAATCAGTAAGATCATTAATTGAAAAAGCGTTATCCAAAGATAACATTTTCTTTCTGTGAGAATATTTCTGAAATTGATCTAACGGAGAAAAACCAATTCTTTTGGTGGGTGAATTCTCAGTGTCGAGAAAATCATTATTTTTTTCAAAATCTATTAATTCTTTGAATAAAGAATCGTATTTTTCATCGCTAACTTCTGAGATGTCATGTCGATGATATGATTCATTGAGTTCTAATAGCCGATTTTTTAAATCTGTATATTTTTTTTGAATTTCCTCCTTGGAAACCATCAGGATAGCTTAATTTTTTTTAGATCTGTTTCCTCGGCCTGTTGCATGTAATGATCATACATCTGCTTAGTCAGTTTATTTCTATCTGAATCAAGCACATTTGCAGATAAATATGCTGCTAACTTATAAGACATCTCTGCCATACCCTGAAAAGCTTCAACACAATTATTTTGCTCATCTGTAATGAGAATCATTGTAATGATGGAAGTCGAATCTATCCCCTCCTCAGGAAGAAACTTCCCTGGCTTCAATCCATTGACCAGCGAAAAATTATTTAAATCATCTAAATATATCTTAAGCCAGCCACCTTCATCAGCTAGATTGATATCATTGTTATCAAAATAACTTAGAAGATCTTTATATTGAATAGAGTTATTTTGATCGGATTCTATATGCAAATAAATTAAGTTATCTGAGGAGGGTTCAGGTTCAGGCGGCATATCATCATCCATGAAATCTTCATCTGAGAATTCTTCAAGTTCAACCTTTACATCATTGCCATTAGCAACGGAACTCTTTTGTGATTTCCTATTTGGACTTTTTCTGTAATTTATTATTTTTCTAAAAGTCAGGATTATTGTTACGGCAAGAAAAAAGGAAATTAGCAGAACTAATATTTCTCTTAAATTCATTCGTTAACTGCAAGGCTTAAGGCTTCCTCTACATCCACAGATACAAGTCTTGAGACCCCCGCTTCTTCCATAGTTATACCCATAAGATGTTTACTCTTCTCCATAGAGATTTTGTTGTGAGTAATGTAGATAAATTGAATCTTTTTAGACATTTCTTCAACCATGGAGATATAACGGAAAGTATTTAAGTCATCTAATGGAGCATCAATTTCATCTAATATGCAAAATGGAGATGGATTAAGAGAAAAGAAAGAGAATACCATTGCAATAGCGCTCATAGCTTTCTCTCCTCCAGAAAGTTGAGATACTGATACATTTTTTTTACCTGGGGGCATTGCTTTCAAAACCACTCCTGACTCCAAGACGTCTTCTCCGGTTAATTCCAGTTTTGCATGCCCTCCTCCAAAAAGTTTAGGAAATAATTTAGCAATTTCTGAATTCACACTATCCAAGGTATCTTGGAATTTTGTTCTAGATTCTTGATCAATTTTTTTAATAGCGCTCTGAAGGGTTTCAATCGCTTTATTCAATTCGTTGAGTTGACTTTCTATTTCCTGATTTCGTTCTTCTTCAATCTTAAATTCTTCTTTTGCAGCCAGATTAATTGGTCCAATTGATTCAATTTGTTTATTAAATCCTTCAATCGCATTTTCAATGAAAGCTAAATCAAATTCAGGTTCTAGTTTGTCTAGAACTGTTTGTAATTCTCCATATTCAGATTGGATCTGTTTTTGTAATATTTCTGCTTCGGTTAGAAACTTTTGTTTTTCAACAACAGAAGAATTTGAAAGTGATTTTAATTCTTCGATCTTTATTTCCCCTATATTGAGATTTTTTTCTAACGTTCTTATTTCTTCATTTGTTCTTTCAAAATTGTTCCTTAAAGCAGTTAATTCATTTTGATTTCCAGATCTTTTGTCTAAAAGGGGTTTAATTTCTTTTTTTATTTCATTTATGGGAATCATTAGTGACTCTCTAGATTCAGAGAGTTCTTTGGTCTTGCTTTGAAATGTTTCTATTTCTTTTTGTTTTGAGTGAATAGCACCTTCTAGTTTGCTTATTTCTAGGTTTTTATTTGCAACTTCTTGGATAGCTTTTGTGTATTTCTCTCTTTTCTCATTTAAAGCTCCTTTCTCGGCATCGCTAATATTTTTAAATTCAGCCTTATATCTTGAAAGACCGCTTTGAATATTTGTTGAATCACTGAGAACCTCTCTGAGTTGATTGTCAAAATTAGCGCTTTCAGATAAATTTTTAATTTTTACAATCAGATTTCCGATATCGTTTAATAATTTATCCAAAAATTCTTCAGGTGAACTTGAAATCTGAAGTTTCTCAAAATCATTTTTGGCCTCTTCCAGAGCATTTGTCTCTTTTTCCAATGAAGTCCTGATTTGTTCAATTCCATTTTTTTCTGAGTTTATGTTTGAATTTAAAGCAATAATTTTTTGATTAATGGATTCTATTTCATTATTTGTTAAAACTACTTTCTCTTCTAAAGAAATTAACTCTTGCTCAGATTTTGATATCTCTGCTCCACTGCTGTAGAAAGATTCCTGCATTTTTTCAATTTGTAGAAGCAAGTTAGATTGATTATTTCTTGTTTCTACTATTTGAGTATTTATTTTTTCTTTTTCAGAGATTTTCTTCTGTATCTCTATTTCCTGCCTTTTCTGATTAAGTTCCATTTCTTTTACTTTTTCTGAAGAAGCAAGCCAGTTTGATGCAAGTTTTAGGGATCTAAATTTTTTTAAATTTTGTTTAGCTAAATCATACTTTTCTGCTGATTTAATTTGTTGTTTGAGCTTTAAGAGATTTCTATCAATTTCTTTTTTTAAATCATTGACACGATCCAAATTTTCCTTAGTCTTCTTGATTCTGCTTTCGGTTTCTTTTCTTCTCTCTTTATAAACTGATATCCCAGCAACTTCCTCAATATGTGAGCGTAATTCTTCTGGCTTTGAGCTAATCAGTTTTGTTGCCATTTCTTGCTCAATGACAGCATAACTTCTGGGACCAAGCCCAGTACCTAAGAAAATATCGGTGATATCTTTTCTCCTGCAAGAAGAACCGTTTAAATAATAAGAGGATAAGCCCTCATGATCCACTTGTCTTTTCACAGAAATTTCAGAGTAGCTAGAATATTCCCCTCCAAGTCTGCCTGAAGAATTATCAAAAACTAATTCAACTGATGCTCTCGAGGAAGCCGGCCTTGCAACAGACCCGTTAAAAATAACATCTGACATGCTATCTCCTCTGAGATTTTTTGCCGAGCCTTCGCCTAAGACCCATCTGACCGCATCGATAATATTTGATTTACCACATCCGTTAGGACCAACCACTGCTGACATATCTGAAGGGAAAGGTATTCTCGTGGGATCCACGAAAGACTTGAAGCCAGAAAGGCTGATGTGTTTAAGCCTCATCTATTTAAAGAAAAGTTTCTATATTTTATCTAATTTATTGCTTTAATTGTATGTTTTATTTAGTCTTCAAGGGATTTCAATTGTTTTAAGGCTTTGCTCATTCCCGCCATAATTATTCTTTTTTGATCTGCATCATCTGAGTATTCGAATGCAATTGACCATGATTTAAGTGCATCCTTGTAATTTTCATCCAAGGTCTGTTTAAGACCCTTAAGAATTAAAGCTCTTACGTTTGCAGGATCTTTGAGTAAAGACTGTTCAATTAAACTTTCAATATCATCATTGAAAATTTGATTATTGGATAAATATTTAGTTTCTGCTGTTAAAGCAATTACTTCAGCATCAGTATCGTTAGGGAAGTTCAGAATGAAATGCTGAAGAGTCCCGTAGGCTAATGCATACTCAGATTTATCAAATAAGTAGTTGGCTAAAAAGTAAACTTGAGCAGGATTATTGCTAGAGAGATTGATAATGCTATTTATTTTATTTTTTTTCTCCTCAAAAGAAGCATTGTCAATAAAATTTAGTTGTAAATCTCTCTGAAAATTTAGTTTTTGAAAATTTTCTTGGCCAAAAAGAAAAAAATAAATTACAGCAGAAAATACTAAAGACAATCCAAAAATCTTATACTTTTTAATCATTTTTTTTGAGAAAAATTCTTGCAGCAAATAATATTAATAAAAATAAAATCAATGGAAGAAGCCAAAGAAAAATATTGTTTTCAAAAGAAGGCTTATAGGTTACTTCTTCACCAAAAATATTTCTTAAGTTAGCTAAAATTTCTTCATCAGATTTTCCTAATAATATTTCCTTGTAAATTTTGTTTTTGATGTCAGATGCTATAGGAGCGTTTGATCCAGCAATGCTAGATCCTTCACATAATGGACAACTAACCTCCTTTTGAAGGGAATAAAATCTTTTTTCATCCGAATCATTTATGAAAGAAAAAGTTATAAATTCATCTTCACCATAGACTAACTGAGAAAAAAGCAAAATCAGTAAAAAAGCCTTCATTTGTTAATCAAAGGAGCAAATTTATTTTTCCATACCTCTTTGTCTAGAACCCCAACGTGATGCATAACAATAGAATCTCCATTCTTAATTAAAAATGTCTCTGGAGCGCCTGATACACCTAACAAAAATCCTACCTCTCCTTGATCATCAAATATATTTTTTATATAAGGATCTCCAAATTGATCAAGCCATTTAAAAGCTTTTTCTTTATCGTCTTTGTAATTTATTCCAATGACAGATATTCCTTTTTTCTCTAACTCCATTAAGTATGAGTGCTCTAATCTACATCCCACGCACCAAGTTGCCCAAACATTGAGCAGCGAAAGAGAATCATTTTTAAGTTGCTCACTTGTAAAAGAATCTCCGTTAAGTAGCTTTGACTCAAAAGGAGCTAAACTCTTTTGATTAAATTCTTCAACATCAGAATTAAGAAATAATTGAAAAAATAAAAGCCCAAAAAGTGATATTGCTAAAAAGATCGTTAAAAGAGGATAAATTTTCATTTAAATTTAAAATTAGTTCTTACTATTACTAAAAGTCCTGCAAGAAACATAATTATTGCTCCAAGCCAAATAAAACGTACCAGAGGTTTGATTTGAACCTTGGCAGCCCAAGCATTTTCACCAATTTTCTGCCCCAAGGAAATATATACGTCCTTATAAACGGAAGGATAAATTCCTGCTTCTGTAGTTTCCATTCTAGATGCCGGATAAAATCTCCTCTCTGGATAAAGTTTCAGAATTCTATCTTCCTCTTGGAAAGAAAATGTCACCCTATCACCGTAATAGTTATCTTCTTGAACTGATTGGGTATTTTCTAATGTGATTTTTGAAGAACCCACTAAAACTGATTCATTTTTTTGTAAAACGAATTCCTTTTCCACAGAATTTAAAGAGGAGATAGTAATGCCGAAAGTAAGAATTGCTAATCCCAGATGTCCTGCAATCATAGAAAAGTTAATTTTACGTTGAGAGTGAAAGCTCTTGAAAGCTAGAAAACCTAACGATTGAATTAACATCAAGACAATTGCATTACCGATAAATTCGTAAAAAGAAGAAGAGAAGAATAAATATGAGACAAAATAACTCAGGATAATGCTTGAAATTATGATTATTCCAATTGAATTTAAATTATCTATTTTATTTCCTCCCCACTTAGTTAAAGGCCCGATTGCTTGAAAGAATAGTAAGATCAAAGCAAAAGGAACGGTAACCATATTGAAATATGGAGCTCCAACAGTAATTTGGTCTCCACCTGAAAAAATCTCGTAGATAATTGGGTAAATGGTGCCAAGCAGAACTATAGCTGATAGGGTCACTAAAAAAGCATTATTTATAAAAAACATAAACTCTTTGGAATAAATTCCCATGTCAGTTTTTAAACCTCTACTATCACTTTTCAAAAAAAATAAAGAAAATCCAAGAATAACTATCACAAAACAAATTAATAACAGAAAAATACCTCTGTCAGGATCCAGTGCAAATGAGTGAACAGAAGTAATAATGCCCGACCTAACAAGAAACATCCCCAATAGGCTGCCAGCCAGCGAGAGGATTGTTAGGGCAAGAGTCCAATTGATAAAAATTTGTCTAGCGTTGGTTGCTATCGATGAATGAATTAAAGCAGTGCACAACAACCAAGGTACTAGTGCAGAGTTTTCTACCGGATCCCAAAACCACCAGCCTCCCCATCCAAGTTCATAATAGGCCCACCAACTGCCTAAGGAAATTCCGAGAGTGAGGAAAGACCACGAAACAACAGACCATGAGCGTATTGGTTCCAGTTGTTTAACCTTTTCCTGATTTAAAAGAAAATTCATAGCAATTCCGAATGGAATGACTAATCCAGCGTATCCCATATAGAGCATTGGAGGATGAATTGTAAAGGCAAAATCCTGAAGCAATGGGTTGAGATCCGAACCAGATATTGAAGAAATGGGCAGCAATCTTTCGAATGGATTGGAAAGAAAAACCGTGAAAGCAAGCAACGCAAATAAAACGATGTTCATAAAAGCAGGTGAATATTTTTGATCTTCATTAAAAAAAACAAAGACCAGGATCCATCCAGCCAAAATAAGAAGAAATAATAATAATGATCCTTCATGTCCGCCCCATAGTGCAGCAAATTTGTAATAAATTGGTAAATTAGGATTCGAGTTAGTTGCTACATAAAGCACACTAAAATCATCGGTCAAAAAAGATATTTCAAGAGCTATGAAACTCAGAAAGATGGCTAAAAAAGTAACCAAGCTGGCTGATAAAAAAAATCTTTTGTGTTTTGGAGGATAGATAAAGGCAATACTGATTAATAAAAGGCTATTAATCATTGAGAAAATTAAAAGAAAATTTCCAAGCTCAGGAATCATTTACAAGCGCCTTTTTTACTTCTTTTGGAATGTAATTTTCGTCATGTTTGGCTAATATTTCTTTGGCATAAAAGATTCCATCAGAATAATCATAGAAACCTCGAGCAATTACTCCTGAGTTTTCTTTGAATAAATTAGGGAGAATGCCCTCATAATAGACTTCTATAGAATTTTCTAAATCTGTTACAAGAAAATTCGTCTTTAGACTATCTTTACTAATCTTTATTGAGTCTTCTTGGACAAGGCCTCCTATTCTCAGACTATCTTTATTAATAATTTTTGAACTTGTTAGATCTGATGGCGTGTAATAGAAATCGACATTTTCATTCATTGCTAAAACTATGAAAATAAAGGCCACAGACAAACTAGCGACCAAAGAGGATACGAAAATAACTCTATTCCTTCTTTTTGTTCTCATTTTATTTTTTCTTTGAATTTATTTAATCCAAACAATGCGATTGAAGAAGTGATAACAAAAATAATTAAGCTCACAATCAGGACTATTTGTATTTCGAAGATCATCTCTTTTCTTTAAAAATTTCTTTTACCCAATTATGCGAAATCTCTCTTTTGAGAATTTCTACTTGCATTTTACGCATTCCAATTGCCATCACATACAAATAAAAACCAAGTATAGAAATCAGCAACGGAATCAACATTTCATTATCAATACTTGAGCCCGACAAAGTTATTGATGCAGATTGATGGAGAGTATTCCACCATTCAACTGATAACTTAATAATTGGAAGATTAATTCCTCCAATCAATACGACAATTGACACAGCTTGATCGGTTGAAGCTCTCCTGTCAAAACTCGAAAAGAGACTGATTATTGCTAAATATAAAATTAGTAAAATTAGGGTTGAAGTTAATCTTGCATCCCAAACCCACCAAGTCCCCCAAGTGGGCTGACCCCAAACTGCCCCAGTAAACAAGGCTAAAAAAGTGAATATAGCTCCTAAAGGGGCCATAGAAATCATGAATACACTTGCCATCTTAATTCGCCATATAAGATATGTGATTGAAGCAATAACCATTGTGTAATAGATAGACTGAGCTACTGAAGCTGCAGGAACGTGAAGGTATATAATTCTGTAAACCTCGCCTTGGGTAGCGTCTACTGGCGAAAAGAAAACTCCCCATAGAACACCAAGCAGTATTACAAAAATAGATAAAAGAAATAAATAGGGAAAACTTATTTGAGCAATCTTAAAAAAATAAGGAAATGAAATTAATTGATTAAATAAATGTTTCATCTTACTCAAAGTGAAGTCTTATGGCTCCTAGACATGAAGCGATAAGAATAGGAATGGAAAAAAATAAAAAGGAAGCAAGTAAAAAAATGTAAAAAAAGAATTCTTCATTTTTATAGGACTGTATAGCAAGTATTCCTAGAATTAATGCCGGCAAACACATCGGGATAACAATTGATGGTCCCACAATATTTCCTCTTTCAAGAGTCAAAGCTCCAGCTAACGCACCAAACATAGAAAGAATTGGGGTTCCTAAAAATAATGTTAAGGCCAGAATCAATGCAGCATCGAAAGGGAGATAGAGCATAAATGAAGTTAGTAAAGATAAAAAAATTAAAGGAAGTGATGAAAAGTACCAATTTACAAAAATTTTAATACTTGCCCAGATAAATAATGATTTTCCAGAAGCTAGAACTAAATCAAGCGATCCATCTTTGTAATCTTCATTAAAGATAAATTGATGAGACAATAAATTCGCTAATAGTATCGATATCCAAATTATTCCTGAAGCAAGTTCAGCTAGTTTTTCTTCATCGGATCCAAAAGCAAGAGGGTAAAGAGTGATTGTTATTAAAAAAAATACAATTGGGCCTAAAAAAGATGATGATCTGGACAAATAAACTTTTGAATCTCTCTGAAAGGTTTTGTAATAAAAATTCTTCACAGTACCAGCTCCCTGCTTGAAATATTATGATCCTCATGAGAAGTAAAAATGATAGATGCCCCTCTGTTTTGATGACTTCTAATTGTATTCTCAATTATTTCAATCCCCTTTTTATCTAAATTTGCAAATGGTTCATCTAGAAGAAAAAGATCATGTTTGGATAAGAATAACTGCACTAAGGAAACCTTTTTCCTTTGACCTTGTGAGAGGTTAAATAATTTACTTTCTTTAAGGGAGTTTAATTCAAATAATGTTAAAGCTTCACTTAACGAATTGACCTCAAAATTGAAACGATAGTCTAATAAGAGGTTATCTTTGACGGATAAAGAATCCTTTAAACCCAAGTTATGACCTAAAAAGAATACATTTTTTGCAGTTGAAAGGACTTTTCCTTGAAAGTTGTTTAATATTCCGCTTAAAATTTTTAAAAGAGTTGATTTTCCGGATCCGTTTTCACCTTTGAGATGAATAATTTCTGAGGTATTTACCTCGAAATTAAGATTTTCGAGTAGAGGAAAATCATTGAAGGAATAAGATAAATTTTCAACTTTTATCAATTTTTTATAACCAAAATAGCTTAAATAGTTGATAATTATAACGATTTTGTAAATTTAGTTCATATGATGAAAAATAAATTTGGAAAGAGAATAAGTATAGAACAGGTAGAAGAAGGAAATTCTTTAATGCCTAAGTTTGATGACAACGGTTTGATACCAGTAATAACGGTAGAAAGCGGTACAGAATTAATACTAATGCATGGTTACATGAATGAAGAATCACTTAGTTTGAGTATCGATACAAACTTAGCTCACTATTGGTCAAGAAGCAGAAAGAAGATCTGGAAAAAGGGTGAAACTAGTGGTCAATTTCAGCATATAAAAGAAATATTAATCGATGATGATCAGGACTGTTTAATAATAAAGGTTGAATTAGATGGACTTGGAGCAAGTTGTCATGTCGGTTATAAGTCTTGCTTTTACAGAAAGGTTGATAAAGATTTAAGTCTTGAATTTATAGAAAAAGAAAAGGTTTTTGATCCCGAAGAAGTGTACGAAGGAGAAGAAAATCCGACTATTTTATAGCCCTTGTAGTTTAATTGGATAAAACGGCCGCCTCCTAAGTGGCAGCTCTAGGTTCGATTCCTAGCAGGGGCACCAAGTGATTTCCATAAAAAATCCCCTCTTTCTTAGAAAGAAGGGATTTTTTTAAATCAGCTTAAGATGCTTTGTCTAAAGCTTGAGAAATGTCGGCAATGATATCGTCAACATGTTCAATACCAATTGAAAGCCTTACATAGCCGGGAGTAACCCCAGCAGATAACTGCTCTTCAGGTGCTAACTGACTGTGCGTTGTTGTAGCCGGATGAATTGCTAAAGATCTAGAATCACCAATATTTGCTACGTGATACAAAAGCTCTAATGAATCAATAAATTTACTTCCAGCTTCTTTACCTCCAGGAAGTTCAAAACCAATTAAAGCTCCGTAACCGCCTTTCATATATTTGTCGGCCTTTTCTCTTTCTGCACCCTCAAAAAGTCCAGGATAAGTAACTGATTGAACTTTATCGTTATTTTCTAAGAATTCAGCAACAGCTTGCGCATTCTTAGCGTGTTCACGCATTCTTAGTGGAAGGGTTTCCAAACCTTGAATAAACATCCAAGCACTGAACGGACTCATAGCTCCACCGAGATCCCTTAACAAAGTAGTTCTTAGCTTTAGGAGGTATGCAAATGGCAGCCCCATTGTTTTGGTAACTTGTTCATCCCAGACTACTCCTCCGTAACATGGGTCAGGGGTATTCAGTGCAGGCTGTCTATCAGCTCCTGCCCCACCCCAATCAAAATTACCTCCATCAAGAATAAGGCCTCCAATAGTAGTACCGTGACCGCCAATGTATTTAGTTGTTGAATAAGTCGTTACTGCAGCACCATGATCAAAAGGCCTGCATAAGACAGGTGCAGCAGTGTTATCAACAATTAAAGGTATTCCATGCTTTCTTCCGATATCAGCAACTTCAGCAATCGGAAAAACCTGTAATTTAGGATTGGGAAGGGTTTCAGCAAAATAAGCTCTTGTTTTATCATCAGTAGCCGACTCAAAGTTATTAGGATCAGTCGGATCAACAAAACGAACTTCTATTCCCATTTCCCTCATATTATTTTTGAATTGATTGTAGGTTCCTCCGTATAAGTGCGCTGATGAAACAATGTTATCTCCTGCTCTTGCAACATTTTGAATTGAGTATGCAGAAGCAGTTTGACCAGAAGCTACCGCTAAACCAGCAACCCCACCATCCAAAGCAGCCATTCTTTGCTCAAGAACATCGCAAGTTGGATTCATTATTCTTGTATAGATATTTCCAAACTCCTGCAATCCAAATAAGCTTGCTGCGTGGGCAGTATCATTGAATTGATAACTAGTAGTTTGATGAATAGGAACAGCTACTGACCCGGTATTTTCATCGTTTCTCCATCCAGTATGAAGAGCTATGGTTTCTAAATTTTTTCCTTCATATGACATTTATAATCTCCAAAAAAAAACCTGCTTGTTTCGCTAAGCAGGTTTGAAAAATCCTGTTTAGCTAATTTTTAAAGCGTCAGCAAGTCGGTTAAATCAACGCTATGGAATCGATGATACACAATTTTAATTAGAAAAGGTATATTTAAATCTATGAATAAAGAAACACTCAAAACAGAAAAAATAGACAGTTCATTACTCATTACCTTCACAAGACCAGATGAAATGAATACTTTCAGTGGAAAAATGATGGTTGAGATAATGGATACTTTAGACGAAGCAGAATCTGACGATTCTGTGCGTTCAGTTATTTTTACTGGTTCAGGCAGAGCTTACTGTGCTGGCGCAGATCTTTCTCAAGGAGAGAAAACATTCGATTGGTCAAAAAGAGAGAAAAAAGTTAATGGAGTAGCAAGAGATACTGGAGGAATGCTCACTTTAAAGTTATACGATTTTAAAAAACCTATCATTGCAGCAGTTAATGGATCTGCGGTTGGTGTAGGAGTCACTATGACTCTTCCAATGGATGTTCGAATTGCATCTGATAACGCAAAGTTTGGATTTGTCTTTGCAAAAAGGGGTATTGTGCCTGAGGCTTGCTCCTCTTGGTTTTTACCAAGAATTGTTGGTGTAAGCCAATCACTGGAATGGATGATGTCAGGAGAAGTATTTTCTGCAGAAGAGGCTCTTAAAGGAAAATTAATCAGAGAAGTTACAAGTCAAGAAAATCTTGTACCAAGAGCATTAGAGATAGCACACAAATTTTCAAATAAAACTTCAGCAGTTTCTGTCAGTTTAACCAGGCAAATGGTATGGAAAATGTTAGGAGAAAAACATCCTATGTCTGCCCATAAAATAGATTCAAGGGGAGTCTATTATTTAGGGAGAAGTAATGATGTTGCCGAGGGAATCTCTTCTTTTCTGGAGAAAAGAGATCCTGAATTCTCAGATACAGTTTCAAAAGATATGCCCGAATACTATCCATGGTGGCAGGAAGAGGAATTTGAATAGCCAATGAATTGGAAAAGTGATGTTGAAGAGCTAAAACTAAGAAATAAATTAGCTAAATCTCAAGGCGGCACAGAGGCAATAAAGCTTCAGCATGCAAAAGGAAGATTAACTTTAAGAGAAAGGATAGATCTTCTATTAGATAAAAGTTCTTTCGATGAAGTTGGAAAAATATCTGGGGATGCAGAAAAAAACGAAAAGGGAGAAATATCAGATTTCACTCCCTCAAACTTTGTTCTTGGATTTGGCAAAATTGATGGTAGGCAAGTTCTAGTTGGGGGAGAAGATTTTACAGTCAAAGGTGGCTCACCTAATCCGGTTGGACTTAGAAAAAGTGTTTATACAGAAGATTTAGCTCTTCAATATAAAGTACCTCTAATCAGGCTACATGAGGGGGGAGGAGGATCAGTAAAAGGTTCTTCAGGAAAAAAATCTTACGGTGATCCGGTGTTCTCCAAGTCAAGATTCTTATCTGTGGCTAAGACTTTAAAAGAAGTTCCCGTTGCAACCGCTGCGCTAGGTCCAGTAGCAGGGCTCCCTGCTTCTAGATTTGTTGCTTCACATTTTAGAGTAATGACTAAAAAAACTGCTCAAGTTCTTATTGCGGGGCCAAAAGTCGTCGAAAGAGCTTTTGGCACAGAGCTCACAAAAGAAGAATTAGGTGGATCCGAAGTTCATAAATCAAATGGAGTTGTTGATAATGTTGTAGATACCGAAAAGGAAGCATTAAATCAGATAAGAAAATTTATAAGTTATTTTCCTCAAAACCGATACGAAATAGCCCAGCGCATTCCAAATGAGGATGATATTGAAAGAAAAGATCAAGATCTTTTAGATGCTATCCCAGAAGATAGATCCAGAACTTATGATATGAGAAAGATTCTTTCAGGGGTGGTCGATAGAGATAGCCTTTTTGAAATTACCCCCTATTTTGGAAGAGGCATGATTACAGCATTTGCAAGACTGAATGGATTTTCTGTAGGAATCTTTGCTAATGATCCAAATTTTTATGCTGGATCGATGACTGCTGATAATGCTAAGAAGACGACAAGATTTATTCAAAACTGTAATAATTTTAATATTCCAATTTTAACTTTTGTTGATGAGCCAGGATTTTTAATAGGCCAAGAAGCAGAGAAAAATGCTGGAATACTCTACGGAACTGAGACAGTTCTTACGGCCGCAGAAACAACTGTTCCTTGGGCAACTGTAATGATAAGGAAATCCTTTGGTGTTGCTGCAGCTGCTCATTTTGGTCCAGATCCTTATGTGTTGGCATGGCCTTCTGCAGAATCAGGCGCTCTTCCGTTAGAGGGAGGGGTTGCAGTCGCGTTTGCCAAAGAAATTGCCGCTGCAGAGGATCCCGAAGCCAAAAGAAAAGAAATTGAAGATTCTTTGAGAAAAGCTCGCGATCCCTTTGCGAGAGGAGAGTCTTTTTCAGTGCACGAAGTTATTGACCCCAGAGAAACAAGAAAGTATCTTTCTCTGTGGGCTGAAAGAATTCAGACCCAACTTTTAACTAGAAACTATTTAAAGTGAAAACTTAAGAGAGGAAAAAATGAAAGAATATCATCAGTTTTATATTAATGGATCATGGGTTGATCCAATAAATGGGCTTAATAAGCTTGATGTTTTAAGTCCAGCTACAGAAGAATCCATTGGCTCTATTGCTTTAGGATCTTCTGAAGACGTAAATGCTGCAGTGGATGCAGCCAAAAATGCTTTTGCCACGTTTAGTTCGTCTGAAAAAGATGAAAGAGTTGGTTATTTAGAGAAAATCATAGAAATTTACATGAAAAGAAGCTCAGAAATGGCTGAAGCTATTTCCTCTGAAATGGGTGCTCCAATGTCATTAGCTTCAAAAGCACACTCACCCTCTGGTTTAGGTCATTTTATGACGGCTCTGGAGACTCTTAAAAATTATGATTTTGAACAACAAAAAGATGGATTGTTCATTAGAAAAGAGGCAGTTGGCGTGGTCGGTATGATTACTCCTTGGAATTGGCCAATCAACCAAATTGCTTGCAAAGTTGCACCTGCTTTAGCAGCTGGCTGCACAATGATTTTAAAACCAAGTGAAATTGCTCCTTTCAATGCAATGCTCATGGCTGAAATAATTCATGAAGCGGGAATTCCTGATGGTGTGTTTAATCTTGTCAACGGTGACGGACCTACAGTTGGTGAGGCTATGTCCTCTCATCCCGACATAGACATGATGTCTTTCACGGGATCAACTAGAGCCGGAATCCAAGTTGCAAAAGGTTCTGCTGATTCAGTTAAAAGAGTTCATCAAGAATTAGGTGGAAAATCACCAAACATTATTTTAGATGATGCAGATTTTGAAAATGCTGTTATTAGAGGAACCAGACATATGTTTAATAACAGTGGTCAATCGTGTAATGCTCCATCGAGAATGTTAGTTCCTGAGTCAAGGCAGGATGAAGCAAAAGCCGCTGCTAAAAAAGCTGCAGATGAGACCAAAGTGGGTGATCCAAATGCTGAAGATACTGTAATTGGTCCTGTGGTAAGCGAAGTTCAGTTCAATAAAATTCAAGGTCTAATTGAAAAAGGTATTGAGGAAGGAGCAGAATTAGTCTGTGGAGGTCCAGGAAAACCTGATGGTCTTAATCAAGGCTTCTACGTTAAGCCAACTGTATTTGCTAACGTAAACAATGATATGGCCATAGCCAAGGAAGAAATTTTTGGACCTGTTCTGTGCATCATTCCTTATAAAGATGAAGATGAAGCTATTGAAATTGCGAACGATACTCCTTATGGATTAGCGGGCTATGTTTCCTCAGAGAACATAGATCATGCAGTAGAAGTAGCCAGAAAAATTAGAAGTGGAAATGTTCACATAAACAATGCTCCTTCAGGCTTAACTTCTCCGTTCGGTGGTTTTAAGCAATCCGGTAACGGAAGAGAATGGGGAGAATTTGGTTTTGAAGAATTCCTAGAGATTAAGTCTGTTTTGGGTGCTGGTGCTGCTTAAGGCTAGATGAGCACAGTCAAATACTACGATTGGTCTTATCACCAAGCCAGAACTAGACCAAACAAAGTTGCTGTAAAAGAAGTTTCTACCGGAAGAGAAACTACTTACTGTCAACTTGAGGAAAGATCTTGTCGACTCGCTTCATGGCTGCAAAATAAAGGGGTCAAAAAAGGTGACAGAGTTGCCATCTTAATTCATAACTGTACTGAAGTTTTTGAGCTGGAGTTCGCTTGCGCAAAAATAGGTGCTATAGAATTACCTCTCAATTGGCGTCTCACTAAACCTGAACTTGAATATATTCTTAATGATAGTTCTCCAGAAGTCTTGATTTATGGCTCTAATTTTGCAGATACAGCGAAAGCACTCACAAAAGATTGTTCCATTAAAAATTCATTGGAAATAGATGATGAGGATCAGAATAATGAGTACGAACAAGCATTAAAAGAAAATATTGATTTTGATGTTGTTGAAACTACGCATGATGATCTGATTATGCTGATGTACACATCCGGTACAACGGGCCATCCAAAAGGTGCAATGATCACTCATGAAATGCAGTTTTATAATATAGTTAATCTAGCAGGATCTACCAGAGTAAACGATAAAACAGTCCAACTTATTCTTCTCCCTTTATTCCATACCGGAGGCATGAATTGTTACGCAAATCCTATTCTTCATTACGGTGGTCAAATCGTCTTGATGAAAGAATTTGATCCCGGCAAGGCATTGGAAATCATTGATGATCCTGACTATGGCATCACACATTTTTTTGCAGTGCCTGCTCCTTTTCAATTTATGATGCAGCATCCAAATTTTGATACAACTGATTTTTCAAGAATTGAAGGTGCGGGAGTTGGTGGAGCTCCGTGCGCAGAGATTATTTTGAAGTCATGGCAAAGTAAAGGTGTCGAACTTTGGCAAGGCTGGGGTATGACTGAGACAAGTCCGGGAGGTATCGGCCTTGCCGGTGAAGATGCTGCGAGAAAAGTTGGTTCAGCAGGTAAGCCTTTATTACATACTGAAGTAAAAATTGTGAATGAAGATGGCAATGAAGTCGATCAGGGTGAAGTTGGTGAGATTTTGATAAAAGGCCCAAACGTCACTCCAGGGTATTGGAACAATAAAGAAGCTACAGAAAAATCATTCGACGATGGCTGGCTCAAAACTGGAGACGCTGCCCAAATGGATGATGAAGGTTTTATTTATATAGTCGATAGACAAAAGGATATGTATATCTCCGGAGGAGAAAATGTATATCCTGCTGAAGTTGAAAACGTTATCTATCAACTTCCAGAAATTGCAGAAGCAGCAATCATTGGTGTACCTGATAAAAAATGGGGAGAAACAGGTAAGGCATACATTGTTTTAAAACCAGATTGTAATTTATCGGAAGAAGATATCATCAATCACTGCCTTAAAAATCTTGCTAAATTTAAAATTCCAGCATCAGTTGATTTCATAGCTGCTCTACCCAGAAATGCTACTGGGAAGGTTCTTAAAAGAAATTTAAGGGAAGAAGTTGTCGGAAGCGACGCTCCTGCAATTGCTTAAGAATATATTATCTCTTTAAATCGCTGCTCTAGAGATTTAAAGTGCAGTTCCGAAGGTTTTCTCCAAGATTGCTGGATGCAATAAATTTCATTTAAATAATCAAGGTATTTTTCTATCTGACCTAAGTCTAAATCCCAGCTGTTTATTGAATTTATGCATTCCACAAGCTGGTCTCTTGATTCAGGAAATCTTGTTATGCCTTCGATCTTAAAACAACTCTCTCCAAGAAGAATTAATTTTTTCCCAAGAATAAGGGATTCAAGCCCTACAGTAGAGTTCAAAGTTAATGTGGCTAAAGATTTTTCTATGAGATCTTTTGAATCAAAATTTCTGAAAAGAATTCTCTCGTTTACTTTATGGAGGTGTTTAAATTTCGTTGAGTCGCTTGGATGTTCCTTGATTACAAAAAATAAATCTTCATCTTCAATTTTTTTAATCGAATAATCTAACCATTGAAATAATTCACCCATGGAATTTACTCTCGGAGAATTTAGCAAAACTTGACTGTCGTGATTAACTTGGAAAGGAACATAGATGAACTTTTCAGGTAATGCTTCATATAATTCTGGAGATTTGCCATAACTTTTTTTGCTTTTTATAGAGGCTCTTTGTTGGATCTCAAAATTTAAACTTTTTCCACTTGGAACATAATTTTCATAAAACTCTTTTTCGCGCGGAACGCTGTTTAAATCATTCACGCCTTTAGGGTCCACAGTTGTTGAATTAGGAAGCAAACCGTTTTCAAAAAAAGCTAATTTAATATTATTTTTTTTGGCGATTAGTTTTATTGCATACTCTGGTAACCTGTGGCCATTCCATATACAAATCAAATCAGGCATCCTTTTTGAAATTACATAAATAAATCTTCTGTAATAAAAAACAAAAAGTATGTATAGAAAGGCTTCATAGAATGGCCAAAAATACTTTATGTAAAAGTATTTTCTTTTTTTTCTTGCTAACTCAAAACTTATTCCTTTTTGAATTTCAGCTTGGGTTAAATCAGTGCGGCCAAGTTTGAAAAAGATAAAAGGAAAAAAACTCATTATGGTGGAGTCAAACACGGTATTTCTTTTAATGTATTGGAAATATCTATACATAGACCCTTTATAAGAAATAAAAAGAATTTTTGAAGATTGATCCATTATTCGCTAATTGTTATTGAAATATATTATCCTATGCAAAATTTTTTTTAGAGGATTGTTATGTTTGAAATTAATCTTTTTAATTCAGCGCAGATATTTGATCAAATTTTTGCCTTTGTTTGTGTTTATTTACTCACAAGTTTAAGCGCAAAGGTAAGATTCTATGGATTTGTAGTTGGAACTATTGGTTTCGTGCCTGGTATTTATTTGCTCATTGAAACTGAGCTTTGGTGGTTGCTTGCAGCAATGCCGCTTTGGGTTTTCATAAACTACAAAGGGCTAGTCAATAATTGGAGAGAATTTAAAGGGGAAGAAACTACAGCTTAACAACTTCAAAAGCTGCCCTAGCAATATCCTCAACTTTTTTCAGATGCTCATCCTCGTGAGCCACTGATATAAAGTGATTGTGATAATCAGTGAGATAAAGACCTTTACTCAAGCAAGCATCAACCCATCTTGAATGGAGTGTTTTGTCTTCATGCTCAATTCGAAAGTAAGGCATAGCTGGGACTCCGGAAACAATCATCTTGACATCAAAATCTTCCGCAATCTTGACTAGCCTTTCTTTTAACAAGTTACCAAAAATATTCATCTTCGTAACCGCATCCTGCTTAACTAATTCATCGATTGTTGCTTTTGCTGCAGCCATTGGAGCTGAGTTTAAAAACTGGGTACCAGTGAAATAAACATTCTCAGCTGATTCTTTTAACGAGTCTTTTCCTACCAAGGCAGATATTGGATATCCATTCGCTATGGCTTTCCCTAAACAAATTAAGTCTGGAGAAAAACCAAAAAAATTATTTGATCCTTTTAGATCAATTCTAAAGCCAGTCCTGACATCGTCGACAATTAAAATAATGTTATTTTTACGACAAACTTTCTCGATGTGTTTCCAGTATCCTTCATTTGGATAGACATTATTTTTGAAAGTTGGATGATGATAAGGACTTGAGATAAAACATGCTATGTCATCTCCATGATCTGAGATTGCTTGGTTAAATCCATCTAGGTCGTTCCAGTCGATGGAGATTACTTCTGCGGAATCTGAATTAATAATGCCAGGGCTATTGCGTCTTTGCATCCAACTATTTGAGCCATGATATCCATCGTTTATTTTTAATATCTTTTGCTTACCGGTCTCTTGTCTGGATACCATCACCGCAAGGGAAGTACTATCAGCTCCATTTTTACCAAACAAACTCCAATCGGCAATTGATACTAAATCAACTAAGGTTTCAGCTAATTCAATCATCACAGGAGAGGCGATACTGACAGTATTGCCAAGATTTAATTGTTTTCTAGCTGCTTCATCTACTACGGGATTGTTATAGCCAAGAATCATAGGGCCCCAAGCACAAACTAAATCTACGTATTCATTTCCATCAACATCCCAAAAATACGCTCCGTCCGCTTGAGAGAAAAATTTGGGCCCGTCTTTCCTGACAGCATATTTATAATGCCCGAATATTCCTCCAGGAATTACTTCTTTTGCTCTATTAAGGAGTAGATCTGACTCAGATTGAATTAAAAAATCTTTATCCTTTGGATTATGCATAAATTCATTGTAAATGATTTTTGTTTGGTGGGTAATTTTCTAATCTGTGGCGGAGAGGGAGGGATTCGAACCCTCGATGCGGGATTACCACATACTCCCTTAGCAGGGGAGCGCTTTCAACCACTCAGCCACCTCTCCTTAGATGCAATTCTAGTTTTTTTAAACAGCTTGTCTAATGATATCAGAGGCTTTTTCAGCAATCATAATCGAAGGAGCGTTAGTATTACCTCCAATTAAAGTTGGCATAATGGATGCATCAACTACCCTCAAGTTATCAACTCCTCTGACTTTGAGATTATCATCGACCACGGCAAGATCGTCGCTACCCATTTTACAAGTTCCTACTGGGTGATAAAGAGTTTCACCAGTATTCTTAATCCAGGCATCTAGTTCATCGTCGTTATCAACATTAACATCTAAACCAGGTTTTGATCGATCTCCTCTATATTCATCAAAAGCTGCCTGCATGAAAACTCTTATAGTCTCTCTTGTTGCGTTTCTTGTATCGATTAGGTCTTGTTCTTCAGAAAGATAATTAGGAAACATCAAAGGAGCATCATCTGGATTTGAGCTTTTTAGTTCTAAGTGACCCCTACTTTGCGGCCTCAAAATGCAAATAACTCCACTGAATCCATGATTCAAATCCATACCATCTCTTCCATGTAAATCGGTGGATTGTAAAGAAGCGTAATGTATTTGAGTGTCTGGAATATCTTTTTCAGAACTTGATTTAAAAAATGCTCCCGCACTGGTGGGAGGAAAAGCAGCGTCTCCTGTCCCGAAAAGTAAATACTGCAAACCAGACATCTGTGTTTTTATGAAACTTGCTGATCTGTGCAAAGTTATTGGTTGAGTACAATTGAAAGAATTAACCACTGCGTAATGATCTTGTAAGTTTTTCCCAACCCCCTTCAACTCATGCAAAACATTAATGCCATGCTTATTTAATTCTGAGGAATCACCGATGCCGCTATTCATCAATATTTGAGGTGAATTAATAGCTCCAGCAGATAAAATTATCTCAGCATTAGCTTTTACTGAAAAAGTCTTGCCTTTTTTAGAGTAATCGACTCCAACAGCTTTTTTTCCTTCAAATAATATTTTATTTACTTGAACATTTGTCTCGGTTGCAAGATTTTTTCTCTTTAAGGCAGGATGCAAATATGCTCGTGCAGAACTCCATCTTCTTGGGCCTCTTTTAGTGTCTGCCATCGTATGCTCATATCTTGAAAATCCTTCCTGATTTTTTCCGTTGAAATCATTCGTTAAAGGAAATCCTGCTTGTTCGCCGGCTTCTATGAAGACATCTAATAACTTATCATGAGTACTCTCGGATTTTTTTACACTTAAAGGACCATCAAAACCATGATAATCGCTATCTCCCTCTCCATTGAATGATTCAGCTTTTTTAAAATAAGGCAGAACGTCTTCGTATGACCAACCTGTGTTGCCTTGTTGACGCCAAAGATCATAATCATATGCATGGCCTCTTATATAAACCATTGCATTTATTGATGAGGATCCACCCCAGCCTCTTCCTCTGGGCCAATAAAGTTTTCTATTATTTGTAGTTTCTTCTGGTTCTGTTTCAAATCCATAATTGATAGCACTTTTAGTCGGGACGATTTGAGAATAGCCAGTGGGCATGTGAATAAAAAAATTAGTGTCTTTCCCACCAGCCTCTAAAATTAATACACTTTTCTTTCCGTCTTCGGATAACCGGTTTGCCATAACACAACCGGAGCTTCCAGCTCCTACAACAACATAGTCAAAAGTATTTTCCATAATAAATCTCCTCTAAAGTGAGATTATCAATATGAAATCTATTGTGCAATAAATTAATTCTTATCTAACTCAAATGCATCGTGAAGGGTTCTTACTGCAAGTTCCTTATACTTTTCTTCAAGAACAACTGAGATTTTGATCTCTGAGGTTGAAATCATTTCGATATTTATTGCCTCATCTGCCAAGGCTCCAAACATTTTACTTGCTACACCTGCGTGAGACTTCATGCCGTTTCCAACAACGGATACTTTGCAAATATCTAGATCAACTTCGATTTCACCGCTACCCAACTCTTTACGTAACTTTTCTAAAATTTTTGAAGTTTCATCCGCAAAATCTTTATGCACTGTGAAAGTGAAGTCGGTCGTATTATCGGATGCCACGTTTTGGACAATTACATCTACCTCAATTCCAGCATCGCTTATGGGAGAAAGTATTTTTGCTGCAACTCCCGGAATGTCAGGAACTTTTCTGATAGTTATTTTTGCTTCATTTGAAGTAAACGCAATTCCTGATACCACAGCCTCTTCTAAATTATCGTTATTATTTATCAAAGTTCCTCCTTTTGACCCAAAACTTGATAAGACCCTCAAAGGTAATTTGTATTTACTTGCAAATTCCACAGATCTTATTTGTAAAACTTTAGCTCCTAAAGAAGAAAGTTCCAACATTTCTTCGTATGTTAGATGATCAAGTTTCCTGGCTTTATCATAAATATTTGGATCGGTTGTAAATACTCCATCCACATCAGTATAAATCTGACACTCCTTTGCATTCAAAGAAACTGCAATAGCTACTGCGGAGGTGTCCGAACCGCCCCTTCCTAGGGTGGTAATGTTATTTTCATCATCAAACCCTTGAAATCCTGTGATTACAGGAACAATATTTTTTTCTAGTGCATCTTGAAGGATTTCCTCTGAGACTTTTCTAATTCTTGCTCTTCCAAAGGAGGAATCCGTTTTAAATCCCATCTGAAAAGCATTGTAAGATCTTGAGTTATAACCTTTCATTTTAAGAGACATGGCAAGCAACGCTGCAGAAACTTGCTCTCCAGAAGAAACAACAGCATCAAATTCTCGAGGATCAGGTTTCTTTTGAATTTTCTTAGCCAGATCAATCAGTCTATTTGTTTCACCTGCCATGGCTGAAACAACAACAGTGACATGGTTACCTGAGTCAATTTCCTGACCAACAATCTTGGCAACTGCTTCAATTCTTTTAGGGCTAGCAACAGATGTCCCTCCAAATTTTTGGACAATAATGTTACTCATGCCTTTTAAAGATTTTGAATATATTTTGTAGCTTCAGAAAAAACCTTTTCAAAGTTTTTAACTTTACTACCGCCTGCTTGTGCATGATCTGGTTTACCTCCGCCTTTACCGCCTATCAAAGAAGCGAGGGATTGTAACAAATCATTTGAACTGAAAACATCTTTTGGAATTGATTTTGAAGATGAAACCAATAAGCTTGATTTATCACCATCTTTCGAAGCAAGAACACAAATTAAGTTTTCATTTTTAGTTTTTAGTTCGTCTATAGAAGATCTTGCTGAGCCTAAGTTAATTCCTTCTAATTCCTTTAAGATAACTTTGTAAGAATTTATTTGAATAATATCCTGTTCAAGACTCTTTATTACTTCTCCTAATTCTTTTTGTTGTGATGATTTAATTGATTTTTCTAACTTACTGTTCTTTTCCATCAACTCTTTAATTTTTGAAATAAGACCCTCTTCACTCACGTTCAAAAGTCTCATTGCCTCTTGCCCAGAATTTTGAAATTTATTTGAGAAATCTTCCGCATCTTTTCCACTGCAAGCCTCAATTCTTCTGACACCTGACGAAATACTTGATTCACTAGTTACTTTAACAAAACCAATATCCCCTGCTGAATCAACATGAGTTCCACCACATAGTTCAACTGAAAAGTCTCCGCCTATAGAAAGTACGCGTACCTCATCTCCATACTTATCTCCAAAAAAAGCCAGCGCTCCTTTTTCTTGTGCCTTCTTAAAGCTCATAGTTTCTATTTTAGTAGAGATATTATTTCTGATTGTTTCATTAACTAGATTTTCAATTTGTTGTACTTCTTCAATTGTAAGTGCTGTGTCGTGAGTAAAATCAAATCTAAAATATGCATCTGAAACTAAGGAGCCTTTTTGCTCGACATGTTCTCCCAATACATTTCTGAGTGCAGAATGTAGAAGATGGGTAGCTGAATGATTTCTAATGATTTTATTCCTTCTATTTACATCAATAGAAGTCTCGCATTGACTACCAACTTTAAGGGATCCTTTTTCCAAATTACCAATATGAATAAATTGATCTCCTACTTTCTGAGTATCTTTTACTTCAAAAATGAAGTCTTCACCTGAAATAGAACCTTGATCGCCAACTTGGCCTCCTGACTCGGCATAAAAAGGTGTTTTGTTTAAGATTAATATTGCATCTACAACGCTCTCTAATGTTTCTTGCTCTTTTTGATTTACAAAAATCTTAAGCACCTTAGATTTACATTTGCTTTTGTCATATCCGATAAAGTTAGTTGGCTTATCTAAGGAAATTGATGATGGCATCAGAGAATCAAAATTAGATGAAGCTTTCGCAAGATCTCTCTGTTGTTTCATTAGTTCCTCATACTCCTTTATGTTCACTGAAATATTTTTTTCCCTTGCAAGATCTATGGTCATGTCTAGGGGAAATCCAAAAGTATCATAAAGTTTGAAAGCGAGTTCACCAGATACTTCATTTACATCCTTCGGTGTCTCATCCTCAAAAATGCGCATACCATTTCTTAGAGTTAAGGAGAACTGTTGTTCTTCTTTTTCTATGGTTTTTTCTATGATTTTTTTATTTTTACTTAAAAGAGCGTGCTCTTTTCCCATTTGGGATACTAACTCCTTCACAAGACCTGAAAGAGGTTTTTCATAATCAGGATTCAACTTATATGCGTGCCTCAAAGCTCTTCTTATGATTCTTCTAAGGACGTAACCCCTGCCTTCATTAGAAATGGAAAGGCCGTCAGCTATCAAATAAGAACTAGATCTTAAATGATCTGCGATAACTCTAAGAGATGGATTTTCAAGATTTTGTGTACCCAAGTTCGATGCTATTTTTTTTATTAAATCTTTGAACAGATCAGTTTCATAGTTGTCGTTAATGCCTTGCAACACCGCCGTGATTCTTTCAAGGCCCATGCCGGTATCAACGGATGGTTTGGGCAAGGGAGAAAGTTCCCCATCAGGGCTCCTATTGAACTGCATGAAGACCAGATTGTATATTTCAACAAATCTATCTCCAGTATCAACGCCTTCTGCCGGTGACTCTCCTGAAAATGCCTCTCCATGATCATAAAATATTTCACTGCAAGGCCCGCAAGGTCCTGTGTCCCCCATTGACCAGAAATTATCGTCATCTAGCTTTGAAATTCGATCTGGTTGGATTCCGATTTCATCTAACCAAATCATTTTTGATTCTTGGTCTTCTATATGAACAGTTATCCATAGTTTTTCAGGAGAAATTTTATAAATTTCAGTTAACAGTTCCCAGGCATATTTGATCGCTTCTTTTTTGAAATAGTCTCCAAAACTAAAGTTTCCTAACATTTCAAAAAAAGTATGGTGTCTTAAGGTATACCCAACGTTTTCTAGGTCGTTATGTTTACCGCCAGCCCTAATGCATCTTTGGGCCGAAGTTGCAGTTAAGTAGTCTCTTTTTTCTGCACCTAGAAAGACATCTTTAAACTGGTTCATGCCAGAATTAGTGAATAAAAGGGTTTGATCATTTAACGGTAAAACGCTAGAACTTTCGACTATTTGGTGTCCTTTAGAAGAAAAAAAATCAATAAATTTTTTTCTAACTTCTGAAGAATGCATTTATGAGAAGACCTCTTCAAGAAAATCCATCAGCAACATCCAAGACCTTCTATCAGCCTCTTTTGAATAAACTGTCCCAAAGTCTGGATTATTTGCTTCTGGATTTGTAAAAGAATGCATAGAGTCGCCATATATATGCAGCTGCCAGTCAACATCTTTTTCACTCATCTCTTTATAAAAAGATTGCATTTGATCTTCTCCAACCATTGGATCCTTCATGCCGTGCATAGCTAAAATTTTAGCTTTTATTTGTTCATTGATCGGTTCTTCAGGTCCAGCTAAGAATCCATGAAAACTTGCACTTCCTCTCAAATCAACACCAGTTCTGGCTAAATCTAGGGAAACTAACCCACCAAAACAATACCCAAAAACTGCAATCTTTGACTTGTCTACACCTGGCAAGGAAGAAACTTTATCATAGGCTGCCTTAACTCTTTTTGAAAGTTCTTTTCTATCATCCAAAAGTGGCTGCATGCGAGCAGCATTTTCTTCATTAGTTTCTCCAACAATACCATCACCGTACATATCGAGTGCAAATCCAAGGTAGCCATTCTCTGCAAGTTTTTCTGCCTTTTCATCCACAAATTGATCTCTTCCAGACCAAGTATGAGCAATAATTACTGCTGGAAAATTATCTCCATCAGGAAAAGCTGCATATCCCAAAAAATCTTTTCCATCTATATCGTAATTAATAATTTCAGTTTTCATCTTTCGACATCCCTTTTTTAAATCTTTTGTAATTTTCGACGTAGTGAACAGCTGAAGCAAGCAAAAAATCTTTCATTTCTGGACCTAAAGTTTTTACAACCTTTCCAGGAGAACCTAAGAACATTGAATTATCTGGAATTACAGTATTTTCGGTCACTAACGAGTTAGCTCCAATTAGACAATTTTCTCCAATCTTCGCACCGTTTAAGACCACTGCATTTATACCTATCAGTGAATTATTTCCAATTTGGCAACCATGCAACATGACTTTATGTCCTACAGTAACATTATCACCAATAATGGTTGGACTACCCGGATCTGCGTGTATTACGGATAGATCTTGAACGTTTGAGCCCTGACCTATGACTATGTCTTCAACATCACCCCTGACAACTGCACCAAACCAAACCGATGCATCTTTTTTTAAGGTTACTCTTCCAACTACTGTTGCAGTCTCTGCAACATAAAAATCGTCGCCATCTGTAGCGACTTTATGATCATCTAATTTATAAATCATTATTTCCTTGTTAAATCTATTTCAATATCAAGAAGCTTTAAAAACTCAACAGTCATATAAGCAGTGAGTCCCCATACCATTTTATTTTCAAATTCAAAAAAAGGAAAAAAAACTTTTTTATTATCCCAGTTTTCAGATTTTTGTTCTTTTTGCATATTATTTTTAATAAAATTTAAGGGCACACTGAAAACTTCCGCAATTTCCTTCCTATCAGCTATTAATGTGTTACTTTTGAGTATGCCAATAAAAGGAGTTACGCTTAATCCAAACCTTGATTGCACAGAACTAATTTCTCCTAAAACTTCCACGTCTTTTAATTCTAGATTTACCTCTTCTTGTGCCTCTCTCAAAGCTGTTTCTTTCAACGTTTCATCTTTTTCTTCTCTTTTCCCTCCAGGAAAAGCAACCTCACCAGCATGAGTAGGAAGATTATTAGATCTCAAACAGTAAATTACATTAAGATCTTCGCTTGTCTCATGAAGGAGAATTAATACTGCTGCTTGTGGTAATCCTGCTATGGGGCCAGAGGGCTTATATGAGCTTAAGTTTTCCTTAATTTTAGGTATCATACATATTGAGTATCTCATAAAAAATACCTTCAAAACTAAATAAACTTAAATTGAAATATTGTAGTGTCTGCGGTGGAGCCGTCGTTTTAAAAATCCCAGAAGATGATAACAGGGAGAGATTTTGTTGCGATTCCTGTGGAGCTATCCATTATGAAAATCCAAAAGTGGTTGTTGGCACTCTTCCTTTTTTCGAAAATAAAGTACTCTTATGCAAAAGAGCAATTCAACCCAGATTGGGCCTGTGGACTCTGCCGGCAGGTTTTTACGAAAATGGTGAAACTCTGATTCAGGGTGCTTTAAGAGAGACAAAGGAAGAAACTAATGCTGACGTTGAAGCTGGAGAACTGTATGGTATTTTTAATATTCCTCAGATCAATCAAGTTTATATGATATACCTCGCTAAGGTAGATCCTAATGATTTCAGTGTAACGTCAGAAAGCTCTGAGATTGGATTATTTGATGAACAAGAAATTCCATGGGACATTCTTGCATTTCCTTGGGTAAATTCATCTTTAAAAAATTTTTTTGCTGACCTAAAGAGCGGTAATTTTATCTTGAGAACAGAAGATATTATTAGACGTTAATTAATAACCTTTCTAGCATTTAAAAAAATCATTTTCCAAGGACTGAATTCATCTTCAACATCTGTCCAAGAGATCTGTCTATTTAGAAATGCTCTTTCAGGATGAGGCATCATTGCAGTGATCCTTCCATCTTTTGAAGTACAGCCAGCTATTGCATCCTTTGAACCATTTGGATTTAGCGGATAATTTTGAGTAGGACTACTTTCATCATCGCAATATTTTATAACTGCAAGTTTCTCTTCAGAAAATTTATCGAATGATTTATTGGATTCAAACTGTGCTCTCCCCTCTCCATGAGCAACGGGGACAATCAGTCTTGAGCCAGCCATACCGTCAAAAAAAACAGATGATGATTTTTGAACATTTACTTGAGTTAATCTTGCTTCAAATTGATCAGAATAATTTTTTATAAAATTTGGCCAGTTTTCAGCTCCAGGAATTATTTTTTTTAAACTTGATAGTATTTGGCATCCATTACAGACTCCCAAAACTATCTTATTTTTATCAGAAAAGAATTCAGAAAATTCATCATATAAAAAAGAATTAAATAGAATTGAGTTAGCCCAACCCTTTCCTGCTCCGAGGACATCTCCGTAGGAAAATCCTCCTGGAAAAACTATCCCTGAAAAATCTTTCAAGTTTTTTTCTTTCGTTGTTAAATCTGACATATGAACGTCGTAGGGATCAAAATAAGCTTGATGAAATGCTGCAGCCATCTCAGTTTGCCCATTTATGCCTTGCTCTCTTAAAATTGCAATTTTTGGTCTTGATGAATATGAATCTGAGGATTGTTGAAATTTAATATCTTGACTTAGTTTCCTCTTTTTTGGGTTTAGAACTGATCGAAGCTCTTCTTCCGCAACTTTAGGATTATCTCTTTCTTTTTGTATTTTGTGAGATACCTTCCACCAATTTTTCATTATCTCTTTATAAGAGAATTTTATTTTCTCCTTTTTAGTTGAAATGATTAATTGATTTTCCTTAGTAGGATTTCCTAATTCAATAACATTTGCACCATAAGAGGAATCCTTCAGAGTTTGTTTTATTTCTTTAGCAGTATTTTTTTCAACTTGTATCACAAGGCCTAGTTCTTCATTAAATAAAAAACTAGCAACCTTCTTTTCATCCAAGAATCCAATATCTATTGCTGCTCCCATTTCGCTACACAAAACCATTTCTGACAGACAGGCTGCTAAACCGCCATCGGATCTGTCGTGTAAGGCTAAAATTTGATCTTTCTGAACTAGAGAAGTTATGTAATTGAAAAATAGAGGTAAAGTTGTAATCTGCTCAACATCTGGAGTTCTTCCTAGATCCTTTTGCAATACTTCTTCAAGAATTGATCCTCCTAATCGAGACTTCTTATTACTTAAATCCAAAAGAAGTAACTCAGTATTATTTATATTTCTAATTTCAGGAGTAATAGCTTTTGTAACATCTTTTATTTTGCAGAAGGAAGAAGCTACTAAGCTAAGGGGCGATTCCACGATATCTTTTTCATTATTCCATCTTGTCTCCATAGACATTGAATCCTTTCCCACAGGAATTGTAATTTTCCAAATTTGGCAAATATCCTCAGATAAAGATTTAACTGAATTAAATAAATCACTATTGGATTCATTTTTGTTTGGGTTAGCCATCCAGTTTGCTGAGATTTTCACATCAGATAATTTGTTAACTCCGCTTGATAAGATATTTAATATTGATTCTGATAAAGCCATTCTTACAGAAGCTTCTGCATTTTTTACAGCGATTGGAGATTTCTCTCCCATTGCCATAGCCTCTCCGCCCAAGCCTTCAAAAGAAGAGAGTGTTAGAGCGTTATCTGCGACTGGCATTTGATATTTTCCAACAAATTGATCTCTGTAAGTAAGTCCACCTACATTCCTGTCAGCAATGGAAATTAAAAAATTTTTAGAACCTACTGTTGGATGACTCAGAATACTTAACCACGTTTTTTTGATATGAATGTCTGGGAGATTATCTTGTATCTGATTGCCAGGGACTGTAGAAAATTCCCTTTTTAAATTTTCATTTGCTCCAAATAAGAGTTTCATCGGCAAATCAATTGGTTGAATATCTTCATCAGGTGATCTAAGAGTTAATTTTTTTTCCTCAGTCAGTTCACCAACTACTGCAAAAGGACATTTTTCTCTGAAACATATATCTTTAAAGGCATGAAGATCACTTTCCTCAATGAGAATTACATATCTTTCTTGCGATTCATTACACCAAATCTCTAATGGAGAAAGAGATTTATCAGCTACTGGAATCTGAGATAAGTCAATTTTCGCTCCATAACCGGCATCGTTTGCAATTTCTGGTATTGCATTTGATAGACCACCTGCTCCAACATCGTGAATGAAAGATATAGGATTTTTCTCAGCCATTGCCCAGCAGGTGTCGATAACTTCTTGGCATCGTCTTTGTATTTCAGGATTACCTCTCTGTACAGATGCAAAATCAAGCTCATCATCAGATTGTCCAGATGCAAGAGAAGATGCGGACCCACCTCCTAAGCCAATTAAATAACTTGGGCCTCCAAGGACGATAACTTTTGAGTTAACCGAAACATTCTTTTTAAATGAATGCATAGGCCTTATGTTGCCTAGACCGCCAGCAATCATAATAGGCTTATGAAATCCATAGTGAGTATTCTTAGTTTTTCTTTCGAATGACCTAAAGTATCCAACAATATTGGGTCTTCCAAACTCATTGTTATAAGAAGCAGCACCAATTGGGGCTTCTATCATTATCTGTTTTGGAGAAGCGATCCTTTTTGGAGACTTGCCTTCAAATTCCCAAGGCTCAACTTCATCAAGCCTGAGGTAAGAGACAGAATACCCAGTTAAACCCGCCTTAGGTTTAGCACCTCTGCCTGTTGCCCCTTCATCTCTAATTTCTCCACCTGATCCAGTTGCTGCACCTGGAAAAGGAGATATTCCTGTAGGATGATTATGTGTTTCTACTTTTATGCAAAAATTTACTTGCTCATCAATAAATGAGTATTTTTTAGATTTCTGGTCTGCAAAAAACCTTTTTTTACCTATTCCCTCTATAACTGCGGCATTATCTTTATATGCAGAAATTACTCCATCTGAATAATTAGTAAAAGTATCCTTAATAAAGCTAAATAAGGAAGCATATTCAGATTCACCATCAATTGCCCACTTTGAATTAAAAATTTTATGTCTACAGTGTTCCGAGTTAATTTGCGAAAACATCATTAACTCACAATCAGTTGGTCCTCTTCCAAGATCCTCATAATTTTGTTTTAAATATTCAATCTCAAAATCGTTTAGTGCTAGACCAAGTTTGGCGTTAATTTCATTGATGTTTTGATTGAGATCTATTTCTTTAAGAAGCTTTTTTTTATTTTTATAAAATAAACTATTTAAATTTTCTTTATTGATTTGTTCTTCTGTTAATGGGTCAAATAGTTCTGAATCATTAAGTTCGTTAACGCCTTCAGTTTTATAAAGTCTTAATTTTTCAATATTGAATAAATCTTCAACTCCGCAACTAATAAAAATATCTTTTGATTTGGATGCCCACGGAGATTCTGTACCTCTTCTAGGGCATATAATTATTGAATTCTGATCGATGTCCTTAACTTCCCTTGCGTCCAATAATTTTAAAATTTTTGTCTTGTTGGATTGATAGGATTTTTGTGTGATTTCTAGGACAAAAAGATCAGTAATAGATTTTATCTTGAGAGAATAATTTGTTTTCTGAAACTTTATTATTTTCTTTGTTTTAAAAGAAGAAAAAGTGCTTTTTCCTAATAATAATACTTGATGCTTAGTATTTTCTTTTGAAGGCATTGAAGTTTGCAAAGCTCATTATAACTTTTTTTAAAAGCAATTATTAAGCGGCAATTAATTTTTCTTTCAATACGGATATCTGGTCTCTAATATTTGCAGCTTCTTCAAACTCCAGCTTGTTTGCGTGTTCTAACATTAAAGATTCTAGTTCATCAATTCTTCTAGCTAGCTCTTTAGGAGAGGAATAGTCTTCCTCAATTAATTCTTGGGCATCTTCAATAAATTTTTTACCCGGAATATTTCTTGCTCCCTCCATAATATCACTGACACTTTTAAGGATACTTTCTGGCTTGATATTATTTTCTTTATTATATTTTTCTTGGAGGCTTCGTCTGTGTTCTGTTTCTTTTATTGTCCTCTCTATTGAGCCGGTCATTTGATCTGCATATAAAATTGCATGCCCGCTTTTATGTCTAGCTGCTCTTCCTATAGTCTGAATTAACGAAGTTTCAGATCTTAAAAAGCCTTCTTTATCAGCATCCAAAACAGCTACTAAAGATACCTCTGGAAGATCAAGACCCTCTCTCAACAAATTTATACCAACCAGAACATCAAACTTTCCAAGTCTGAGATCTCGCAATATCTCGACCCTTTCGACGGTATCAATATCAGAATGCAAATATCGAACATCTATGTCTTGTTCATACAAGTAACTGCTTAAATCCTCTGCCATTCTCTTAGTTAAAACAGTCACTAAAACTCTTTCCTTCTTCTTAATTCTCTGATGGATTTGGTCAAGCAGATCATCTACTTGATTTTCCGCAGGTTTGATTTCTATCGTTGGATCAAGCAATCCTGTTGGCCTTACAATCAGATCAACTGTTTGTCCTGAATTATCATTTTCATAATTTCCAGGAGTAGCTGAAACAAATATTCTTTGACCGGATAAACTCTCCCACTCATCGAATCTTAACGGACGGTTATCTAAAGCACTTGGAAGTCTGAAACCATACTCAACTAATGTTTCTTTTCTTGATCTATCTCCTCTATACATTCCAGTTAGTTGAGGCAAAGTAACGTGAGATTCATCAATAAATACTAGCGCATCCTCTGGCAAATATTCGTAAAGCGTAGGAGGAGCCTCACCTTCCTCTCTTCCAGAAAGGTATCTGGAGTAATTTTCAATTCCGCTGCAAAAACCTAATTCCCTCATCATCTCCAAGTCATATTTTGTTCTTTGCTCAATTCTTTGGGCTTCTACAAGTTTATTATTAGCTTCAAGATAGCTGACCCTTTCTTTCATTTCACTTTTTATCTTATTAATAGCATTCGCAATAACTTCTTTTGATGTTACGTAATGAGTCTTTGGGAAAATTGTTACTCTAGGCACTTCCCTAAAGATTTCTCCCGTAAGAGGATCAAAAAACTTTATGGCTTCGATTTCACTATCAAAAAGTTCAATTCTCACGGCTTCCTTATCTGAGTCTGCTGGAAAAATATCAATCACGTCGCCTCTGACTCTAAAAGTAGCTCTTTTGAAATCTACTTCATTTCTGGAATATTGAAGCTCAGCAAGTCTTCTAAGAATAATTCTTTGGTCTATTTCGTCTCCTACATCTAAATGAAGAACCATTTGCAAATATGATTTTGGGTCACCCAATCCATAGATAGCTGAGACTGTGGCGACAATTACAACATCCCGTCTCTCCATTACAGCTTTTGTTGCTGAAAGTCGCATTTGTTCAATGTGTTCATTTATAGAAGCATCTTTTTCTATAAAGGTATCTGACACTGGGACGTAAGCTTCAGGCTGATAATAATCGTAGTAAGAGACAAAATATTCAACTGCATTGTTTGGAAAAAATTCTTTAAACTCGCCATAAAGCTGTGCAGCTAAAGTTTTATTATGAGCCATGACGATGGCGGGTCTTTGAAGATTTTGAATAACGTTCGCCATAGCGAATGTTTTTCCTGAGCCAGTTACTCCCTTTAGTGTTTGATTTAATAGACCCGAATTAATTCCTTCAACCACTTTTTGAATAGCCACTGGTTGATCTCCAGAAGGCTTAAATGCTGAAACTATTTCAAATGGTTTACTCATATTAGATGTTTTTGCTTATAATACCCTCTTTTCCGCGATAGCTCAGTTGGTAGAGCAAGTGACTGTTAATCACTGGGTCGCAGGTTCGAGCCCTGCTCGCGGAGCCAGAATTTTATGCCATTATACGATCCCAAATCTGACAAACCTTATAAATTAAGTCGTAGCAGAATTGAGAATTTTTCAAAGTGTAAAAGATGTTTTTACTTAGAAGAAAAATTAGGAGTAAAAAAGCCAGATTCTTTTCCATTCAATTTAAATAATGCAGTTGATCAACTCTTGAAAGATGAATTTGATTCTTACCGAGGTACAGAAAACAATCATCCATATCTCATTGAATCTTCTATAGATGCTAAACCTTACGATCATCCTGATATTGAAATTTGGAGAACAAGAAATCAAGGGATTGGCATCGAATTAAAAGAGCTGAATCTATACATTTATGGGCTCGTTGATGACGTTTGGATTAATACTAAAAATGATAAATTGATAATTGCTGACTATAAAGCGACTTCAAAAAAAGGGGATGTAACTATAGATGCTCCCTGGCAAATTTCATATAAAAGACAAATTGAAATTTATCAGTGGCTATTCAGGCAAAATGGCTTCGATGTAGACGATATGTCTTATTTTGTTTACTGCAATGGTATAAAAGATTCAAAGGTTTTTGATAATTGCTTAAATTTTGAAGTTAAAATTTTGCCATACAAAGCTAATGATTCATGGGTAACTCCTGCTTTGAAGGAAATAAAAAATTGTTTGAATAGCGACGAACTTCCAGAAGAGTCAGATAGATGTGACTATTGCGCTTATAACAGAAAAATTAAATTATTTGGTTAATGTCAATATTAATATCATTTATCTTTCTTTCTATTGGGCTAGTAGGTCTCATTTGGGGTGCTGACAAATTCATATCAAATTCTTCGATATTGGCCAGAAAAATTGGCATTAGTGATTTAATTATTGGTTTAACTTTAATTGCTCTTGGAACGTCAGCACCCGAAATATTTGTAAGCATTTCATCTGTGCTTAACGATACTCCTGAGATTGCATTAGGAAATTCAATTGGATCAAATATCAGCAATATAGGTCTTATATTTGGATTGAGTTGTTTTGCTTTAGCCTCCAAAGCTATACCTCTTGATTTAAGAAATATTTTTCTATTCATTTTATGCACCCTCATTGCAGGTTATTGTCTTTTTGACTTAAGGCTGAGCATAGGGGATGGAATTTTATGTATTTGTCTAATAATTTTATTTGTATTGAATTTATTAAGATCTGAAGAGGCTGATATTGAGGTCAGTAATCAAGATTCAGGGTTAATGAAAGTAATTTTCTTTACCACTTTGAGCCTTTTGGTACTAATAATTGGTTCGGAACTCACTGTGACTGGAGCTGAATCGATAGCAATTTATTTTGGATTATCTGAGGTAATCATTGGACTAAGCATCATAGCTGTGGGCACAAGTCTCCCCGAACTTGCGGCAACCGTTGCCGCAATAAGACAAGATAAATCTTTGATAGTCATAGGAAATGTTCTTGGATCTAATTTTTTAAATATCGTGGTGGTGTTTCCAATCATTGCATTTGGCAGCAATGAAGTATTTGATGGTGTAATTTTCACGAGGGATTTTTTGATTATGAGCATTTTTAGCGCGTTATTCATTCTTGCACTTGTGGTTGGTAGACAAAAAGATGGTCTTTCCAGAATTCTTTTTTACGGCTTTGGATTAATTTTTATTTTAGGGTATTTAATTTATTTGCTTAATTTATTCATCTAAAGTCACCCTTTTCCAGATAGTTTTTTCTCCAATATCTTCAAGATTAATTCCCTTAGCTTTTAAATCATCTCTAATCTTGTCTGACCTAATAAAGTCTTTTTGATTTCTTGCAAGATTTCTTTCAGTTATTAGATCTTCTATTTCTTCCTCCGTTATAAGTACTTCAGATGAAATAAATTTAAAATACTCGTCTGGCTTAGATTGAAATAATCCCATTACACTCCCAGACGAAATAAGAAGATCAGCTATAGATTTAGATTCGTTTTTATTATTAAGAAATGACTTATTTAATTTATCTAATATCTTATGCAGAAAAGAGATCAATTTAGGAGAGTTGAAATCATCTTTCAAACTTTCAATAACTCCCTCATCGAAAGGAATATTTTTAGTGTCAGATAAATCTACTTTTCTTAAAGCATCATAAAATTTATCGAGTGTTTTTTTACTTTCATCAAGTCCATGAAAAGAAAAATTCAAAGGATTCCTGTAGTGAGTAGAAAAAAGAAAAAATCTAATCACCTCCGGGTGATATTTTTTCAAGATGTTTTTGATTGTAACGAAATTTCCTAGAGACTTTGACATCTTCTCTTCCTCTATAGTTAAAGGTCCAGTGTGCAACCAAAAGTTAGCAAATAATCCATCATGGTTACTTTTAGATTGAGCATTTTCGTTTTCATGATGAGGAAATTTAAGGTCTAAACCTCCTCCGTGAATATCAAAATTTTTTCCCAAATAATCTCTACTCATAGCCGAACACTCAATATGCCAGCCAGGTCTTCCTTTTCCCCAAGGTGAGTTCCAAGAAGCTTCATCAGAAGAGATTTTCCAAAGCGCAAAGTCAGCTGGATTTTTTTTAGAATCATCTATATCAATTCTTGATCCAGAAAGCATATCTTCAAGATTTCTATTCGATAACTCTCCATAATTTTCAAAAGACTCTACATCAAAAAAAACATCTCCGTGTTTGGTTGTATAAGCAAAATTCTTGGAGATTAAATCATCTATGAAGGAAATTATGGAATCCATGTGTTCAGTAACTTTTGGCTCAACGTCTGGTGACAGCATAGACATAGAAAAAAAATCATCATGCATTTCCTGAATATACTTTTCTGAAATAGCTGAAGCAGAGATATTTTCAGATTTTGCTTTAGCAATTATTTTGTCATCTACATCAGTAATATTTCTTACATAATGGACATCATAGTTCAGAGCCTTAAAGGACTTAACTATAAAATCAAAGGATAAAAAAGTTCTAAGATGTCCGATGTGGCAAGAGTCATAAACTGTCATTCCACAAACATATAGTGATACTTTTCCTTCTTTTAATGGATTAAAACTTATCTTTTTAGAACTTTTTGAATCAAATATCTTCATTTCAGAGAAGATCAATTATAGATTAGAATGATATCTAAAGAGGAAATTATGAATAATATTATTGTAGTTCTAGTCACGACAATGGGCACTTTGGAAATTGAACTTTACGAAGATGATGCGCCGATAACAGTTAAAAACTTTGTGTCTTACGTTGAAAGCGGTTTTTTTGAGGAAACAATCTTTCATAGAATAATTCCAGGTTTTGTTGTCCAAGGAGGCGGTCATATTTCTGGAATGGAACAAAAAGAAACTCAGGAACCAATACAAAATGAAGCCAATAATGGTTTAAAAAATGATAGGTATACATTATCAATGGCCCGAACCAATGATCCTCACTCAGCAACTTCACAGTTTTTCATTAATCTTCAAGATAATATTAGTCTAGATTTTTCCTCTGAAACTCCAATGGGATGGGGATACGCTGTCTTTGGAAAAGTCGTAAAGGGTCAAGAAGTTGTCGATGAAATGGCAACAGTGCAAACAGGAAGCTTTGGACCTTATCAGGATGTACCAAGAGAAGATATAAAAATTCTGAGTGCATCTCTAAAACAATAACTCATTCATGAGTGCGGTTCTAATATCTGATTTACATTTACATGAATCGGACCTTGCTTTGTATGACAAATTTGAGAGGTTTTTATCCTCAAAAGTTAATGGATTTGATAATTTATTTATCTTGGGTGATTTGTTCGAAACTTGGATTGGTGATGATAATGAATCCGATTTTAATAAAAATGTCATTGAAATTTTAAAAAAAGTATCGACTGATGGAATAAAAGTTTTTCTAATGCACGGTAATAGAGACTTTTTAATTGGAGAAAATTTTTGCTCATCTATAAAAGCGAAGCTTCTTTCTGATTATTATATTTATGAAGATGGAGCTTCTAAGATTCTCCTTCTTCATGGAGATACCCTTTGCACTGATGACGTTAGATATCAGGAATTTAGAAAACTTGTTAGGGATAAGATTTGGCGAGATGACTTTTTATCTAAATCTTTACAAGAAAGATTTGATATTGCATCTGGTTTAAGAGAAATGAGCAACGAAGAAACTGGTAATAAAAAAAATGAAATTATGGATGTTAATCGTGAATCTGTCTTAAAAATAAGTAGTGAATTTAGCATAAACAAAATGATTCATGGACATACTCATAGACCCTTCATTCATAAAGATGAAAACCTTGTAAGAGTGGTCTTAAGTGATTGGGAAAATGAGGTTAACTATGCAACGGTAATTGATGGAGAGATTTCTTTAGAAACTTTTTAAGCTTTTTTCTGCTCGAGAGGATCTTTAAAGTACTTTGAATAATGAGCATCAGATAAAGCTAAAAGTTCTTCTTCTAAATCTCTCTTCAGTATTTCTAGGTTCATGCTTTCATCATGAAAAGTTATTCCAAAATCACTCAGATCTTCAAAACTTTCACTTACAAGTTTAATTAAATCGAAAATTTGGCAGTACTCATTAAGATCTGTTTTTATTTTTAAATCTAATTCGGCGATTTTTGTAGATAGTTTTTTTGAGTTTATTTTTTTTATTTTTGAATAAATAATTTGAGTTTTTAAAGATTCCAATCTCATCCAAATTGCATCTTTTTCATCTTCGTCATATTTATTCCAGTTGATTACCTCGAAGTAAAACCTTTTGCACCCCCTACAAACTTCGTCTCCATATGTCGTAGAACATATTCCAACGCATGGGGTTCTAGTCTTCTTCTGCATAAAGGGTATACTAGCAACTTTTTTAGGGGTTTATGTTAGAAGCATATAAAAAAATTGAAAAAAGAAAGAGCCGAACTTGGCATTCCGCCAGAACCACTCGATGCTGAACAAACTGCTGATCTTGTTGAGCTAATCAAAGGGAACTCTGATGACGGAGAATTATTACTAGATCTATTAATCAATAGAGTTCCTGCTGGAGTAGACGATGCTGCCTATGTAAAAGCAGCATTTCTTAATGATATCGCCACAAAAAAGATCACATGTGATTTGATTGATCCCACAAAAGCTACTTTTT
>CACBTL010000002.1:0-99260 GCA_902542145.1 uncultured SAR86 cluster bacterium | reverse complement strand
AGAATCGTTGGCCTAACTATGAAAACAAAGTTCAATCTTTTATCGATATTCAAAAGGAATATTTAGCTGTAGCTGAAACTTCTCATGACTTTAGTGATGCTGAGCTTTCTAAAAATACTCTTAATCTCAGAAAGCTAATTGATGAAAAAGATAGTCAAAAAAAAATCATCCTTAGAAAATGGATAAAATTAAATGATTTAAATTCACCAAATCAAAAAGTACTTGATAATTTAATTAATATTTTCATAAAAACTTCAAAGAATAATTCCTATTTTCACTGGGGCGCTAAAGGCAAAAAGGGATCTGTCTCAATAAAAAAAACAAAAGAATGCTTAGTTGTCTCTGAATTGATCTAATCCAGGGCGTTTAATACAGAGATAATAGAGGCAACTAGCGTGTTGGCATGTATACCAGCCCCCCAAGAAAGGCTTTTCTTATCTTGTTGTACTTCTATGTACGCAACTGCCTGGGCATCTGCCCCGGATGAGATTGCGTGTTGATGATAATCAGAAATTGAAAATGATGATTTATTGTAGTTATTGAATGCACTCATAAATGCATCTATAGGCCCATTTCCTTCACCCTTTATGTCAAATTCTTTACCTTCCTTAGACAGAGTAACTTCAATGTTATCTTTTTGTATTCCTTTATCGTCAGGACCAGAAGAAATTTTATGAGAAACATATCTGTACTTATTTCCTTCCAAATAAGTTTCCCTGAATTTAGTCCAAATGTCTTCACTCTCTAATTCTTTGCCAGTTTCATCAGTAACTTCTTGAATAACCTGACTAAAATCAATTTGAAGCCTTCTGGGCATTGATAATCCATGGTCTTTTTCTAGAATGTACGCAATACCACCTTTTCCTGACTGACTGTTTATCCTAATCACAGCTTCATATGTTCTTCCTAAATCTTCAGGATCTATTGGAAGATATGGAACTTTCCAAAGTGGGTCGTTGGATTCTCTCATTGAATCAAAACCTTTTTTGATTGCATCTTGATGCGATCCTGAAAACGCAGTGAAAACTAAGTCCCCAGCATAAGGATGCCTAGGATGCACAGGTAATTGATTACAATATTCAACTTCTCGCATTACATGATTGATATTGGAAAAATCTAGTTCTGGGTCTAAACCTTGTGTAAGCTGATTTAGGGCAAGGGTTACTATGTCAACGTTGCCAGTTCTCTCTCCATTGCCGAAAAGACAACCTTCGATTCTATCCGCTCCTGCCATTAATCCTAATTCGGCTGCAGCTACGGCAGTCCCTCTATCGTTATGGGGATGAAGACTCAATATTACTCTTTCCCGGTTGTTTAAATTTCGTGACATCCACTCAATTTGATCTGCGTATATATTAGGAGTAGACATCTCAACGGTAGCAGGAAGATTCATTATTGATTTATTATCACTGGAAGGATTCCATATCTCATTTACCTCATTACAAACCTCAACCGCATAACTCAATTCTGTGCCAGTGAAGCTTTCTGGACTATATTGATACACCCAATTAGTCTCATTATTTTTATCTGCTAGTTCTTTAACTAAGGATGCACCGTTCAAAGCAATTTTTTTGACCCCTTCTTTACTTTCTCTGAATACTACCTCGCGTTGAAGGGTGGAAGTGGAGTTGTAAACATGAATGCAAACATTTTTTGCTCCTTTAACAGCTTTGAAGGTATCCTCAATTAGATGATCTCTAGCCTGAGTTAAAACCTGAATAGTGACATCATCAGGAATTAAATCCTTTTCAATTAAGTCTCTAACAAAATCAAAATCAGTTTTTGAAGCAGATGGAAATCCAACTTCAATTTCTTTAAATCCAGTCTCTAATAATAATTGAAAAAATCTATGCTTTTTTTCAGACCCCATAGGTTCAATCAAAGCTTGATTGCCATCTCTTAAATCGACACTACACCAAATAGGTTTTTTAGAAATAATATTTCCTGGCCATTTACGATCGCTTAGGTCGATCCTTTCAAACGGTAAGTACTTTGAAGTATTTGTATTTGTAATTTTTTTCAATTAAATAACCAATTTATAAATTATTATACTATTCATAACGAATGATAAATGAATAAAGAGATTTTAAACAAAATGGGCATCTCAACTTATGAATTGGTTGAGGATTTTATATTTGTAGATAACAAAGTAAAGGCAGTCGATAAAAGTGATGGAAGCGAAGGCAATGATCAGTTTTTAAAGTCATTGGATTATTACCTAAATAATTTCACTAAAGATAAAGATAGTGCATTGGATTTTCTAAATTCTAAATCAATGAAGTTATCCGAATTATTGGAAAATTCTCAAAAGAGGAAACAAGCTTGGAAAAATGAAAATTAATTTCAGACCTATGAATAAAAATGATATCTACTATGTTCACGGCATAGAGTCGCTGACCAATGAGACTCCTTGGTCTGAAAATAATTTTTATGATGCCCTAAGGTTTAGTAAAGCTGATGTGGTTACTATTGACGGTAAAGTTAATGGATATGTCATCTATCAGTATGTGATGGATGAAATCCACCTTTTAAATATTTCTGTTGCTCCACAATTTATTGGAAAATCAATTGGTTATCAGTTGCTAAACAGGGTTATAGATCAATCAAAATATACTTTTAAAAAAAGAATTTTTTTAGAGGTTAGAGAATCAAACCAAAGAGCTATTAAGTTTTATCGTCGAAATGGTTTTAAGGAAGCAGGAATAAGAAAGAATTATTACAAATTAAATTTTGGCAGAGAGGATGGATTAATTATGCAAAAAAATCTAAGTAAACCTGTAATTATTCTTCTACTCGATAATGTCTTTAAGTTCTTCTTCAATCTCGCTAGGTTCCGTTTGAGGTGAATACCTTTTTATAACGTTCCCATCTCTATCAACTAAAAACTTTGTAAAGTTCCACTTAATGGCTTCGGTTAAAATTCCCGTTTTTTCCGATTTTAAATATTCATAAAGCGGATGAGTATTTGACCCATTTACTTCAATTTTTTTCATAACAGGAAAATTAACATCGTACTTCGTTTTACAAAAAGTTTGAATTTCCTCATCGGTACCTGGTTCTTGACCCATAAATTGGTTGCAAGGGAAACCAATAACTTGCAAATCTTTCTCATATGAATCCTGAATTTGTTTAAGGCCTTCGTACTGCGGTGTAAGACCACATTTACTAGCTACGTTAACTATTAAAATATACTTTCCTTTGTATTGTTCTAAGTTTTTTTCTGCTTCTTTTGAATCCTGAAAATTTATTGAATAGATGTTTGGTTCCACTTTTTCCCCCTATATACTAAGCAAATGTTTTTGGAGGGTAATTATTATGGAATATAGAAAATTAGGCAATACAGACATCGATGTGAGTGTTATTTGCTTAGGAACCATGACTTGGGGACAGCAAAATACTGAAGAAGAAGGTTTTGAGCAAATGGATTACGCCGTTGATCAAGGAGTAAACTTTTTTGATACTGCTGAGTTATATTCTATTCCACCAATGGAAGATACTCAGGGGAGTACTGAGACAATAATTGGTAATTGGTTCGAAAAAAGAGGTAACAGAGAAAAAATTATCCTTGCAACTAAAGTTGCTGGAAGAAGCGGCATGAAATGGTTTCGAGGCGGTGAAACAAGACTTGATAGCGATAATATTACAAAGGCTATTGAAGGAAGCCTTAAAAGACTCAAAACTGACTACGTTGATCTTTATCAACTTCACTGGCCAGATAGACCAATAAATTTATTTGGTGGAGGCCTCTCTTATAAACATTACGATTTAGAATCAGTAGCCATAGAGGAGACTTTAAAAGTTTTGGGTGATTTAGTGAAAGAAGGAAAAATTAGGTACGTTGGCCTTTCCAACGAAACACCATGGGGCCTATCCGAATTTATTAAGGCTGCAGAAATGCATGACTTACCTAAAGTTGTGAGCGTTCAAAATGCCTATAACTTGTTAAACAGAATTTATGAAAGTGGGATGTCCGAATTCCATCACAGATCTCAAGTTGGTTTGTTGGCTTATTCACCCCTTGCACAGGGATATCTAACCGGGAAATACCTTGACGGTGCTAGGCCGGCTGGAGCTAGGACTACGTTATTTAAACGAGGCCAAAGATATGAAACGGAACAGGCAGAGGAAATAATAAGGAAGTATGTAAATCTTGCTAATGAATATTCAATGGATCCTGCTTTGATGGCTAATTCATTTGTTAATGATCAAGATTTCGTCACTTCAAATATTATTGGCGCTACAACTATGGAACAGCTTAAGATTGCTGTTGGCAGCATTGATACAAAGCTTGATGAAGAATGTCTGAAGAAAATTGAAGAAATTCATTACGGATGTCCAAATCCTTGTCCATGAGTGACATTATCTGGGTAGAAGGAACATTCGAAGACTTAAGCGTTCATCAACTTTATGATGTAATGAATCTTCGCCAAGAAGTATTTTTAATAGAGCAAAATACTTCATATCTGGATGCGGATAATGTTGATCAGGACTCTTTTCACTTGCTTGCCTACATAGGATCAAATCTTCAGGGTTACAGTCGTCTAATACCGCCAGGAATAAAGTATGAAGACGCTTCTATAGGAAGAGTGGTTTTACACAAAAAATCTCGTGGCAGTGGGTTAAGTAAAATTTTGATGGATAAATCTATCCATACATGCCAGGTTCTTTATCCCGAGACAGACATTAGAATTTCAGCACAACATCCCTTGGTAGATTTTTATCAAGGTTACGGCTTCATAACAGTTGGAAAAATTTATGATGAGGATGGGATTCCTCATATAGAAATGGTCCTAGAAAAATAATTGAATATTTCTTACCTCAATTTTGGATTCTTGTTTTCATTTATTCTGGGAATAGTTTTTCTAACTTTTGATTTTCTTGAAGATATTTCTCTTCCGTCCTCAAACTGGGCAATAAAAGTTGGGGATAAATCCGTTTCCATGGAAAGTTATTTAGCTCTAATCAGCCAACTTGATTTCAATAATGATGGGGAAATAGACGCCAAACTTAAAGAGTCAGTGATTGATCAACTCGTAATTGAGCAATTATTGATTATGAAGGCAATCGATGAAGATATTATCCAAAGCGATCCTCTATTGAAAAATAATCTCATCGATTATATGACAAACATCATTTCTAATCAGACCATCTTGAATATTGAGCATAAAGACGTAGAAGAATATTACAGAGAAAATCTAGATAAATTTTCTCAAAATAATTTGTATTTAATGAAATCTGATAGTGAATTTATTAATTTACCCAATGATTATCTTACAAAGCAGAAGCTAAGAGATTATTTGGGAGCGGATGCAATTATGAATATAGATATTCTTGAGATTGGCAGTGAAATTAAATTTATCCAAGATGATCAACCGTTTAGTGTTTTTCTTGTAGATAAGATAGAAGGGGAGCCCGCTTCATTGAACTCGATATTTGACATAGTAAATCAAGAGGCAATAAGAAGCGAAAGAGAGAGGTCTTTTAGAGAATACATAAATGAACTTAAAAAAAGTTATCCAGTTGAAATAAACCCTATTCTATATAAGTAATGAGACTTCTGTCTTTGTATCTTTTACTGACAGCCTCTTTCTTGAGCTCACATGAGCTTCAAAAATTTAACCTTTCCTTAGACTTTCTTGAAACAGATGAATCCAAGGAAATTGAGATGGATATTAAAGTACCTCGAAACTTATACAGACCATCTTTGGAAGAGAACCTTAACAATGGATTAAATTTTGATGCCTGTAACGAAAAAGATTTTGATCTAGTTAATTCAACGGCGAGATACTTAACTTTCAAGAAAAAAATTACTTGTAACAAGTTTCCTAGATCACTTGAGGCTAGAAACTTCTTTTCTTTTTATCCAGATCAAACTATTTTGGTGAATATTAAAAAAGAGACCAGCCTTCAAAATCAAATATTTTTAAATAATTCTAAAAGTAAAATTAATTTCAAAGAAGCCGATCAGAATTTTAGTTTTTTTTCTTTAGGATTAAACCACTTTCTAGGGGGCTACGATCATATTGCATTTGTATCTCTTTTAGCCTTACTGATAATTGGAATAAAACAATTAATTTATCTGCTCTCCGGCTTTACCTTAGGCCATGCTATCAGCATTACTTTCGCATCCTTAGGCTTTATTTCTGTAAAAATTTCAATAATTGAAATCCTTATTGGCTACTCAATATTTTTATTGGCTCTGGAGTACTTAACAATTAGACAAGTTAATAAAAATAGAATTACGAAGATAAATTCCATGTTTTGGATATCACTGGTCTGCGTTTCACTTGTCTTCTTTCCAGAAATAACTGTTCTATCCGTAGGCATGGCTTTGATTGGAATTTCTTATGCTTATTTAATTACAAGAAATTCACTTATCAGAATTGTTGCGACCATATTTTTTGGACTTTTGCATGGTTTTGGATTTGCTTCAAACTTATCTAATTTTGATTCTCAATCACTAGTCTCATCTATTATTCTCTTCAACTTGGGAATAGAAGCAGCTCAAATTTTATATGCTTTTTTTCTTCTTTTAGCCCTTAACCTTATTGCAAAAACAAGGCTTATAAGCAGACTATTTTTAAAAGATTTTATCTCTTTGATTGTTTTTTTCTTCTCTACCTTATGGTTTGTAGGAAGGTTGCTGTTCTAGATAATTTTGACTTGTTCTGCCTGGGGTCCTCTTGCACCATTGGTAACGGTAAAGCTTACTCTGGTACTTTCTTTTAATAATTTTCTATCACTTTCATTTACCGAAGCAAAATGAACAAAAAGATCACCACCTTTATCTCTCTCAACAAAACCGTAACCTTTGCTAGGATCAAACCATTTGATTGCTCCTTTTTCTCTTTTCAACCTTCTAGTAATTTGTCTTCCATAGACTATCGCCATACTGGAGATTAAAGTTGACATCAACAGAACCAAAAACATAGGTCCAAATGACAAAAAAAATTGAGGGAAGTTAAAAACTAGAAAAGTAGCTAAGAGAGAAATGATTGCTGAAGTAGTGAGTCCGCGTAACCACATCCAATTATATTAAAGGATTAGTTAAGTTTATTTAAGTTCTTTAAATGTAATTGAATAGACTTAGATTCTTTAAGTGCCTGCCTATATTGACGTTTTCTCTCATTTACAAGGCTTTTAGGAGCGCTTGAAATAAACTTTTTGTTGCTTAAAGTATTTTCAATATTGGCCAAATTTTTGGTTATTTTTTGTAATTTTTGCTCATTTCTTAATTTTTCTGATATTGGATCTACGTTTCCCTCAAAAGGTATATGAAATTTGAGATCGTGTGAAACAACTATGGCGCAAGGTTTATCTATCTCTAAGACTTTAAAATCTTTTATTCCGGCAAGTTTTTTTAAATGATCTGAGTTTTCGAGAATAAAATTCAGTGAAGTTTTATTGCCCGATATAAACACCTCTTCAAGCTTTAAAGATGCAATACCCATCTCAGCTTTCATGTTTCTTATTGACGATATTGAGTTTTTCAAATTTTCTATTTCTTTGTATTTTGATCCTGAAATTCTTACTTTTTTTGGAAACGATTGATTTAATAAGAATGATTGTTTTTTTCCGGAAGCAATCTGATTCCAGATTTCTTCTGTAATAAAAGGCATAAAAGGATGACAAAGTTTTAAGATTGACTCAAGAATATTCAGCAAACCAGATATGATTCTATCTACTTCGCTTTTCTTAATGTTATCTGAATCAAGTCGATTTTTTGAAAACTCGATGTACCAATCACAAAAATCATTCCATACGAATTCGTAAACACTTTGAGTGGCTAAATCAAATCTATAATTATCCATATGCGTATTCATAGAAACTATCGTGCGATTTAATTTCTCCACGATCCATTTATCTTCGGGAGTTTTTATAAATTGATTAGTCTTTTTGAAACTAGCTGGCTTATTTAATTCTATGAATCTAGAGGCATTCCATAGTTTGTTACAAAAATTTCTATAACCTTCTACGCGCTTCATATCAAAATTAATATCTCTACTTCCAGAGGCAAGAGACAAAAAAGTAAATCTCAAAGCATCAGTACCGTGAGCTTTTATTCCTTGAGGATAATCTTTCTTTGTCCGTTTGATTATCTTTTGCTCGTCGTCTGGATTTAACAAACCAGAAATTCTTTTTGAAATAAGAGCTTCTAAATTTATTCCATCAATAATATCCAAAGGATCAAGAACATTTCCTTTTGACTTAGACATTTTTTGGCCTTCACTATCTCTGATGAGCCCAGTAATGTAGATTTCTTTAAACGGTATTGCCTTTGTGAAATGCTTTGTCATCATTATCATCCGGGCAACCCAAAAAAAGATGATGTCGAAACCAGTCACTAATAATGAGGTAGGGTGATACTTATCTAGTCTTTTTGTTTGTTGGGGCCAACCAAGGGTAGCAAAAGTCCACAAAGAGGAAGAAAACCACGTATCCAGAACATCTTGATCTTGAACCAGAGATATTTTTTTATCTAATTTATATTTTTTTCTAATATCTTTCTCGTTTTCTCCGCAATATTCACTTCCATCTTGGTCATACCAGATTGGGATTTGATGACCCCACCACAATTGCCTACTGATGCACCAATCTTGAAGCTCGTTCATCCAAGAGAAATAGGTTTTTTTCCAATTATCAGGAATAAAATTGATTGACTTTTTTTTGACCAAGCTCAAAGCTTCCTTACCAATAAGGTCTGTATTTAAATACCATTGATCTGTTAGATAAGGCTCTAGTATCGTGTCGGATCTTTCTGCTCTTGGAATAGATAATTTATGCGGTTCAATTCTCTCTAACATCTGGATATCTTTTAAAGATTTAATAATTTCTCTCCTAGCATCAAAACGATCCATGCCTGAGAAAGGGGCCGGAGTCATAGCATTCAAAGTGCCATCAGGATTCAAAATATTTATAGGTTCTAGTCCATGTTTTAGACCTAGTTCATAGTCATTAAAATCATGACCAGGAGTGATCTTCAAACAACCAGTACCAAAATCTTTATCAACGTACGGATCAGCAATGATGGGGATATATTTATCGGTAAAAGGTATTTTTGCTTTTAAACCTATTAATTTTCTATATCTTTTGTCTTTGGGATGAACAGCTATTGCCTGATCACCAAACATTGTTTCAGGCCGAGTTGTAGCAACAATAATAAAGCCAGCTCCAACTTCGTATTTGATATGCCAAATATTCCCATTTTCTTCCCTCGTGTTTACCTCTAAGTCGGATAAGCCAGTCTCATTTTTGGGATCCCAATTAACCAATCTATTCTTCTTATAAATCAGTCCTTTTTCATAAAGTTCAATGAATACTTTTCTTACAATATGCGCATAATCTTCATTCATGGTGAAAGCTTCATTTTCCCAGTCTAAAGATGCACCTAACCTTCTCAATTGACTTGTGATGATATTTCCCGACTTGCTTTTCCACTTCCAGACTTCCTTGATAAACCTATCTCTCCCTAATTTATTTTTACTTTTATTTTCCTTTTCAAGATTTCTTTCAACGACTATTTCTGTTGATATGCCAGCATGATCTGTTCCTGGTTGCCATAACACATCGTATCCATTCATTCGTTTGTATCTACAAATCGAATCCATGATAGATGTTTGAAAGCCATGCCCCATGTGTAGAACCCCTGTCACATTTGGGGGCGGAAGCATGATGGAGAAAGCTTTGCTATTTTTCTTTAAGCTTGGTGAAAATAATTTAGATTCTTCCCATTTAGAAGACCACAATCTCTCAATTTTTTTGGGTTGGTATTTAGAATCCATTATCCAATATAGTTTGGTTTAATTCCGTATTCTAAACAAACTTTAAAACTCTCTCTCGCAATCTTTTGATATTCACCGCCATCTTCAATAACCAATTGATAAGAGGATTTAAAATCTTGAAAATTCGAAGGCAATTTTGGGTTCAAATTAATCAAATAAGTATTTTTATTACAAGGATGCTTTATTCCAGGGAAGGAAATCAAAATTGGAGCATCTGGTAAATCTAAATCATTACAGATTTTATGAGGTAGAAAAATATCTGAAATATTTTCCCACAGAAAGTCATCTAATTTTTTTGCTTGATTTAGATCTTCACAATTTATGACAATATAATTTTTTTCGTCAGATTCAATATTTTTCCAATAGAGGTCTTTTGTAAATTTGCAGCAAAACTTTTCTCCCTCGTCTAAGGAAGTTCCAGCCTTGTAAAATTTCATTAATTACGATTGAGACAATAGGTAATTAGTTAATAGTGGAACAGGTCTTCCCTTTGAGGCTTTGGCTTTTCCAGACCCATGAGCTGTCCCAGCTACATCAAGATGCGCCCAAGGATACTTTTTAGTAAACCTTGAGAGGAAACACGCAGCAGTAATTGTTCCAGCTCGCCCACCAATGTTGGCTATATCAGCAAAATTACTATCCAAATCACCTTGATATTCATCCCATAGAGGCAATTGCCATGCTTTATCCATTGAAGCATGACCAGCATCTATTATTTTGTCGGCTAATTTCTGATTATTACTCATCAAACCTGAAGCAACATGACCTAAAGCTACTATTACTGCTCCAGTTAATGTCGCTATATCTATTACATTTTTGGGTTTAAATCTTTCTACATAAGTGAGTGCATCACAAAGGACTAATCGTCCTTCTGCATCTGTATTAAGTATCTCCACAGTTTGCCCAGACATTGTTTTAACAACATCTCCAGGTTTGGTTGCCTTGCTGCCAGGCATATTTTCCGCAGAAGCGACTACTCCAATGATATTAGACTTTGGTTTTATCAAAGCAATAGCCTCCATGGTTCCTAGAACGCTCGCAGCCCCACTCATGTCATACTTCATTTCATCCATTGCTGGGCTTGGCTTTAAACTTATACCGCCAGTATCAAAAGTTATGCCTTTTCCAACAATAACTTCCGGTTGTTCCGTTTTTTTACCACCTTTGTATTCGATAATAATGAATTTAGATTCTTGTACACTCCCATTTCCAACAGACAAAAGACAATGCATTCCAAGCTTTTCCATTTCTTTTTCACCTAGAACTTTCACAGATAGATTTTTATATTTTCTTCCAAGCTCTTTAGCAGTATTTCCAAGGTAAGTGGGCGTACAAATATTTGCAGGAGTATTGCCAAGCTCCTTCATTCTGTTAATCCCAACACCTATGTTAGTCCCAATAGATATTGATTTTCTTAGATCGGTAATATTTTTTTTGGAGTAGATAAGTAAATTTACGGACGCAAGAATATTATTTTTTTGTTCTTTTTTTCCATCAAAAATATATTTATAAGTTGATGATTCCAATTGCATAGAAAGGTTTTGCAAGAACCAAGAAAAATCTCTTTTTTCAAATTTAATTTCTGGAAGAAACAAAGAAACTTTTTTTGTATTTGCAGTTTTTGCTAAGGTGCAAATCTTAGTTATCAACTTCGATGCATCATCGTCTTTGAATTTATCTGACGTATTACCTAAACCTAATAAGAAAAACTTTTTATCTTTTTGATCTGCTAATGCGGGGATATAACAAGAAGTATTAACTTTTCCTGAGAATTCTTTTCTTTTTAACAAAGTGTTCATTAGGCCATTAGAAGCCTTATTGAATATATTTTTACTGGATTGAGAGTTGCCATTTTCTTGAATACCAATGATAAGAGTTTCGTTTTTATCAGAAAGCATCTCATTTGGAGAGGTTATAGAAAGGTTTATTTTTAAATTTGATGTCATTTATTACTCCTTAGTAAGCCAAATTTCTGTGGGATAATATCACCATAGACAAATTAAAATGTTCAGCATTATATCTAAGTATATTATCAGAAGCTTCTTACAGACTTTTTTAGTTATATTCTCAGTACTATTTTTAGCCTTTTTCTTTCTAAGAAGCATTGATTTCCTAGAGATTGCAGCAAGAGGAGATATGTATCCACAAATTGCGTTGGGTTATATATTTTTTAACATTCCAAGTGTCATTGAGATTATTCTCCCTTTGAGCATCTTCCTCTCAACTTTAATTTGCATTGCGAGAATGAACACAAGCAATGAAATAAATTTCATGAGGCAGATGGGGTTAAAGAGCGGTAACTTTCTTAAAATCCTTGCAATACCAATACTGTTGATGTCTTGTTTTGCACTATTTATATCTCTGATAGTTTCTCCTTATTCTCTTGACTCTTTGTACAAGCTTACAAGCAATCAAACTTTCGCTGATAGATTCAAAATGATGGGGGCAGGGAAGCCTACCTATTTTGAGGATGTGAATACTACCTTTTTTGCCAAAGAATCTAATGACTTTGATTTTGGATTCAGTGAAATATTCGCATCAATTGAACATGAAGATATGGAGATCATTTTAACGGCAGATCAAGTTTCTTCTATACCCACTGATAAATCTACCAACAGATTGACTTTTAAGAATGGGAAAATTGTTGGCCTAGAGATGGAGGGAGACTTTTTGATGAACTTCTCGCACCTAGAATTTACTTTTCCCAGAAAAATTAAAACCTCATCGACCGATCTAAGCCATCTTTCAATGACTAGCCTCATCTCAAATTTAGAGAATAATCGAGAACAATCAGAACTTTTTAAAAGGCTATCAATTTTTGTACTAATTGTTTTGAGTGCCTTTGTTGCTCTAAATTTTGGAATTTCAAATCATAGAATTGGCTTCACTGTATCGTTAATTACTGGATCGTTATTCTTTTTGCTTTATTTTGGTATTTATTTAGGTATGCAAAACTGGACACTATCTTCTGAGTACAATCCATCTATTTCTTTTGCTGCTTTTCACTTCGTATTTTTTTTGGCGGGTATTTTCCTAAGTTATTTTCTTAATAAAGAGTCACCCATAAATATTTACAGTAGTGGGGTAACTTCATTAAATAACTTTCAATTGATATTTAATCTAGTTCTTCTGGCTTTTGTAATTTATATGTTTTTTTATTTTTTAATCTAAATGTTTAAGAGTCTATTTGATATAACTGGTGTGCTGATACAGCTTTCAATCCTCAAAAGCATAGGTTTGGTTTTTCTGATCCTTTTTTCTCTTGATTTCATTCTAATGATGGTTGGCGAGTTACAAAATATATCCGATTATCAGAATTTTGAATCTTTCATAATTTCATTAGCTTTTGGTCTACCTAAAAGAATTTATGATGTGGTCCCTTTGGCCTGTTTGATTGGTGCAATAGTTTCATACGGAAGACTTCAAGAGTCTGGAGAACTTATTGCCATAAGGGTTTTGGGAAAATCATTCAAACAAATCTTCTCTTCAATGCTTCTTCCAATATTTATCCTCTTATCAATAATGCTCATGATAGGAGAATTTGTTATTCCAAGTTCAAATTTGATGTCTGAAGTTCATAAAACAAATCCTCAGCAAGCGCAAAAAGCCCAATGGTTAACGAGAAAGAATGAGCTTATTTACCTAGGTGATATATCTAGCAATAAAATTGAAAATTTGAGAATTTATGAATTTAACTCTGAAGGCGATATTGATTCAGTTTTTAGAAAAGATGAGTTTGATCTTTCGCTCGATCAAAAAGAAGCATCTTTTAAAGATAGAGCTTCCGATGATCAAATACAAAAAATATGGAAAGCTCCTTCTAAAGTTGAGCTTTCAAAATACATTAAGTTAAACAGACAACCCCCTTCTTTGCTTTTTCAGAATTTTAAATTTTCAGATAGCACCAGAGAGAAGAACTTATTTCTGTGGCAGTTTTTAAAAAAAATTATACAACCAATATCTGTCTCAATTTTTGTCTTGTTAGCCCTCATCTTTTGCCAAGCATTCTTGAGAGATTATTCCATCACTTATAAAGTACTCACAGGGGTGGCTTTAACAATATTTTTCAACTTTACAGACAAAATAGCGGGTAACGTCTCCATTGTTTTTGGCTTCAGCCCACTTATAACTACTTTAATTTTTCTTCTCGGGCTTTTAAGTCTTATTTTTCTATTCGGCAAAAGACTTTAAGAGCGAACTATTTTGGTCTTTGAGAAGATATCGTTGAGACTTCTTTTATCTGATCTAAACAGAATCACAAAAAAATTTAAACCTGCTATTGATCCAAAGAATAAGCCCAACACCAACCTTTGAAGCATAGTTTTTAAAGAGATTGCTCGATTATCATCTGCAACTAATTTTATTTTCCAAGCTTGCATTCCAAGGGTTTGTCCATCGTTGAAATGCCAAAAATAAATATAAAAAATAAAAGAAATTAAAAAATACGAAAGAAGCATCAAGTTGCCTCCTAGGAAAGATGAAATGGCGCCACCGTTAATGATAACTATCAATAAAGTGAAACTGAGCAATATGCCTGCTATTAAAAGCAGGTCATAAAATAACGCCAATAATCTCCTAAAGAACATACTAGAATTATGATATCTTAAATTCTTATATTTATGATGAATCCAGATACAGAAAATACAGATTCGATCGACCAAGGATTTTTTGGTCATCCAAAAGGCTTAAGAACACTTTTTTTTACCGAACTTTGGGAAAGGATGTCCTATTACGGGATGCGTGGTTTATTGGTTCTCTACATGACCGTAGGGGTGACTGGCAACCCTGGTTTAGATTGGTCCAATGCAGAAGCAAATGCAATTTACGGCATCTATGCAGGAATGGTCTATTTCCTTGCTCTTCCAGGCGGTTGGTTAGCAGATAACCTATTGGGCTATCAAAGAGCGGTTTTATTTGGAGCTTTGATCATAATGCTTGGTCACTTCACTTTAGCGATTCCATTAGAACAAACATTTATTCTAGGACTAATTTTAGTCGCTGCTGGAACAGGTTTGCTTAAACCCAATATATCATCGATAGTTGGCCAACTTTATTCTACTAACGACGATAGAAGAGATTCCGGTTTTACGATTTTCTACATGTCTATCAACATCGGAAGCATGCTTGGTTTTGCTGTCTGCGGATGGTTGGGGGAAAAAGTAGGATGGCATTGGGGATTTGGTGCGGCCGGATTTGGAATGCTTCTTGGAGTAATTCAATTTATTTATTTTAGAGGCCAACTTGGAGAAGCCGGTTTGAATCCGAATCCTAATTCTGACGAATATAAAATTAAACTCAGAAATATTTCTTTAGGGATTATTGTGTTAGTTTCCTTAATAGTCCTCTCAGGCCTTCTAGGGTGGTGGTCGGTTGATGCAGTATTTTTTGCTGAAAGATTTAGAGATTTCCTTGTCATCCTTTCAATGGTTTATTTTGCCTACCTTTTCCTTTTTGCCGGACTTAACTCAGCAGAGAAAAGAAATGTCTTGATGCTTCTATTATTGTTCATAGGTGCTGCAGCTTTTTGGTCTGGATTCGATCAATCAGCCGGATCTTTGACTATTTTTACAAGAGACTACGTTGATCTAACCTTTGGATCATTTACTGCACCTGTTAGCTGGACTCAATTCGCAAATCCACTGTTCGTAGTAATGTTCGCTCCGTTTTTTGCCTACATATGGGTATTCTTAGGAAAAAGGAATCTCAATCCAAACACACCTGTTAAATTCGCTATAGGTCTAATCTTTATGGCGCTGGGTTTCATTATCATGCTTTTTGCAGTCGAGTATGCTTTGGTTTCATCACCGGTAGGCGTTCAGTGGTTATTGTTAACTTATTTACTTCATACCTTTGGCGAGTTAGCTTTATCTCCAGTAGGCTTATCAGCTTTTTCTAAATATTCTCCAAAGAGATACTTAGGCCAAATGATGGGATTGTGGTTTCTTGCCTCTTCCTTGGGAGGAGTCTTAGCAGGATTGTTCGGTGGTGAGGCAACGTCAACTGGATTAGATAGCATGACGCCTATATTTTCAGAGCTAGTCTATTACTACCTTGTTTTAGCAGTGGTTTTAATTGTTTTATCTTTCTTTATTAAAGGAAAAGTTGAAGAGTAAAACTTTAAAAAAAGTTATACCAAATTACCGATACTAGAAAACCTAAAAAGCTTAATTGCAAAGACAGCCACCACCTTCTCTTGGGATCAATTCCCTTGAAAATAAAAGTTGTTGCATATGCAATTACATAAAGAGCCAGCCAAGTTAGAAGAAGATTAATGACCATTAATTATTATCGTGAAGGTCTTCGTTTAATTCGTTAACGTTTCGGTTATCTCGGCATTCAATAGAGCCGGTGATTGAATTTCTAATAAACAAGAGATCGGACTTATGCGCCAATTCCATTGCTTTGACAGTTTCTTTTACTTTGCCGTTCTCTATTACTTGTACCTTTGATGAACCAGTTACATAAAGGCCTGATTCAATTGTGCATCGATCCCCAAGAGGAATGCCCAAACCAGAATTTGCACCCAGCAAACAACTTTCTCCAATGGATATGATAACTTCGTTGCCTCCAGATAGTGTTCCAAGAGTAGAGGCACCTCCGCCAATATCTGATTTATCCCCAACTATCACCCCTTGAGCAATTCTGCCTTCAACCATTGCTTCACCTAGGGTTCCTCCATTGAAATTAACCGAACCCTCATGCATAACTGTTGTCCCTGGCCCAAGATAAGCTCCTAATCTGACTCTGCTGGCATCTGCAATCCTTACATCATTCAATGCAACGTAATCTGTTAAGCAAGGAAACTTATCAACTGAATACACTTTTACGTATTCGCCTTTACTTCGTTTTTCATTAAGAAATTCATTTAATTCATTTGAATCTATTGGGCCAGATGAGGTCCATGCTACCGTGTGTAATATGCCAAAAATACCTTCTAAATTAGTTTCGTTGGGCTTTATCAAGCGAAGAGATAGAAGATGTAACTTAAGATAAGCTTCAGGGACAGAAGAGGGCGGCATATCATCAGAAACTTCTACTTTTTCATATCCTTCCTTAATTTCTGTAGCACTTGTAGTTATATCATCAGGCGAAAAATACATTTCAATGTATTCACCTTTTTTATTTTTGGTTCCTTTGCCAAAACCAATCCATTTTTGATTCGTCATTTTTTTATAAAAGATTATTGATTCTTTTCAATGCCTCTTCTGTGGTTTCAAAATCATACACTAAAGCAATTCTTACGTATTTTTCTCCAGGATTAAAACCATTTACCTCGACAGATAAATAACTTCCAGGAAGTACAATTAAACCCTCCTTTTCAAAAATTTTTTTTGAGAATGATTGACCGTCTCTTACATCCAACCAAAGATAGAAAGCACCTTCAGGAACTATATTATTTACCTTATCTTTAAGCATGTCTGCTGCCAGACTAAATTTATCATTGTAAGATTTTCTATTTTCAGCGACAAAATCATAATTCAGCCAAGCTGCAACGCTCGCCTTTTGAATTGGCAAGGGAACGCTGACCCCATGAAAAGACCTAAACTTCTTGTAGGCAGAAATGGTTTCTTTACCGGAGCAAGCAAAACCCGATCTAAAGCCAGGTAAATTAGATCTTTTCGATAAGCTATGAAGAGCAATCAATCTATCCGATCTATCTGACGAAGCTTGTAGGATGCTTGGACAGGATTTCTCCGATGTATATAAATCCACATAACACTCATCAGAAACAACATAAAAGTCATACTTATCTGCTAAATCTAAAATATCCTTAAGTTTACTAAGAGGTAAGACTGACCCAGTTGGATTGTTTGGGGAACAGATAACTAAAATTTGACACTTCTGCCAATCCTCACTTTTAAGGGAATCTAAATCCGGCTGAAAATTATCTTTTTCAGGACAATCTAGAAACTTTGCTTCTCCTCCGGCAAGAGTCGTTGCTCCACCGTAAATTTGATAGAAAGGATTAGGCATTACAACATAGGGCTTTTCTTTAACATTCTCTTTATTAAAGAGAGCCTGAATAATTGAAAATGTTCCTTCTCTTGTACCAGCTACAAGACAAACTTCATCCTCAGCAACATTCTTTATACCGAAATGACTTTTCAAATATTGCCGATATGCCTCTGATAATTCAGGAACTGCATTCATGGGAGGATAGTTTGAAAAAGAATTTGTTTCTTTGTTCAAAATGTCTAGGACTTTGGAGTCAGCACTTAATTTCGGCTCACCAATGGACAGATTGATTACATCTTTTGATGGCTTTATGTCTTTAAGAAGAAGATTAAGTTTTTCAAATGGATAAGATCCAATTTTAGACAGTAAATGATTCATAAAGTTTCTTCTGATCTAGCAGTAAGAACTTCGCAGCCATCATCGGTTATTGCCAACGTATGCTCCCATTGGGCTGACAATCTTCCATCAATAGTTTCTACTGTCCAGCCATCATTTTTAGATAATTTGGTTTTATGAGTCCCAAGATTAATCATAGGTTCAATGGTAAAACACATACCTGCTTTTAATTCCATTCCAGTGCCAGGATTTCCATAGTGAAGAATTTGTGGGTCTTCATGGAAAACTTTGCCAATACCATGCCCGCAATAATCTCTGACAACAGAGTAGTGATTTTCTTCTGCATGTTTTTGAATCACATAACCTATGTCGCCTAGTTTTATTCCTGGTTTGCATATTGCTATGGCTTTATAGAGACATTCTTGAGTAATACTTACCAGCCTTTCTGCATGAGGTTGTTTTTTTCCAACAAAAAACATTTTACTTGTGTCTCCGTGGTAACCGTCTTTAATCACAGTTACATCAATATTGATAATATCTCCGTTTTTTAGGACTCTATTGTCATCAGGTATCCCGTGACAAACCACTTGATTTATAGAAGTGCAAATAGATTTTGGAAAACCATTGTAATTTAGGGGGGCAGGAATACAGTCAATTTGATTGACAATGTAGTCGTGACAGATTCTATCCAACTCACCTGTAGATACCCCTGGTTGAACGTGTTGTTCAATCATTTCCAAAGTTTGAGCTGCAAGCTTTCCTGCGACCTTCATTTTGGCTATTTCGTCAGAACTTTTAATCATTTTTGAGATTTTACATCATAAGTCATAGACTTATTAAGTACTCTTCATTATAGTGTCGTTCTAATGCCAATAGCATTAGAAAACATTCAAAACGCGTAACTAAAAATTTAGTGCCGCGTTTTTTTTTGCCTAAATGACAGAAAAAAAAGCATACTTATATCTGGATTCCGAAAGATTTTTTGAAGGTTTTTCCGTTGGAAAAAATGCTGATACTTGCGGAGAAGTCGTTTTTAATACTTCCATGTCTGGGTATCAGGAAATAATTTCTGATCCATCTTATACCGATCAAATTATTAATTTTACTTACCCTCACATAGGCAATGTAGGAACTAATGATGATGATTTAGAGTCCGATTCAAACGGATGTAATGGGGTCATCATCAGAGACCCGTCAACCACTACAAGCAACTGGAGAAAACAGGATGACTTATCAAACTTCTTGAAGACAAAAAATATTTCAGGCATTTATGGGATTGATACTAGAAAAGTTACTCGAATAATCAGAAACGAAGGTGCAAAAGTAGGTGCTATCGTTTCCGGCAAAGACCATAAAAAGAAAGCGCTTAAATTAATTGAAGAGTTTGTGCCTTTAGGTGGAAAAGATCTCGCCTCAGTTGTTTCCACAAAAAAAGTATATGAATGGAAAGAACCTTCTTGGAGAAAGGATTTTGATGATAATAATTTAAAAATAGTTGCGATCGATTTTGGAGTAAAGCACAACATTTTACGAATGCTTAAAGATAGAGGATTTAAGGTGATCGTGGTTCCAGCTAAAACAACTGCTGCAGAGATTATGGCAATGAAGCCCGACGGAGTATTTCTTTCTAACGGACCTGGTGATCCTGAACCCTGCAAGTATGCAATTGAATGCATCAAGGAACTTAGGACAAAAAGAATACCAATGTTCGGCATTTGTTTAGGCCATCAACTTTTAGGATTAGCTTTGGGAATGAAAACTATCAAAATGAAGTTTGGACATCATGGCGCTAACCATCCAGTTAAAGACTTGGATTCAAATAGAGTTTTCATAACGAGCCAAAATCATGGATTTACCATTGATTCGAAATCAATTCCTGAGGATGTAAAAATTACACACCTTTCTTTATTTGATGAAACCATTCAAGGTATAGAAACATCCGATAAAAGATGCTTCAGTTTCCAAGGACATCCTGAAGCCAGTCCTGGTCCGCAAGAAATACAAGAATTATTTGATAAATTTTTAACAGTGATAAAAAGCAATGCCAAAAAGAAATGATTTAGATTCCATATTGCTTATTGGAGCTGGTCCAATTGTGATTGGTCAGGCATGTGAATTTGATTATTCTGGTGTGCAAGCATGCAAAGCTCTTCGAGAAGAGGGATACAGAGTGATTTTGGTGAATTCTAATCCTGCAACAATAATGACCGATCCTGAGACTGCTGACTCAACCTATATAGAGCCTATTAATTGGAAGACATTAGAAAAGATAATCGAAAAAGAAAAACCATCAGCTCTTTTACCGACAATGGGAGGACAAACAGCCTTAAATACTGCTTTAGATCTAGATCAAAAGGGTATTTTGAAAAAACATAATGTCGAGTTGATAGGAGCCACTAAGGAAGCTATCGATAAGGCAGAAGACAGAGAACTGTTTGCAAGAGCGATTAAAAAAATAGGTTTAAAGACTCCAAAAGCTGGATTAGCACATAATCTAGAGGAAGCAATAAAAATCCAACAGGAAATTGGTTTCCCTTGCATTCTTAGACCAAATTTCACTCTCGGCGGCATGGGCGGTGGAATAGCTTATAACTCTGAGGAATTTGAATCCATATGTTTAAGAGGTTTGGATCTATCACCAACTTCTGAGCTATATATAGACCAGTACCTTTCAGGCTGGAAAGAATACGAAATGGAGGTTGTAAGGGATAAAGTGGATAACTGCATAATTATTTGTAGCATAGAAAACTTCGATCCTATGGGGGTGCACACAGGAGACTCCATTACCGTTGCACCTGCTCAAACGTTAACGGACAAGGAATATCAAGAAATGAGAAATGCTTCTTTTGCCATCCTCAGAGAAATAGGAGTGGAAACCGGCGGCTCAAATGTTCAGTTCGCTATAAATCCAGAAGATGGAGAAATGGTGGTTATTGAGATGAATCCAAGAGTCTCCAGGTCTTCAGCTCTAGCATCGAAAGCAACAGGATTTCCCATAGCTAAAATAGCAGCAAAATTAGCTGTTGGGTTTACCTTAGATGAATTAAGTAATGATATCAGTGGAGGAAAAATTCCAGCTTCTTTCGAGCCAACTATTGATTATGTGGTGACTAAAATACCCAGATTTAACTTTGAAAAATTCCCCCAAGCTGATTCCACTCTAACTTCTCAAATGAAATCTGTTGGTGAAGTGATGGCGATAGGAAGTAATTTTGCGGAGTCATTACAAAAAGCTATTAGAGGAATGGAGAATGGAAAGTCCGGTTTTGACAACATAGAGGAAGAATTAACCAAGACTACTTTAAGATCAAAATTAATATCTCCTTCTCCTGAGAGACTTTGGTTTATTGGCGAAGCTTTCAGACAAGGCAGTTCTCTGGATGAAGTGCATGATTTAACCAAAATAGATAAGTGGTTTCTTCAAACCATTGAGGAGATTATTTCTGCTGAGAAAAAAATAAATAAAAAAACTTTGTCTTCTAGAGATTTCTTTTTGAATCTCAAAAAAATGGGCTTTTCTGATCAGCGTTTAGCAGCTCTTTCAGGTCAGTCGGAAGAAAAAATAAGATCTTTGAGACAAAAGTTAAACATCAAACCTGTTTTTAAGAGAGTTGATACGTGTGCAGGAGAGTTTGAAACTTCTACAGCTTATATGTACTCAACATATCAAGACGAATGTGAATCAAACCCAACACAAAATAAAAAAGTAGTCGTTCTGGGAGGAGGCCCAAATAGAATCGGTCAGGGCATAGAATTTGATTATTGCTGTGTTCATGCATCAATGGCAATGAAAGAAGAAGGGTATGAAACAATCATGGTTAATTGTAATCCTGAAACTGTTTCAACTGACTACGATACTTCCGATAGATTATATTTTGAACCAATTACTCTTGAGGACGTTCTTGCAATAATTGAATTAGAAAATCCATATGGCGTTATTATTCAATTTGGGGGGCAAACTCCATTAAAACTAGCACAAGAGCTTGAAAAAAATAAAGTACCAATCTTAGGAACTTCACCAGATAAAATAGACCTTGCAGAGGACAGAGAAAGGTTTCAAAAATTCGTTAATGAAAATAAATTAAAGCAGCCTCCAAATGGGATGGCCTCAAATAAGTCTCAAGCAAAATCTATCGCACATCAAATTGGTTATCCCATAGTTGTAAGGCCATCATACGTCCTTGGTGGAAGAGCCATGGAGATTGTCCATAACGATAATGATTTAGAAAAATATCTTGATGAAGCTATACAAGCTTCTAATTCTAACCCCGTTCTTTTGGATAGATTCTTAGATATTGCTACTGAGTTGGATATTGAAGCAATATCCGATGGAAACCAAGTAGAAATTTATGGAGTTATGCAACATATCGAGCAAGCAGGAATCCATTCAGGCGATTCAGCATGTTCTCTACCTCCTTACAGTCTTCCAGATAAAGTGATTAAGACAATCAAGGAACAAGTGAAAGTCATTGCCAAAGAAATGGATATTATTGGATTAATGAACGTTCAAATGGCATATGCAAATGAGGAAATTTTTCTTTTAGAAGTTAACCCTAGAGCTTCAAGGACAATACCATTTGTTTCCAAGGCTATAGGGCTTCCTTTGGCAAAAATAGCTTCTAAGACAATGATTGGAAAGTCTCTCAAGCAACAAAAAATTAAAAATCCTACTAATTTAAATCATTTCTCGGTTAAAGAAGCAGTACTTCCTTTTGATAGATTCCAAAACGTTGATCCTATTTTAGGCCCAGAAATGAAATCCACTGGAGAAGTAATGGGTATAGGTAGATCATTCGCTGAGGCATATGATAAATCTCAAATCTCAGCCGGAACAATTATCCCGGATGGAGGGTCGGTATTTCTTAGCGTTAGAGAGAATGATAAACCCCATCTTAAAGAGCTCGCAACCAGACTAGATCAATTAAACCTATCTATTGTGGCCACTAAGGGAACTGCTAGAGAGATTCAAAACATGGGGATTAAGGCAAGAATAATAAATAAAGTAGCAGAGGGAAGACCACATGTTGTTGATTTAATTAAAAACAATGAAATTTCTTTGTTAATTAATACGACGGAAGGTAAAGAATCTATCCAAGATTCTTCTTCTATCAGAAGAACTGCTCTGGATAATAAAATTCCATGTACGACAACTTTGCAAGGTGGTTTAGCCATATGCGAAGTATTGGAAAAGAGACTTGATTGGTCAGTCCAAAACATTCAAGATATTCATAAAAGTATTGAATAAAATTGAATAGAGAGCCAATGACAGTCGAGGGAGAAGAAAGCCTTCGAACGGAATTACAGCATTTAATTACAGATGTTAGACCAAACATTACCAAAAAAATTGCCGAAGCAAGAGAATTTGGCGATCTCAAAGAAAATGCCGAATATCATGCCGCCAAAGAACAGCAAGGTCTTACCGAAGCTAGGATAAGAGAAATTGAAGGAAAATTGAGTGCATCTCAAATTATAGATATCAAAAAAATTGAATGCTCAGGAAGGGTTATTTTTGGATCTACGGTTTCACTTCTTGATATGCAAAACGAAGAAAAAATCAGCTATCAAATTGTAGGCGAGGATGAAGCAAACGTGAAAAATGGAAAAATATCTTATTCTTCCCCTTTGGCAAGATCTCTCATGGGTAAAGAAGAAGGAGAAGCTACAAAATTCGAAAGTCCCTCCGGTATCAAAGAGTATGAGATCCTTGAGGTTTCTCACATCTAAATGTCATATTCAGGAGGCGAGCATTTTAATAAGCTTGCTAAATCTAGGGGGTATAGATCGAGAGCAGCCTTTAAGCTTCATCAAATTAATAACAAATTCAATCTTCTCAAAAAGGGTTGCTCTGTAATGGATTTAGGCAGTTCTCCAGGCGGTTGGAGTCAAGTAGCAAAAGAATTAGTAGGCAATTCAGGAAAAGTATTTGCTTTAGATATTATTCAAATGAAACCCATACATGGAGTTGAATTTATAGAATTTGATTTTAGGGATAAAGATATAAAGAAATATATTAATCTTGATTTTAATGTTGTAATTTCTGATATTGCGCCCAATATAAGTGGTATAGCTATTACAGATAAAGAAAACATGCTTGAACTATTAAATAATGTCGTTGATTTCTGTAACTCTTCTTTGATGAAGGGAGGTTCTTTGATAGCAAAATGTTTTGAAAATTCAAAAAATGATCTAAAAAGATCTTTATTAAACCACTTTAATAACGTAACTTTTTATAAGCCAGATGCATCAAGAAAAACATCTAAAGAAATTTATGTTATTGCACAAAATAAATTGAAATAAGTTATGTCAGATTTTCTAAGAAATATTTTCCTTTGGTTGGCAATTGCCGGTACTACCTTTTTTGTTATTCAAAGTCTTTCGGGTCCAGCAACTTCAGCTTCGATGAACTACTCTGAGTTTGTATCTCTTGTAAATTCAGATCAAGTTTCATCTGTAGAGTTCAAAGGTGATGGATATACACTTGAAGGCACGCTTCAAGATGGCTCTCAATTTAAAACAACACGCCCAGTCTATGTGCAAGACAATCAATTGATGGATGATCTTTTTGAACACAGAGTTCAAGTATTGGGAGAAGAGCCGCAACAGGAAAGCATTTGGACTCAATTATTGGTTGCAAGTTTTCCAATTCTAATAATTATTGCAATTTTCATGTTTTTTATGAGGCAGATGCAAGGCGGAATGGGCGGTAGAGGGGGCCCTATGAGCTTTGGTCGAAGTAAAGCTAAACTTCTTGAAGGCGGCAAAGTTAAAACTACATTTGTAGACGTAGCTGGCGTCGAAGAAGCTAAAGAAGAAGTGCAAGAATTAGTTGATTTTCTCAGAGATCCATCAAAATTTCAAAAATTAGGAGGAAAGATTCCTCGAGGAATTCTAATGGTTGGATCGCCAGGAACGGGAAAAACTTTACTAGCTCGTGCTATAGCAGGTGAAGCAAAAGTTCCATTTTTCTCAATATCAGGTTCTGACTTTGTCGAAATGTTTGTTGGAGTTGGTGCTTCCAGAGTAAGAGATATGTTTGAACAAGCAAAAAGACAATCACCTTGCATTGTATTCATAGATGAAATTGATGCTGTTGGAAGGCATCGTGGTGCGGGTCTTGGAGGAGGTCATGATGAAAGAGAACAAACTCTGAATCAATTGCTTGTGGAGATGGATGGTTTTGAAGCCAATGAAGGAATTATTATCATTGCTGCAACAAATAGGCCAGATGTACTTGATCCAGCACTTTTAAGACCCGGTAGATTTGATAGGCAGGTTGTCGTTCCTTTGCCAGATATCAAAGGTAGAGAGCAAATACTAAAAGTACATATAAGAAAAGTTCCAGTAGACAAAGATGTGGACGTATCTTTTATTGCAAGAGGTACCCCAGGATTTTCAGGAGCTGATTTAGCAAACTTGGTCAACGAAGCAGCTTTATTTTCTGCTCGAGCAGGAAAAAAGAAAGTCACCATGGAAGAACTTGAATTGGCTAAAGACAAAGTCATGATGGGTGCGGAAAGAAAGTCCATGGTTATGAGCGAAGCCGATAAAATTAAGACTGCTTATCATGAATCCGGCCATGCAATAGTAGGAAAATTGCTTGAAGAGCATGATCCAGTTTACAAAGTATCCATAATTCCTCGTGGAAGAGCTTTAGGAGTGACCATATTTCTTCCTGAGGAGGATAAATACAGTAACAGCAAACAAGAAATTCTCGACAGAATTTGCGGGTTGTTTGGCGGAAGGATAGCAGAAGAGCTTATTTATGGGGATAAGGGTATTACAACTGGCGCATCCAATGACATTGAGAGAGCTACAGATTTAGCGAGAAACATGGTTACAAAATGGGGTTTATCAACTGCAATAGGGCCAATGAAATACGATGAAGAATCTGACGAACCTTTCCTTGGAAGATCTGCTAGTTCACAATCAAAAGGAATTTCTGATCAAACAGCAGAGAAGATAGATAAAGAGATCAAGAAAATCATTGATGATTGTTACAAAAGAGCGACCAAAATTCTTAAGGATAATATCGATAAACTTCATTTAATGTCTGAGTCCTTGGTAGAGTTGGAAACTCTTGATACAGCACAAATTGAAGATATTATGGCAGGGGCTAAACCTAGAAGAGAGTCAGATGATGATTCTGCTCCAAAGAATACTGGCAAAAAAAGCACCTCTATAGAAGAACCTGCAAATCAAACTTAATATGTCTTCTTTATCTGGGAGCCTCATAAGAGAGTCTCCTAGGATAATGGGGGTAATAAATCTAACTACTGACTCATTTTCAGATGGTGGTTGTCTATTCTCTGGTAATAAAGTTGATTTATCAAAATCTCTTAGAAAAGTTGAAAAACTTATAAATGAAGGCGCCGATATTATAGATTTTGGAGCTGAGTCTACAAGGCCAGGCTTCACTGAAATTCCTTCACAAGTCCAAATAGATAGAATGATCCCGGTACTAGAACAGATTAAGGATGAAGATATTATGATCTCTGTTGATTCAAGGGATTATAAAGTTCTCTACGAAGCTTCTAAATTTGGAATGAAATTTATAAACGATGTATCAAAGAACATATCTCAAAAGAAGTTAAAGTTAGCAAAAGAAAAAGAACTTTTCATATGCACAACTCATCATGGAAATAAAACAAAAAAAACATCAAATATTCTTTTGGATGTGGATAACTTCTTTCAGGCTAAAGAAAAATCATATCTTTCGAAAGGCATAGATATTAATCAATGCTTTTTTGACCCCGGGTTTGGTTATGGAAAAACATCCTTGGAGAATATATTCATGATGACTAATATAAATTTTTTTAAAAAAGAAAATAGAAAAATACTTACTGGAACTTCAAGGAAGAAATCTTTTGCAGATTTCTTCAAAGATACCTCAAAAACTAAACTATCAGCTAGCTTACTGAGTGGTATAATTTGTGCTCTAGGCGGGAGCAATATAATAAGAAGTCACGAAGTTAAACACCTTCGAGAGGAATTAGAAAAATTAGGTATTTATGAGAGATAGAAAACTAATATTTTTTGGTACCGACGGTGTAAGAGGATCTATAGATAATGAAGTTAACCCAGAGTCAGTCCTCAAACTTGGCCATGCTGCAGGGAGACATTTCAAAAAAAGGGGAATTAAAACTTTAGTAATCGGAAAAGATACAAGGATTTCCGGATATATGCTGGAGTCTGCCCTTCAAGCTGGAATTATTTCATCTGGAGTGAATGTAAGATTAGTAGGCCCTATGCCAACGCCGGCAATTTCATATCTGGTATCTACTTTCAAAGGACACGCTGGAGTCGTAATAAGTGCCTCACATAATTCATTTGAAGACAATGGCATTAAATTTTTTGATGAAAATGGAGAAAAGTTATCCCTTGAGAATGAAAGAGAAATAGAAAAATTTGCTGAAGAAGCTTATGAATTTGTGCATCCTGAAAATCTTGGCAAGGCGGCAAGGATTAGTGATGCAAAAGGCAGATACATTGAATTTTGTAAGAATACCCTAAGTGAAGATATTTCATTTTCAGGTCTAAGTCTTGTTATTGACTCTGCTAATGGCGCTGCCTATGAAGTTGCACCCAAAGTTTTTAAAGAGCTTGGAGCAGAAGTTTATTCGATTGCTGATAGTCCGGATGGTTTAAACATTAACAAAGATTGCGGAAGTACCAACATAGATTTTTTAAAAGATGAAGTTTTAAACAAAAATGCAGATTTTGGCATTGCACTTGATGGTGATGGAGATAGATTAATTATTATTGATTCAAACGGTCGAGAATTAGATGGAGACGATATTTTATATGTCATCGCAAAAAATAAATTTGAGTCAAAAATACATCTTGGCGTTAAAGGCGTAGTTGGTACTCTTATGACAAACAAAGGGTTAGAAAAAGCTTTTAACGATGAGGGTATTGAGTTGGTGAGATCGGATGTTGGGGATAAGTATGTTTTACAAAAGTTAAATGAACTAAATTGGACTCTTGGAGGAGAACAGTCTGGACATATTCTTTGCCTAGATAAATCAAATACTGGAGATGGAATAATCGCTGCAATTCAGTTCCTTCAATCTATTGTAGTTTCAAATAAAACAATATCCGAATTACTTTCAGAATTTAAAAAATATCCTCAAATTCTTACCAATGTAAAAGTTAAGGATGGAAATAAAGTTTTAAAAAATAAAAAATTACAGAAAGCTCAAAAAAAATCAGAAGAGTTATTAGAAACTTTTGATGGCAGAGTACTCATAAGAAAATCTGGCACAGAACACAAGATTAGAATAATGGTTGAAAGTAATTCTAAGGAAGCAACTTCAGAGCAATCATCTTTATTAACTGATCTTGTAGAATCAATTTCATGAAGCATTTAGTTGCAAACTGGAAAATGAACTTTGTCAATTTGGATGTATGGCTGAAAGATTTTGATCTAAATAATATTTCAGAAGAAATTAAGGTAGTTATTTGTCCTAACTATCTGGATATTAAAGATTTATTTAAAAAAACATCGGAAACTCACAAAAAAATTTTAATCAGCGCTCAAAATTTATCTTCAGAGACTGAAGGCGCATTTACTGGTCAAATATCAGGAAAAATGCTAAAAAATATAGGAGCTTCTTACTCAATAGTAGGCCACTCCGAAAGCAGGCTTCAAGGAGAAGACGATGAAACTATTCTTAATAAAGTTCAAACAGCCTTGGATTGTGATCTTATACCTATTTTGTGCATTGGTGAAAATCAGGACGAATACTCCAAAGGTAGAACAGAAAAAAAAATAAAACATCAATTAACTGAAAATTTATTTCCTCTTAAAAACTTATCAGATAGTGTTTTGATTGCCTACGAGCCTATTTATGCTATAGGTTCTGGAATGGCTGTCCAAAACGAGCATTTAGAAGAGGTTTCTCTTCTTATAAAAGATTTAGTTAGAGATAATTTAGAATTTGATTTGACATTGATCTATGGGGGAAGCGTTACTTCTGAGAGCGCTAAGAATCTTGCCAAAGTTGATGGTATCGATGGATTTTTAGTAGGAAATGCTTCTCTTGACCCTAAAGAATTTGCTAATATCGCGCTGAGTTTAGAGTAATGATTCTTTTTTTGATTATATTCCAAGTGATTTCAGCCATATTATTGGTTGGGATAATTTTGTTGCAGCACGGTAAAGGAGCCGATATTGGTTCTGCATTTGGCTCCGGTTCTTCAAATCCAATGCTTGGTCCAATTGATTCAACTAATTTGTTAACAAAAGTTACTTGGGTTTTAGTAGCTATATTCTTTGTTGTAACTATTTCTATATCAATAGTTCAAAAAAATGAAATCAATAATGAGTTTGATTTTCTTATTGATCAAAATAACATTGAACAGATTGAAGAAGAAATTATTCAAGAATTACCAGAATAAGGGCCGAAGTGGTGGAACTGGTAGACACGCTATCTTGAGGGGGTAGTGGACAACTGTCCGTGGAGGTTCGAATCCTCTCTTCGGCACCAATTTACTTGAAAAACAAGCTTTAAAAACCTATACTCGCGCAGTTTAAGAATATTGCGGGGTGGAGCAGTCTGGTAGCTCGTCGGGCTCATAACCCGAAGGTCGTAGGTTCAAATCCTGCCCCCGCTACCATTTTTTGGGCCCTTTATGGGCTTCTTTTATATGTGGTTATGACAAGTACGATAGAAAAGTTAGAAACAAATATTACAAAAGATATTGAATCTTTTGGTCTTTCTCTGTGGGGAATTGAATTATCAGGGAATTCAAGATCAAAATTAATAAGAATTTTTATAGATAAAAAAAACGGCGTAGATATAGATGATTGTCAGAAGGTAAGCAATCAAGTAAATGAATTACTCACCAATATAGAGCTTGTATCATTTGATTATACTTTAGAAGTATCCTCTCCAGGATTGGATAGAAAATTCTTTAAATTAGAGCAATTTAACGAATTTATTGGGCATGAAATCAAAGTTAAATTTTATGACGGAAACAAAAAGGTAACCAAACTTGCTCTCTTACTGGATGCTAACGAGGAAGGAATTTTTTTAAAAGAGGAAAACGATCTCTTTATTAATTTTGACAAAATCATAGTTGCAAGACTTGAACCAATTTTCGAGGTATCAAATGAATAATGAAGAAATATTAATGGTTGCAGAATCAGTTTCGAATGAGAAAGATTTACCAAAAGATACTATTTTTGAAGCAATTGAAATTGCTTTAGCTAGTGCTGCTAAGAAAAAATATGCTGATGAGGTAGATATTCGCGTGGATATAGATCATCAGACAGGTGATTATGAAACTTTCAGATGTTGGGAGGTAGTAGAGGTTGATGATTATGAAACACCTGAGATGCATATTCTTATAGATAGTGATCATGCGGAGGAAAAAAACCTTTCTCTTGGTGACTTAGTGAAAGAAAAAATTGAAAATGTTGAATTTGGAAGAATTGCTGCCCAAATAGCTAAACAAGTCATTGTTCAAAAAGTAAGAGATGCTGAGAGACTTGAAACAATAAAAAAATTCAGATCCTCCTTAGGTCTTCTAGTTACAGGGACAGTAAAGAAAGTTACAAGAGAAACAATCATTGTTGATCTCGGTGAAGGAGCTGATGCTATTCTCCCTAGGTCAGATTTAATTCAAGGAGAGATATATCGCATCGGTGATAGGGTCAGGGCTATTCTTGAAGAAACTGTTCGCGAGAATAGAGGATCACAATTAACTTTATCTAGAGGGTCTAAAGAGATGTTAGTTGAATTATTTAAACTTGAGGTTCCTGAGATAGCTGAAGAAGTAGTTCAGATAAGAGCCGTGGCTAGAGAGCCTGGAGGAAGATCTAAAATCGCAGTCAAAACAAACGATACGAGAATTGATCCTGTTGGAGCATGTGTGGGAATGAGAGGAGCGAGAGTTCAAGCAGTTTCAAACGAATTAGGTAATGAGAGAATTGATATTATTGTCTGGGAAGACGATCCAGCAAAATTACTAATAAATACTTTGTCTCCAGCCGAAGTTACTTCAATAGTTTTAGATGAAGATGCAGATAAAATGGAAGTTCAGGTCAAAGATGAAAGCTTGGCTCAAGCAATAGGAAGAAATGGTCAAAATATAAGATTATCCTCGGAACTTATTGGATGGGATATCCAGATTCGTGGAGAGAATGAAGATAAAGAATCTTCTGGGTCTGATCAAGCTTCAAATATTCTTGAAAAATACTTAGATATTGATACTTCCACTTCAGAAATTTTAATTTCTAATGGTTTCGAATCAATTAATTCTATTGCAGAAGCTGAAATATCTAAACTTTGTGAAATAGAGGGGATTTCAGAGGAAATTGCTGAAACATTAATTGAAAGAGCCTCTGATGCACTGATTGAAATTGCTCTTTCAGATATGGAAGAAGCATTTGACTTTAATTCTTTAGATGATGTCGATGAAGAAATTGCAAAAGTTCTTTCAGATAATTTATCTAGTAAAGATGAGTTAGCTGATCTATCTGTTGATGAATTAGTAGAAATGACCAAAATAGATGAAGAATTAGCTGCAAAAATTATTATGGATGCAAGATCTGATTGGTTTGAGGAATAAAAAATATGGATGTAAGTGATTTAGCAAAAGTCATAGGATACGAAGTAGATTCATTGTTAGAAGCAATAAATCAAGCGGGCCTATCCCAATCATCTGCCGATGATAATATTTCTACTGAAGATAGAAAAAAAATTCTTGAACACATTAAGAGTACAAAGAAAGGATCTAAGAAAACTATTTCTATTGCTAAGAAAACAAAAACTGAGACTAAGAATGATGAAGGTCAAATCTCTATCACTAGGTTTAAATCTGAGATTCAATCTGATAAAGAAAAAGGTTCATCAGGAGATTTATCTGGAACAATTGATTTTGAGGCTGCAGAAAAGAGGAGAGTTCAGGCATCTAGTGATAAGAAAGCTCAAGACGAAGAAAGAGAAAAAAGAATAAAAGATTCTTCAACCAAGGTAATTAGGAAAACAAAACAAGAACAAGCAAAACAAAGCAAAGGTAGTTCTTCAGCAAAAAAAACAACAAAAACTCAAAGAAAGGATCTCAAAAGTCCTTCTAAAGATTCGAAGCTGGATAAAAAAGAACAAGAAGGTGAAAAGTTTTTAGAATCCCAGCTTGCATCGGTCCAAAAATTTGAGAAGCCAACTGAATTTGTACAGAAAGAGATATCAATTCCTGAAACTATTTCTGTAGCTGAATTAGCCAAAGAACTTTCCGTGAAATCTTCTGACCTTATTAAAGCTCTTATGAATAATGGAATTATGGCTACGGTGAATCAGTCTCTTGATCAAGAAACTGCAGTTCTCATAACCACTGAACTGGGCCATGTAGGCAATCCGATTCAAGAAAATGAAGCTGAAGAAAAAATGCTTGAGGGATTTGCTCAAGAGGGAGAGCAAATTGCAAGAGATGCTATTATCTCAGTACTGGGACATGTTGATCATGGAAAAACTTCACTTCTTGATTACATAAGAAATTCCTCCGTTGCAGATAAAGAAGAGGGAGGTATCACTCAAAGCATAGGTGCTTATCAAGTATCAATTGAAGACAAGAATCTCACATTTATTGATACACCAGGACACGCTGCATTCTCAAAAATGAGAGCTAGAGGTGCAAATTCTACAGATATTGTTGTTCTTGTAGTTGCTGCTGATGATGGAGTTCAACCCCAAACAGTTGAAGCAATTAATCATGCTAAAGCAGCTGGTGTACAAATTGTGGTTGCAATAAATAAAATTGATAAACCAGAGGCTGATGTAGACAAAATAAAAGGGGATTTAGCCAAGGAAGAACTTGTTGCAGAAGATTGGGGCGGTGACATTCAAATGGTTCCTGTATCAGCTCAATCTGGAGAAGGAATCCCTGAATTATTAGAAACAATTTTCTTAGTAGCAGAAATCATGGACTTGAAGGCATCTTTTGAAGGACCTGCAACTGGAGTGGTTTTAGAATCTGGAGTAAAGAGAGGCGAAGGTGCAGTTGCTACATTATTAATTCAACAAGGTAGCCTAAATACAGGTGACTTTATTCTTGTGGGAGATCAAACCAGAAAAATTAGGGCTCTAAAAGATTTTAATGATAAACCAATTAAAGCTGCACAACCTTCCTCGCCAGTTTCTATATCAGGTTTGGAATATCCTCCGTCAGCTGGGGATCAGTTTTATGTATTAAAAGATGAAAAAACAGCAAAAAATCTATCAGAAGAAAGAGCTACTAAAGAAAGAGAAAAAAGACTTTCTAGAATGGGCTCTCTAAATTCTGAAAATATATTTGCAAATGCTGATGGAACTAAACCTTCAATAAATCTTATTCTTAAATCAGACTCCAACGGAACATTGGAAGCTCTATCCGGTTCAGTTCTCAATATGAAGATTGATGAGGTTAATTTAAAAATTGTACTCGATGGAGTGGGCTCTATTACCGAAAATGATGTCAATTTAGCAATTGCATCAGAGGCAACTATTTTTGGCTACAATGTGAGAGCTGATACCACTGCACTCAACTTGGCAGAAAGCGAAGGGATAGAGATAAAGTATTTCGGCATAATTTACGATTTGTTGGACTCAATTAAAGCTTTGATAGAAGGATCTTTAGAGCCAGAGATAAAAGAAAGACAATTGGGTATCGCAGAAGTAAAAGAATTATTCAAATCTCCTAAATTTGGACTCATTGCAGGTTCAATGGTTACTGATGGAAGCATAATGGCAAATAAACTCGTAAGAGTTCTGAGAGATAATATTGTAATTCATGAAGGAAAATTAGACTCTTTAAGACGATTCAAAGATGAGGCTTCAGAAGTAAAAAGCGGTACTGAATGCGGTATAGGAATTACCAATTATACTGATGCAAAAGTTGGCGATGTCATTGAAGTATATGAAAGAGAAGAAATAGCTAGAAAACTTGAATCTTGACAAATAAATACTCATTTAAGAGGTCTGATAGGATCGCAGATCTAATATTCAGGGAAATTTCAAATCTAGTTCAAACGCAGGTAAAAGATCCCCGACTAGAGAATACTGTCATTACTAAAGTAGAGATGTCTGACAATATGAAGATAGCCAAAATCTTTTACAGAAATTTGATAACTTCTTCCGATCAAGCAGACTTAGAAAAAGGTTTTAAAAAGGCATCAGGCTTTTTAAGATCAAGTCTGGCAAGAAATTTATCTTTGAAAAGAGTTCCAAGTCTGATTTTTATTTATGATGAGCTAAACATTTATGATTAATGGTGTACTTCAAATTGATAAACCAAAAGCTGAGTCGTCTGCTTCTCATATAAGAAGACTATCTATATTAGAACCGGAACTAAAAATTGGACATTGTGGAACTCTTGATCCAATGGCTACTGGAATATTGGTAGTTTGTCTTAATCAAATGACCAGATTTGCATCATATCTGAGCTCGTCTGAAAAAACTTATCAAGCATGCATATACTTTGGAAAAAAGACTAGCACTGGTGACTCTGAGGGAGAGGTAATTGATTCAAAAAAATTTTCATTTTTAGATTTCTCTTCAAAAGATATAGAAAATACAATTCAAAAATTCCTGGGCAAATCTAGACAAAAACCTCCAGCTTTCTCAGCCTTAAAACACAAAGGAAAATCTTTATATGAATACGCAAGAAAAGGCAAAAAAATAGACAAAGATGAAAGAGAAATTTTTATATCTTCAATAAAACTTTTATCCATAGTTGGAAATGAAGTTAATATTGAAGTCTCTTGTAGCTCTGGAACTTACGTAAGATCCTTAGCAGAAGATATCGGTGAACTATTTAATTGTCCTGCGTATTTGAAAGATCTTAGAAGAACCAGATCAGGGAATTTCTATGTGAAAAATGCAATCAAACTTCCTGAAGACACTTTACCTATCGATAAAATAATTTCACCAAATGATGCACTAAATTGCTTTAATGAGATACAATGCGCGCCAGATATAGTAGATAAATTAAGAAACGGCCAATTCGTCGAATCTATCTTGAAATACGATTCTTCGACTATTTTAAGGCTAAGGGATTCCAAAAGGGGATTCATTGGATTGGTAGAATATAACGAAGGTTTACTTAAACCAAAACGATTCCTAGAAAATTTTCTATCTTTATCTTAAAAACTAGGAGGACTCATTGAGTTTAACAGCAGAACAGAAAAATGAAATTGTAAGTAAATTCGCCGTATCGGACGGAGATACTGGTTCACCTCAGGTTCAAATAGCTTTATTAACTGCGAATATTGAATCGTTACAAAAGCATTTTCAAGATCATGCGAAGGATCATCACTCCCGTCAAGGACTTATAAGAATGGTGAATTCTAGGAGAAAGTTATTAGATTATCTCAAAGGAAAAGATCCCGATGCTTATTCTTCTGTTCTAGAAGCACTGAATTTAAGAAAGTAATTTAGATTCAGATTTATAAAGGAAATTAAATGTTTGAAGAGACTTATGCGTCAGTTACAACAAATGTAGCTGGTAGAGAAATAAAATTAGAAACAGGAAAAATAGCACGACAAGCCACAGCATCTATCATTGCTTCTTCTGGCGATAATCAAGTTCTAGTAACTGTCGTTGCTGGAAGAGAGCCAGAAGGCCAATCTTTTTTTCCATTAACAGTAAATTACACAGAAAAATATTATGCTGCAGGAAAGATTCCAGGCAGTTTTTTTCGTAGAGAGGGTAGACCAACTGAAAAAGAAACACTTGTCTCAAGACTTATTGATAGACCTTTAAGACCTTTATTTCCAAAAGGTTATTTTCAAGAAGTGCAAGTAATATGCACAGTTTTATCTGCTGATAAGAATGAAAGTCCGGAGATTATTTCTCTCATTGGAGCATCTGCAGCTTTAGCGATATCTGGCCTTCCTTTTGAGGGTCCAATTTCTGCTGCAAGAGTGGGATTTGTGGATGGATCATATGTGCTCAATCCTGATAATGAATCACTTGAAAAATCGATGTTGGATATGGTTGTTGCTGGAACGAAAGATGCTATTTTGATGGTTGAATCTGAGGCAAAAGAACTTTCAGAAGATCAAATGCTCGGAGCTGTTTTATTTGCTCATCAAGAAATGCAAAAAACAATTACTTTAATTGAAGAGCTCGCTTCAAAAACCTCTATTCCTGAAATTGAATATTCTATAAAAGAAGATAATTCTGAATTAAAAGAAAAAATTATAAATATTGTAAGAGACGACCTAGTGAGTGCTTATTCGATTCCAGAAAAGTCTAAAAGACAGGAATCAGTCTCTCTTGCTAGAGATAAAATGAAAGAGAGTCTTAGCGATGAAGATTTGGAAGATGAAAACGCTGTTTCTGGATATTTCAAATCAGTAGAATCAGAAATAGTAAGATCTAGGCTCCTTAACGGAGATTCAAGAATAGATGGAAGAGACCTTAATACAGTCAGACCAATAGATATAGAAGTTGGATTTTTAAATAAATCTCACGGTTCTTGTTTGTTTACGAGAGGTGAGACTCAATCTATTGGTGTTGCAACACTAGGCGGGTCCAGAGATGCTCAATTAATTGATGCTCTAGAAGGTACATCAAATGATCCCTTTATGCTTCATTATAACTTTCCTCCATTTTCTGTTGGTGAGGCAGGTTTTATAGGGGCACCGAAAAGAAGAGAAATCGGTCATGGAAAATTGGCACGAAGAGCTTTGGAAGCAGTTTTGCCATCCCAAGAAGAGTTTCCCTACACCATAAGGGTTGTATCCGAAATAACTGAATCGAATGGCTCTAGTTCCATGGCAACAGTTTGTTCTTCAAGTTTATCACTGATGGATGCAGGAATTCCTATCAAGAAAGCCGTGGCAGGAGTAGCTATGGGACTTGTTCTTGATGGAGATGATTTCTGCGTCATAACAGATATTTTAGGAGATGAAGATCATCTGGGAGATATGGATTTTAAGGTAGCAGGAACTTCAGATGGAGTAACGGCTCTTCAGATGGATATCAAAGTTAAAGGAATATCAGAAGAGATAATGGAGGTAGCTCTTGAGAAAGCACAGACAGCAAGGACTCACATTCTTGAAAAAATGGACTCTGTATTGGACTCACCAAGAAAAGAACTTTCTCCAAATGCCCCACAAGCCGTAAATATGACTATTGCAAAAGATAAAATTAGAGAAGTGATTGGAAAAGGCGGTTCGGTAATTAAAAGTATTACCGAAAAATCTGGTGCAAATGTTGATATTAATGATGATGGAGAGATTAAAATATTTGGTGATTCACCTGAATCAAGGCAAACAGCCATAGATCTTATTAATAAAATTGTTGCAGATCCTGAGGTGGGTCAGATTTATACCGGAACCGTAGTTAAAATTGTCGAGTTCGGAGCTTTTGTTTCAATAGATGGCGGCAAAGAAGGCCTAGTTCATGTCTCAGAAATCATGGAAGAAAGGGTTGAGAAAGTTTCTGACTATCTTGTTGAAGGAGAAGAAGTCGATGTTAAAGTCATTGGTATTGATGAAAGAGGCAGGGTAAAACTCAGCATCAAAGCAGTAAATTCACCGGAAGAAACTACCGAAGGATAAACCTGGTGGCTATGGGTAGACTTGAACTACCGACCTCTGCGTTATGAGTGCAGCGCTCTAACCAGCTGAGCTACATAGCCAAAGAAAGAGAATTTTCTTAGTCTGATCATTAAAAGTCAAGCAACAAGCTATACATTGAATCTGAAGTGAATTACGTCTCCATCTTCAATGATGTATTCAGAACCCTCGGATCTTAATTTTCCAGCCTCTTTAGCTCCTAGCTCACCATTAAACTCAATATAGTCTTCATAGGAAATGGTTTCAGCTCTGATAAAACCTTTTTCAAAGTCTGTATGAATTGTTCCTGCAGCTTGAGGAGCAAGAGATCCTTTTTTTATTTCCCAAGCTCTAACTTCTTTTTTTCCGGCCGTAAAAAAGGTTTGAAGACCTAAGCTATCAAACGCTGCCCTGATCATGATGTTTAATCCAGGTTCTTCCAGACCTATATCTCTCAGAAGATCATCTTTGTCATTTCCAAGTTCAGCTATTTCAGCTTCTAGCTGATTGCACAGACCAATGACTTGAGAATTATTTTCAGAGGCGAATTCTTTAACGGATGAATAAAATTCATTTTCTCTAAGGCTATCATCTATGTTTGCAACATATATAACAGGTTTGATTGAAATAAGATTTAAGCCTTTAAGTTCAGCTAAATCATTATTTTCAAAGTTTATATTTCTTAAATTTTCTTCTCTGTTGAGAAATTCCAATGTTTTTTCATAAACCTCTAAGGTAAAGAGAAGCTTTTTGTCACCACTTTTTGCTTTCCTCTTAACATTTTCGATAGCGTTTTCAAGAACTTCCATATCAGCAAGGATGAGTTCTAGTTCTATCGTTTTTATATCATCTAGAGGAGATATTTTATCTTTGACATGAATTATGCTTTCATCTTCAAAGCATCTAACCACGTGAATTATCGCATCTGTTTCTCTGATGTTTGCAAGAAACTTATTACCTAAACCCTCTCCTTTGGAAGCTCCCTCAACAAGTCCCGCTATGTCAACAAACTCAACAGTTGATTGAATTATTTCTTGAGGATTAACAATTTCAGCTATTTTATTTAGTCTGCTGTCAGGTAGATTTACTATTCCGACATTAGGATCAATTGTACAGAAAGGAAAATTTTCAGCTTGGATGCCAGATGAAGTTAACGCATTAAATAAGGTAGATTTTCCTACGTTAGGCAATCCAACAATCCCACATTTAAGTCCCATTATTTTTTTGAATGTAATTGCGTCAAAGCTTTTTCCCAATCGTCAAAAGCAACAAGTTCAAAAACTTCCAAAGCATTATGCATCGCTATAATTTTATTTTTTCTTTCGCTAGAAGATCCTTTTTTTACGACAAAAGAATTAACTTTTTTTGCGTCACCTGGATGACCTATACCAATCCTTAGCCTCTTAAAATCCTTTTTACCAGATAAGCTTTGCATAATATCTTTTAAACCATTGTGACCTCCATCTCCTCCAGAGAATTTTAATTTTGATACTCCAGGAGGAAGATCAAGATCATCATGAACAACAAGAAGATTTTTTAATTTTATATTTTCCCCCCTTACAGTGGGAGCGACGCTTTTTCCACTTTGATTCATAAACAGGGTAGGGATTGAAAGTATGACTTCCATATCCTTCAATAGAAATTTTCCTATAGAAGCTTTATATTTTTTCTTTTCTGTTAACTCAACGTCATACTTTTCACAAAGCATATGAACGAAATCAGTTCCAGCATTATGTCTTGTATTAGCATACCTTGAGCCAGGATTTCCTAACCCAACCACTAAAAAGGTCTCCATAAATTAGTTATCGTTAGATTCTTCTTCTTGAGATTCGTCTGTTTGAGATGAATTGGCAGAAGCTTCAGCATCGTCTGTAACTTCTTCACCATCTTCTCCAATTACAGGATCATCATCAATTTCAAGAGAAGCTCTGGTAACAGCACAAGAGAGAACAGGTTGATCTTGGAGATCATTCAATACGCTAGTCAGTTCGACACCTTCGGGTAAGGAAATTTCTGACATCATCACAGATTGATTCAATTCTATGTTTTGAGTGTCGATTTCAATAAATTCTGGAAGAGAGGCTGCAGAGCATAAAACTTCTACTTCGTTTCTGAGGTGAGAAATCATACCGCCTTGTTGTTTGACGCCAACGCAAATATCTTCATTGGTAAACTTTAACGGGACATTAACAGTCACTTTGGTATCTTTTGAAACAACAAGGAAGTCAACGTGTGAAGGTCTATCATTTCTCGGGTTTCGTTGAATGTCTTTCAATAGAACCTCAAAAGGAGATCCATCAATATTCAAATCGATAACTTGGGAAAAAATACTTGGGTTTTCAAGAATTTTCTTAAGATCTTTCTCCAAGACTTTAATATTTGAAGATTTTTCTTCTCCGTATATAACCCCGGGGACTATTTCAGAAGATCTTAAGCTTCTTGAATTTGCCTTGCCTGTTTCTTGTCTGGATTCACCAGATATAGTTATTTTTTCGCTCATTTTTTATAAAAACATTTCACTGATTGATTCTTCTCTATTCACTCTTGTTATAGCGCCTGCTAATGTTGAATCCATAGAGACAATCTTTATTTTCTTACAATTTTCAGCCTCTTTTGAGAGCGGAATTGTATCAGTTACTATCAATGAGTCTAGCTTTGATTCAGATATTTTTTCAATTGCAGAACCAGAAAGAACTGGGTGAGAAATATAAGCATAAACTTTTTGAGCGCCTTCTTCTTTCAATGCATCAGCAGCGTTGCACAGAGTTCCTGCTGTATCAATTATGTCATCGATAATAATGCATGTTTTGTTCTTAACGTCCCCAATAACATTCATGACTTCAGATTCATTCGCTTTTTCTCTTCTTTTATCAATGATAGCTAAATCAGTATCCCCCATATATTTTGCTAGTGCTCTTGCTCTTACAACACCACCTACATCAGGAGAAACTACAATTTGGTTGAGATATCTTGATCTGTTTATATGATTTAAGAATGCTTTTGTAACATAGATATTATCCACAGGTATATTGAAGAAACCCTGTATTTGGTCTGAGTGCAAATCAAGAGTCATGATTCTATTTGCACCAGCAATTTGAAGAATTTCAGCAACTAGTTTTGCTGAAATAGGCACTCTTTCAGATCTAACTCTTCGATCCTGTCTGGCATAACCAAAATAGGGAATCACTGCAGTAATTCTGGATGCAGATGCTCTCCTTAAAGCATCTATCATAATTGATAACTCCATAAGATTTTCGTTTGCAGGAGAACAAGTTGATTGGATTATGAATACATCCTTTCCTCTGACATTAACGTTTATCCTTACATCTGACTCGCCATCGCTAAATCTTTCTACTTCAGCTTTTCCTAGATTTTTACCAAGTTTTTTAGCAATCTTTCCAGCTAAAGCATTGTTAGAATTACCTGAAAATAAAATAAGATTTTTAGCAGGCTTTAACATTTTATTTGGCTGGGGTGGTAGGATTCGAACCTACGCATGGCGGCATCAAAAGCCGCTGCCTTACCGCTTGGCCACACCCCATTATTTATTAAGTTCATCATATATCGGAGACTTGTCTAAACTTCTTGTTACAAAAAACTTACAGTTAGTCGGAACTTTCGTTGCAATTGTATACGCCTCTTCTGAAGAATTAAAATTTAAATACATTGAAGAGCCAGTTCCAGATAATTCTACAGTTCCATATTGAGACATGAGGTTAAAAATTTCATTTATTTCTGGATATGCTTTTCTTGCAAAGTACTCAAAATCATTTTTTAAATATTTTGGAAAATCTTTCTTATTTTCTTCATAAAACTTGAATGCATTGGCCGTGGATATTTTTATATCTGGATAGATAATCAAATAATAATGTGTTTGTCTTTCAATAGTTTCAAGTAATTCGCCTCTCCCTTTAGCAATAGAATTTTCTCCTTTTATAAAAAAAGGAACATCGCTTCCTAGACTAAGTCCAATTTTTAATAACTTTTTCTCCGGTAAATTCAATTTAAAAAGTTTATTGAGAACAATCAATGTAGAAGCACAGTTTGAACTTCCGCCTCCTAAGCCTGCACCTATTGGTATATTTTTTTGCACCTTAAATGAGAATTCTGATTTTTCATTACATAAGCTTTTCATCAAAAAATAAGCTTTTGTAATGAGATTATCTTCAGTTTCAATTTCATCATTATCGATATTAAGTTGGAAATTTTTACTTTCTTTTATTTCAAGATAATCAAATAAAGATATTAATCTGAACTCAGTTTCAAGATCATGATAGCCATCAGGTCTCTTAGAATTTATTTTCAGGCCAATGTTTAACTTCGCTGGACAGGAAACTTTCATTTATTTATCAAAATCTGAAGTTTATAAAATGGATTAGTTGCAACTAATTTATCCGTATCTTCCTGACCATCGGATATTTTTTCAACAAGGATAGAATCTTCTATTATTCTTAGAAGTTTGCAGTCTCCAGATAAGCAATCTCTGTAGTACCAATCCACAACGGAATAAAGTGTAAAAATTAAATTATCATTCTTTTGAATTATTTCTTCTGCTTTGTTTCTGAAAGAATTATTGACCAGTAATTGATATGTATCTTTATTGTTGAACAAAAGGCTGAATTTTGGATAGAACCTACTACTTTTAAAATTTATTGTTATTTTATCTTTTTGTTTTAAAAAACTGACTTTCCCGTTATGGAAAGATTCACTTGTTCTAAATGAAAAACTTGCAGTTAAAAAATTTCTATCATTTTTTGAATCAATTAAGCCATCTTTAACAGTTGCACAAGATGAAAGATAGGATACTAAAATAAAAATAAGTAGAATTGACCTCAGGATTGAATTTTTATTCATCTTTTAAAAATTTTATAAATGTTAGATTCAATAAAAACAAGATTAACTGAGATTAAGGATAATTTCTCTGATATTCAGACTAAATTGAGCATGCCAGATGTAATCAATGATCAAAAGCAGTATGCATCTTTATCGAAAGAATATTCTAATTTAAAACCTATTGTAGAAAAATTCGATGAGTACATTCAGTGCGAAAGCAATATTTCAAGCGCTGAAGAAGTCCTTAATGAATCTGATATGGATTTAGCGGAGTTAGCAAAAGAGGAAATTAAGGAAAATAACGAAAGAATCTCTGAGATTGAAATAGAGCTGAAGAATCTTCTTATACCTGTTGATGAGAATGATGATAAAAATGTTTTTGTTGAAGTTAGAGCCGGAACCGGCGGCGATGAGGCAGCACTTTTTGTTGGAGATCTTTATAGAATGTATCTAAGACTAGCAGAAAGAAATAGATGGAAGAGTGACCTTATTTCGTCAAGAGAAAGCGAGCAAGGTGGATTTAAAGAAGTAGTAATTAAAATCTCTGGTGAGAATGTTTATAAAAAATTGAAGTTTGAATCTGGGATACACCGCGTTCAAAGAGTTCCTTCAACTGAATCACAAGGAAGAATTCATACCTCGGCATGCTCAGTAGCTGTTCTTGCAGAAATAGAAGATGTTGAAGAAGTCGAGATAGATAAGTCTGAAATCAGAACTGACACTTTTCGTGCCTCTGGTGCAGGAGGGCAGCATGTTAATAAGACAGATTCAGCTGTGAGGTTAACTCATATTCCAACTGGAATAGTCGTTGAGTGTCAGGATGATAGGTCTCAACATAAGAATAAAGCAAAAGCACTAACTTTGCTCGGTGCAAAGCTCAAAGCAATGGCAGAAGAAGAACTAACTCAGGAGCAAGCTGAAAAAAGAAAAAATATGGTTGGGTCAGGAGATCGATCTGAGAAAATTAGGACTTATAATTTTCCTCAAAGTAGAATCACTGATCATAGGATTGAATTTTCGGTTCATAATTTGGATGGTTTCCTAGATGGTGAAATGGAAATCATGATTTCAACTTTATTAGAAGAAAATCAAGCTAGATTATTATCAAACCTTGAAAAAACACTCTCGTGACGAATCTCCGAAAGTTATTTTCAATTTCAAATCTCCCAACAATTGATAAGGAACTAATTTTGTGTCATTTACTCAAAATTGAAAGAGTTGATCTTTATAAAAAGTCAGATATTGAAATTCAAGATACAACAAATAAAGCTTTTACCTATCTTGTAAAGAGGAGGGAAGAAGGTTTTCCTTTAGCATACATAACAGGAATAAAACCTTTTTGGGACGATGAATTTCAGGTTAATGAAAGTACGTTAATCCCAAGACCAGAGTCAGAATTATTAGTAGAAACAGCCATATCTATTGATTTAGAGAATTGTTCACTTCTTGAGCTTGGAACAGGATCTGGAGCTATAGGTTTGTCTATAGCCAAAGAAAAGCCCTTTTGGACTTGCACCTTAACAGATAAAAGTTTTGAAGCTTTATCTGTTGCGAGAGAAAACATGAAAGCTCTAAATCTGAAAAATTCTGTTCTAATTCAGCATGATTGGCGTAAAAGATGGCTTTTTGAGCCGATGGATTTGATAATTTCTAATCCACCATATATTAATCGTAATGATTTAGATGGAGATGAGGATGGAATTTGGTTTGAGCCACCATCTGCACTTTTTTCTGAGAAAAAGGGACTGGCTGACATTAGTACAATCATAAAAAATAGTGCTACTTTCTTAAAAGAAAATGGGAAGTTGCTTATAGAGCATGGATTTGATCAGAAGGATTTTATTAATGAGATGGCAAATCAAAATGACTATAGCGATGCTTCTTTTTTAAAAGATTTGAATGGAAAATGGAGAGTAGCATGCCTAACCAAGTGAACTTTAGTGAAAAAGAGATGATGAAATACAGCAGAAACATCATGCTTACAGATATAGGGGTTGAGGGACAAAAGCTACTAAAAAATTCTACTGTCACGATTATTGGAGTTGGCGGTTTGGGGTGCGCCTGCTCGCAGTATCTGGTTGCAAGTGGAATTGGTAACTTAAACCTCTTTGATCCTGACCAAGTTGATCTAAGCAACTTACAAAGGCAAATTTTATTTCGTGAAAAGGACTTAAATGCTTTTAAAGTCGATGCTGCAGTTACATCTTTATTGAGACTTAATCCTGATGTGAATATAAAAAAATTCAGACAAAGTTTTGAAAAAAATAGTGTTCCTGATGAAATAACAAAGAGCGAAATTATTATAGATTGCTCTGATAATTTTCAAACCAGAAGGTATACAAATAACTACTGTTATAAAAATAAAATACCTTTAATTTCAGGTTCATGCATTCAGTGGAAAGGGCAGCTTATGAAATTTGATTTCCAAAATGATAGTGCATGTTATGAATGCTTATTTGAAGATACATCTTCTGAAGACTTAAGCTGCACAGAATCAGCAATATTTTCTCCAATAGTAGGGATAATTGGGTCAATGTTAGCTTCAGAAGCAATAAAAACTATTACTAAGATATCCAAGAACTGCCAAATTTTCCAAGATTATGATTTCAAAGATAATTTAAGCAGGGAAATATCTTTTAAAAAAAATAACCAATGTAAAATTTGTGGTAAGTGTTAATGATGAAAATCAGAGGATTCATAGAAGGTTTTTATAATAGAAAGCCAAAAAAAAATGATTATGGTTTTGAGAATGGTAATATTACCCATTACATTTATGCACCAAAAGAAGATTCTTACATCAGACAAAAATGGCGATTAAAAGATAAATCTCTGGAAGCACGAAGCATTCCCAAAAATATAGCTCAAGTATATACATTATCTCCAGGATCAGACTTTAATAGAAAATCTAAGAAGGATTTTAACTTTCTGCTTTCAAAGTTTAATTTTGCCATTGATAAAGGATTTTCCGAGGTAGGTTTATTGTTTGATGATATTGATATAAATAACATTGGAATAGAATCTGATGATAAAGATTTAGGTAAATTTCACGGCGAATTAATTTCAGAGGTAACTACTAAGTTGGGTCTTAGTAACGGATGGTTTTGTCCATCAATTTATTGCGAAAGCTTTTCTAAAAAAGGAATTCAAAATGATAAGTATCTCGAAGGAGTATCAGAAACCATAAATAATGATTTATTTTTTCTTTGGACGGGTCCAAAAGTAATTAGCGATTTTATTTCTCAAGACCACCTCAGAGAGCTAGGTCAAGTAATAAAGAATCCTGTGATTATTTGGGATAATTTTTATGCAAACGATTATTGTCCTACAAGGCTTTTTTTAGGCGATATTACGGGCAGGGATTTTTTTAGAGGTAATCCTTATGGACACGTTATAAATGGCACTGGCCTCATAAACACTGATGAATTTTTAATAAGTAAAGTTTTTGATAAGAAAAAAAGGATAAATTTACCCAGTGAACTACTGCCTTTGTTTGATAGTCCTTTCAAAAATATCAATAAATCTGAAATCAACAAAATGATTAGAAATTCAAAAAATATCAAGAAAGTAGTTTTTGAGACTACAGACGATAATTTGTTTTTGGAATGGAAACCTTATTTAGTGCAAGCCTTAAATGATATAGAGCTAATAAAAAATTTTAAATCTAAGCAGACTATTGAAACTTACTTACATCGAAGATATTCTCCATTAGTTAGTCAGACTTTTAATTAATATTAATCATAAAGAGGTAATTATGCTGGGTAATATGATGACTGAACCTTTGCTCATTTCAGGAATTCTTGAGCATGCAATTCAAAATAATTCTAAAACTGAAATAGTAAGCAAGAGAGTTGAAGGAGACATTCATAGATATTCTATTTTAGACGCTGCAAAAAGATCAAAGCAGCTTGCCAATGCCTTAGTTAACTTAGGAGTTAAAGAAGGCGATGTTCTCGGCACAATGGCTGTCAATGGCTACCGACATTTTGAACTTTATTTTGGAATCTCTGGGATTGGAGCAGTATTGCATACTTTAAACCCTAGGCTTTTTCCAGAGCAGATAGATTTCATAGTTAATCATGCTGAAGATAAGTATCTTTTTATAGATCTTCCTTTTATACCAATAATTGAGGCAGTTGCTAAAAATTTAAAAAACGTGAAAGGCTTTATTGTTTTATGCGACAAAGAAAACCTTCCCAAAGATTCAAAGCTAGAAAATTTGATGTGTTACGAAGAGTTAATTAAAGATGAGAGCGAAGAATTTAATTGGCCAACTTTTGATGAAAACACAGCATCTTCTTTGTGTTATACGTCTGGCACAACAGGAAATCCAAAAGGAGTTCTCTATTCTCATAGATCTACAATACTTCATGCATGGTATTCGAGCGCAGGAAATGCAATGAATTTAACTTCAAAAAGTGTTGTCCTCCCAGTGGTTCCAATGTTTCACGTTAATGCTTGGGGAGTTCCTTATGCAGCTAGCATGCTTGGGTGTAAATTAGTATTTCCTGGCCCTTTCACTGATGGAGAGTCTATTTTCAACTTGATTAACGATGAGGGAGTGAATAATTTGCTTGGTGTTCCCACAGTGTGGCTCGGGTTACTTAATTATTTAGATGAAAAGGACATTACCCTAGAAAATGTAAATTCAGTATTGGTAGGCGGATCTGCCGCTCCTAAGTCGATGATAAAAGACTTCCAAGAAAAACATAACGTTTTTCTTTTGCATGGGTGGGGAATGACTGAAATGAGTCCTTTGGGAACATTAAATCAAGATACAGCAGAGATGGATTTAATGGAGTTAGATGATCGTTATGAGCTTCAAACCAGTCAAGGAAGAGCAATATATGGATGCCAAATTAAAATTGTTAATGATGAAGGCGATACTTTGCCTAACGATGGGAAAACTTTTGGCAGGTTAATGGTTAAAGGACCAGCAATAATTGAAAGATATTACAAGTCATCGGAAAGTGCTTTAGAAAATGGTTGGTTTGATACTGGAGATGTATCAACTATTTCATCAGATGGATACATGAGGATAGTAGATAGGAGTAAGGATGTAATCAAGTCTGGAGGTGAGTGGATAAGTTCTATTGACCTAGAAAATACCGCCCTCGGATGCCCTGGAGTTTTGGAAGCATGTGTCGTTGGAGTTGCTCATGAAAAATGGGATGAGAGACCTCTACTGTTTGTCGTTAAAAATTCTGACGACTGTACAAAAGAATCTGTTTTAGAGTATCTTTCTGATAAAGTTGCAAAGTGGTGGTTGCCTGATGATGTGATCTTCATTGATGAATTACCTCACGGAGCAACCGGAAAATTATTAAAAACAGGTTTAAGAGAAGATTATAAAAATCATTTAATTAAAAAAGGAGATTGAAATGGCGGGATTAGTACCAGCAGATACTTTAAAAGATTACATAGGAAAAGATATGGGTACATCGGATTGGTTGGAAATTGATCAAGAAAGAATAAATCAATTTGCTGATGTAACGTTAGATCATCAATTCATTCATGTCGATGAAGAAAAGGCAACACCATTATTCGGTTCCACCATTGCTCATGGTTTTCTCTCATTATCATTGATGGCTGGAATGCCTGCTCCTCAAGTAGCTCCAGAGAACATGAAAATGGCTTTTAATTATGGTTTAGATAAGGTTAGATTTCTTACGCCTGTAAATGTTGGTTCAAAGGTTCGAACAAAAGCTACTTTATTATCTGTAGATGATAAAGGGGATGGAAGGTATCTAGTTAAAAATGAAATAAAAATGGAAATTGAAGGGCAAGAAAAACCAGCATACGTAGCTGAAGCTCTCACTATGTATGTAACTTAGACTAATTTCTTTTTTAGAATCTCATTTACGAGCTTAGGATTGGCCTTGCCTTTGGATTCTTTCATTACCTGGCCTACAAAAAATCCAAATAAACGATCTTTCCCAGAAAGAAACTGTTCCTTTTGATCAGGGTTATTATTTATAACCTTTTCTATTATCTCTTCAATCTCACTGTCGTCTGATATTTGCTCTAAACCAAGGTCTTGAATGCTTTTGGAAACTGATAAATCTGGATTTTCCCATATATTTTCCAGAACCTTTTTCGTAGCTTGCCCAGAGATTTTTTCTTCTTTGAGATAAGTCAGTAGTTCGGCGAATTTTACCGCATCAACTTTTGAGTTGTTAGCTTCTGAGTCAAACTTATTTAAAATGGCTGAAAAGTCTCCTAATATCCAATTGGCCACAAGCTTAGGATCATCGATATTAACCAAGGTTTTTTCAAAGAAATTTGCAAGTTCTAGATCATATGTAAGATTCCTCGCATCATATTCTGATAGACCTAATTCATTTATAAACCTTTCTTTTTTTTCATCAGGCAGTTCTGGCAATTCATTTTTGATCTTATGAATTTGATCAGATGTTATTTGAATAGGGATTATGTCTGGTTCAGGAAAATATCTATAGTCGTTAGCTTCCTCTTTCGATCTCATTGATCTAGTAGTGTTATTTGTAGCATCATACAGCCTAGTCTCTTGAACAATCTCTTCTCCTTTTTCCAGACAAGAAATTTGGCGTTTTATTTCAAAATTAATTGCTTTTTCGACAAATTTGAAAGAATTTATATTTTTAAGTTCCGTTCTTGTGCCTAATTTTTTATCACCTTTCTTTCTTACAGAGACATTTGCATCACATCTCATAGAACCCTGAGACATATTCCCATCAGAAATTTCCAAAGCACAAACTATAGAATGAATTTTTTTTAAGTAAGAAACCGCTTCTTCAGAATTTGACATATCTGGCTCAGAGACAATTTCTAATAAAGGTGTGCCAGCTCTATTAAGATCAATCGCAGTCTCATTTTCAAATAGATCATGTATCGACTTGCCAGCATCTTCTTCAAGATGAGCTCTTGTGATACCAATTGTTTTGATCTTCTGATCTCCTAGTTGAATTTCAATTGATCCTTTACCAACTATTGGATCATCAAGTTGACTTATTTGATAACCTTTTGGTAAATCAGGATAGAAATAGTTTTTTCTAGCAAAGCCTACTTTTTCAGCAATCTCTGCATTGATAGCAACTCCAAACTTTAAAGCCTTTTCAATGGCTTTTTCATTTAAAACTGGGAGAGTGCCTGGCATGCCAAGATCAACTTCGCATGCTTGCAGATTCTGATCAGATCCAAATTTAGTTGGAGCATTAGAAAAGATTTTAGATTCTGAATTCAACTGAACATGAATTTCCAGTCCAATGACACTTTCCCAATTATCTTTCATTTTTCACCTAACTGAAATTTATTAGAAATATTTAAAAGCGAGGACTCCTCTAAAATGTTTCCTATGAATTGTATTCCAAGGGGCATATTATTCTTTTCTCCAAATGGTACAGATGTAGCAGGCAAACCTCCAAGGTTTGCAGGAATAGTAAAAATATCCTGTTTATACATTTCAACAGGATCAGTTATTGAACCTAAATCAAAAGCTTCTCCAGATGTTGTAGGCAACATTACTGAAGTAACATTTTTGAATGCATTAACAAAATCACTTGAAATCAGGTTTCTAATCTTTTGTGCCTTTTTGTAGTAAGCATCATAAAATCCTGAAGATAAGCAATAAGTTCCTATAAGTATCCTTTTTTTTGTTTCGTTTCCAAAACCTTCTCCTCTAGATTTAAAATATAGATCATCGAGATTTTCAACGTTCTCAGCTCTGTATCCAAACCTGATTCCATCATATCTAGATAAGTTAGCTGAACATTCAGCAGGGGCTATTACGTAATAAACGGGTAATGATAATTCTAAATTTGGCAATTCAATCTCTTTCGTCTTAATTTTTAATTTTTCTAGCCTTTCGATGGCTTCACCATAATTTTTTGATAAATCTTCATCTCCAAAAGAATGAATTAAATCAGTAACCAAACCAACAACATGCTCAAATTCACTTGATTCACAATCTTCAGAAAAATTGGGAACTTCCACTTTTATCGAAGTAGCATCTTTTGAGTCATACCCTGATATGCATTGAAGGGCAATCGCCGCATCTTTTATATTTTTTGCAAGTATTCCTCCCTGATCAAGACTTGATGCAAAGGCAATCATTCCATACCTAGATACTCTTCCATAGGTTGGCTTAATTCCTGCTATACCGCAAAATGAAGCAGGTTGTCTTATAGATCCTCCTGTGTCAGTTCCAGTTGAAAAGCTACTGAAGTTTGCGGCAACCGCTGCTGCAGATCCTCCAGAAGAACCTCCTGGAGTTTTTTTAATGTTAAGAGGATTTTTTACTGCCCCATAAAAGCTTGTTTCATTTGAAGATCCCATCGCAAATTCATCCATGTTTGTCTTTCCTAGACAAATTGATCCAGCTTGTTCTAACTTTTCTACAACTGTTGCCGAGTAGGGAGGATAAAAATTATCCAACATTTTTGATCCACATGATGTTTTTATACCTTTAGTACAAAAGATGTCTTTGTGTACCATTGGTATTCCATTTAAAGGAACATCTTCTTGGCTTTTTTTGGACCCATCAGACTTTTTTGCTTTCTCAAGCGCTTTTTCAAAATCATTGGATACAAAGATATTGAGATCTTCTTTATCTTCTATTACCGAAATATAATTTTTTACCAGCTCAACGGAAGAAAATTTCTTTTCTCTTAAGCCTTCTATCTGCTCTTGAAGAGATAATGTTTCCAAATTCATTTATTCAATAACTTTAGGCACGAGGTAAAATCCATCTTCAGTTTTATTTGAAGTTTTTTGAAGACTTTCTCTGTTGATATCTTCAGAAACTACATCTCCTCTTAAATTAAAATTATCTTTTATTGGATGACTTAGTTCTTCTATTTGATCACAATCAATTTTATTGATTTTATCAATCATATTCATCGTCAAATTAAGATCCTCTTTCAATTTATCTCTCAGATTATCGTCAATTTTAATCTTAGATAATTTCGAAAGATTTTCTAAAGTCTTATTATTTATTGTCATTTTTTCAAATTTTATTTTATTGCTATTTCTTGCCCCTTCGACACAGCATTGATACGATTCGCTTATAAAACGAGAAAGCAATGGTACTAAAATATTTTAGAGGATTATACTCCAATGATTTATCAATTGATCTTGGAACAGCAAATACTCTTGTTTACGTCCGAGATAAAGGAATTGTCCTCAATGAACCTAGTGTAGTTGCCATTAGAAAAACAGAAGGGGCAAGAACAGTAGTAGCAGTTGGAACTGAAGCAAAAAGGATGCTTGGAAGAGTTCCAGGAAACATTGAAGCAATAAGACCACTGAAAGATGGAGTTATAGCAGATTTTCAGGTTACTGAGAAAATGCTTCAACACTTCATTCAACAAGTTCATGGCGATAATTTTATGCGACCTAGCCCGAGAATTCTTGTGTGCGTACCTTGTCAATCAACACAAGTGGAGCGAAGAGCAATCAGAGAGTCCGTACTTGGAGCTGGGGCAAGAGAAGTAAGGCTAATAGAAGAGCCTATGGCGGCAGCAATAGGAGCCGGACTTCCTGTGGAGGAAGCTTTTGGATCCATGGTAGTTGATATTGGTGGCGGTACCACTGAAGTTGCCATTCTTGCGCTTAACGGAGTGGTTTACTCAAATTCATTGAAAACCGGAGGAGATAGGCTTAATGAATCAATTATTTCTTATTTAAGAAGAAAGTATGGAATTCTTATTGGTGAATCAACTGCAGAAAGGATAAAAGAGACAATTGGATGCGCTACTCCCGAAAGTGAGTTACAAGAGATGGAGATTCGAGGACGAAATTTAGCTGAAGGTGTTCCAAATACTCTTTCTATTTCCAGCTTAGAAGTATATGAAGCAATGTCTGGCCCTCTATCTTCAATATTGCAAGCAATTAAAAACGGTCTTGAGCAATCACCACCTGAACTGAGTTCTGATATATCAGAAAGAGGAATTGTTTTGACTGGTGGAGGAGCCTTACTCAGAGATCTTGATGTAATGATATCAGAGCAAACAGGCATACCTGTTATTCCGGCTGATGATCCTCTTACTTGCGTTGCAAGAGGAGGGGGAGTTGCCTTAGAAATAATGGATAAATACGATATTGATCTTTTATCAACAGATTAATAGTCCCTTATGGCCAAGGAGCATAAACAAGCTGTAATTGCTCAAAAAGCCATTTTTACAACTGGCTCTATGAGGCTTTCCAGAGTGATTCCTTCTATTATCTTTGCCATCCTTATTCTTGCAGCTGATGTTCGATTTAACGTAGGCGAAAAGGTTAAGATTTACGTTGGTTTTGCTACTGAACCTATTATTTACATACCTCAATTTGTTAGGGGAGGTTGGATCTCTTTTTCTGATTATTTCGAAGATAGGGAAATATTACAAAATGAAATACTTCGCTTAAAAAAAAATATTGATGATCAGAGATTCAACCTTATAAATTACGAAAGGGTCCTGCAAGAAAATATAGAGCTAAAAAAATTATTGGGATATCTAGAAAAAACCAGTAAAAAAAAGTTCATCTACGGCGAAATAGAGGAAATTAATTATGCTCCTAAACCTTCACTAACCGTAGGCATTGATGGGAATGAAAAAGCAAATGAAATGGTAGCATTTAATTGGACAGGCTTGATAGGATCAGTAGAGTTATCTGCTGGTTCTAAAGTTGAAATTAAACCAATCTTTGCTGAAAATTCTCAAGTTCCCATAAGAAATAGAAGGACAAATTCAAACATGATTTTGGTTGGAACCGATATGCCTCAAAATTTTTTAATAAAAGGATTGAAGAAAAATGAAGATATTGTTCCAGGCGACAAACTTGTAACCTCAGGTCTTGGCAAGAAATATCCTAAGGGAATTGATGTTGGAATAGTTAATAAAATTTCAGCGACATCAAATAATGAATTTTTAGAAATTGAGGTCTTAGGGACTTCAGAATTTAGCTCTGGCGATCAAATTTTATTAACTTTACCGTAATGGCTTATTTTTCTTCAAGAAATCCTAGTAAAACTTTTTCTACTCAATTAGCAATTGGTATATCACTAATTTTTGGGGTTTTTTTTCAATCGCTCTTAAATTTCTTTTCATACGAAATTTATGGATCTTCTATTCCAATTACTTTAATGATTCTAATTTATTGGAATATCGCTTTGCCAAAAAATATTGGCCTTTCCTGGTCATTTATTTCAGGGATTCTACTGGATTTGAATCTGGGTTATTTTTTAGGAACTCATGTAATTTTATTTTTATTTATATCTTATTTAACTCAGAGATATTTTCATAGGATTAGAGCTATGTTTCAAATTCAACAATCTCTCTTGATAGCAAGTATCGTTTTTCTTTATCTTTTAAGTCTTTATGTTTTCTTTCAAGAATTCAGTTTTTTTGTCATCCTTGCAATTATATTAAATAGTTTGATCTCAGCTTCTGTATGGCCTATTTTATTTGGATTATTAAGGATCATCAGAAGAAAATATACCTATGCGTAAACGATAGATGCAACTCCAAGGAAAGTAAAAAAACCAACGATATCTGTTACTGTTGTAACTATCACTCCACCGCCAATGGCAGGATCAAATTTTAATTTTCTCAATACCAGGGGTATGGAGATACCTGACAAAGCTGCTGCAATCAAATTAATGGTCATAGAGAAGATAATAATTAAGAAGATATCAAAATCTTTAAACCAAAATGAAGCTATCAAACCTAAAATTATTGACCAAAAAAGACCGTTCCAGAAAGAAACAATTAATTCTCTTGATAATATCCATCTTAAGTTGCCTGAAACTATTTGACCCAATGCCAAGCCCCTTACAGTAATGGCAAGAGTTTGAGTTGCAGCAACACCGCCCATACTCGCAATTATTGGCATTAAAACTGCTAAAAATATGACTTTTTCAATAGTGTCTTGAAAGAGATTAATAACTGAAGAGGCAAGAAGAGCTGTTATGAGGTTTGCACCCAACCACAATCCTCGAGATCTCAAAGCTAAGAAGGTTTCTTGAAAAGTATCCCTACTTAAACCTGAAATTTGTCTGAAGGGCTGATCAACTTCTTCTTTGATTGAATCAATGACATCATCAATGGTAATTCTTCCTAAAAGTTCACCATCATCATTAGTAACTGGAGCAGACATTAGATGATTACGTTCAAATAATCTATCTACTTCTTTCTCTGAGTTCGTAGCAAGTAAAGAATGAAATTTTCTGATCATTAAGTCTTCGGCTTTCTCTGAACTTTTAGCGGATAAGATTTTAGTAAGAGGTAAATTTCCTCTTAAAATATTATTTCTATTCACAACAAAAACTTTATCCATATCCTGGGGGAGCTCGTCTCTGATCCTAAGATAACGTCTTATCACTTCAATAGTATGAGAGGGTCTTACCACCACAACGTCAGGATTCATCATTCTTCCTGCAGTACCTTTGGCAAAAGAGAGTTCTTTACTGACAAGCTTTCTGTTTTGGCTTGACATTGCTTTCAAAACATCTCCGATTACCTTTTCAGGCAATTCCTGAATAATTTCAACTATTTCATCAGCTTCAAGCTTTTCTGTTACTTGAGCAACCTCGGTTGCATCCATACTAGATAGGAAGAATTCTCTTACCTCTATTGATAACTCATTTAATACTTCTCCTTCAACATTAAAATCTACAAGCTCCCATAAAATCCTTCTGTTATTTGGGCTACTTGATTCCAAAGCTGATGCAATATCAAATGGCGACATGCTATTAAACATGCCTCTAATAAGTTCAAATCTTTTTTTTGTGAGTTGTTTTTGGATTTCTTCAGAGAGAGAAATGTCGCTGCCTTGGGTCATCTCAAGAAATTTTAAGTTAAATTTTCGCCTAAATATATTTGTTGCACGGTATTATTCTCTTTAATGCTGGAAGGATTACCCGATGCAATTATTTCCCCATTATTAATCACCGAAATATTGTCACAAATATCCATTGTTGCTTGAGCATTGTGATCGCTTATAACGACACCGACATTTTTGGCACGTAGTTTTGAAATAATATTTTTGATTTCATTTATTGTTAATGGATCAATCCCTGCAAAAGGTTCGTCTAATAAAATAAATTTAGGTTCAAGCGCAAAAGCTCTGGCTATCTCTAGTTTTCTTCTTTGGCCACCCGAAAGGTTTTCGGAGATTTGTTTCTCTAAACTAAAAAGATCAAATTCTTTCATTATGCTTGTATATTTATCTTCTATTTCAATATTTTTGAACTTAGTCTGCAGGGCAGCTTTGATATTATCTGCAACTGATAGTTTTCTAAAAACAGATGGTTCTTGTGGCAAATAAATTATTCCTTTTGAAGCTCTAAAAGAAATATCCTTAAAAGTAATATCGTATTCATCAAGAAAAATTTTTCCTGAGGTTGTCATCTCCAAACCAGAGATTAAAGAAAATAAAGTAGTTTTTCCTGCACCGTTAGGTCCCAGCAGCCCAAATACTTCAGAGCTTCTTATTTGAAGATCGATCCCGTGTAAGATTTCTTTTTTCTTAAAGCTTTTTTTAATATTTTGAAGTTCAAGAGTTTTCACTTTTGATCCTCAAATTTTCAGAATTTAAAATGCTGTTATTTTCATAGTCAAAGACGATATCTTCACCTGAGATATCTTTGCCATCAATAAAAATGCTTGATGTTCCAGAAAGATATAAAAGCTTTCTTTTTAAATCTATTTTAATTTCATCAGAAAGCCCTTTAAAAACATTCTTTCTAGCAAAACTTATAGGATTTCCTGACACAGAAATTAATTCATCAGACAAAGAAACTTCTTTTCCTGAAAAGGTAAGATCATTGTGTTTCAGATTCAAATTTTTTGAACTTAAATATTCTTTATCAATGTCTACAAAAACTTTTTCTGCAAAAAGGTCTATCTTTTCATTATCTTTGATAAGGTTCACATTTATTTTTTCTGACAGATTAAACTGATTACTCTCAAAGAAAAAAACACCCTTATTTGCTGACAACTTTACTAGATAGCTATCCTTATTATTTATCTCAATTTTTGGTTTGAAGATTGATAAGTTATTGGAATTAGAAAGAGCATTAATCATCTCGCTTTCGATGGTGTAAAAAATTTCTTTGTTTTTTGAAGAAGATCTAATTTCAATTTCTTTTGCATTAAATATTGAAGAATTATTTTCTTTTGAGGAAAGAGACTCATTTTCAATTGTTATAAAAAGAAAAGAGCCTGTAAGCGCTAATGCTAGGACACAATAAACAATTAATCGCCATCCCATCAAAATACTCGTGATTCATTCAACTCATGCATTCTTATGACGCCAATAACTTTTTTTTGTTTTTTTACAACTAAGCTATAGATTTTATTCTTAGACATAATCTCTCTGGCTAAGTAGGCATTTTTATTATGCTCAATACTTTTGAAAGATTTTGTCATTACTTTTGATATTGATAAATTTCTTATATCGATTTTTTTATTTAAAGTCCTTCTCAAATCACCGTCAGTGAAAATTGCATTAATAGATTGTTTTGAATTTTTCACTAAACAAAATCCTAAGCCAAATTGTGTAATGACTTTAATTGCTTCTAATATCGAGGTATTTTCTTTTACTATTGGTATTTCTTTAATATCAATCATTAAATCTTTCGCAAGAAGAAATCTTTTTCCTAATTTCCCTCCAGGATGATTTTCAGCAAATTCTTTTGGACTGAATCTATTATTTTTCAACAATGCAATAGATATTGCATCTCCTAACATGAGCATAAATGAAGTGCTTGTTGTTGGCGCTAAATTATTTGGACAAGCCTCTTTATCTACTTTTGCCTCAAGATGTACCAGGGATTTTTTGGCAATAGAGGACTCTTCATTTCCAGTAATTGAAAGAATATTCTTTGTCTTTTTTATAAGACCGCTAAGTATCAGAACAATTTCATCGGTTTCACCAGAATTTGAAATTATTAAAATTCCATCATTCTTAGAAATAGCCCCAAGATCACCATGGCTTGCTTCAGATGGATTGATAAAAAAAGAGGGTGTGCCAGTGCTTGATAAAGTAGATGAAATTTTTGCAGCAATATGACCTGATTTTCCTACACCCATTAAAACTAATTTACCTTTAAGTTTTTTTATATGGTTGCAAATTAAATTAAAATCTTTTTTAGATAAATTATTTAAAGAGTAATTTATTGATGAAATTTCATCTCTAAAAGTTTTTTTTGCATGAATGAAAAAGTTATCTGCAGTCATTATTTTTAAATTTCAATTAAGAACATATAGTAAACTTACTAATCATGATAAGGAAATTTGCTTCACAGATTAATTTTATATTAATTGCATTGATGTTATTGATTCATCCTGTCTCCGCAGATGATGAATTAGATGATTATGTCAATAATCAACATGAAAAAATATTTTCATTCTTAAAGGAAAATGCAGAAATGTTAAGTGAAAACAATCGAATCGATCTAATAGAGAAAGAATTTTCAGGGCTTATTTCTATAAGCGAAATATCCAAACGGGTTATGGGTAAGAAATATTTCATGAGTGCTACAGAGGAACAAAGAAAAAGATTTAATAACAAATTCAAGGAGACTTTTTTTAACACTTATTCAAGCGCCTTAAGTAATTTAGAGGACCAAAAAATTGAAGTAATAGGTCATGCTCATCCAAAGGATAAACCCAATGCAGCAATTGTGAGAGTGAGAATAACATCAGGCGAGGATTCATATGATCTCAACTATCAAATGATAAAAAAGAAAAATAGATGGGGAGTTATCAATATAATTTTCAGCGGAGTAAATATCGTTTCTATTTTTAAAACTCAATTCTCATCTCTTGCTTCTGAATATCAAGATGATCTTGATAAAGTAATTGATGGCTGGGAAATTTCAGATATTAGGCAGAATTCTTAAATGGATAAATTGTTAGTCGAGGGCGGTTTTCAGCTTAACGGTTCTATTACATCATCCGGAGCAAAAAATTCTGCCTTACCTATATTGGCTGGATCAATACTCCTTGATGATCCAATAACTATAAGAAATATTCCTCATCTTAATGATGTCACTACTATGCTTGAATTACTTGGCTCCATGGGTGTCGACATGACTTTATCTGAAGACATGGAAGTAGAGTTAGATCCATCAGGCTTGAATGATGTAGGTGCTAGATATGAATTGGTAAAAACAATGAGAGCTTCTGTGCTAGTTTTGGGGCCACTTTTAGCAAAAACTGGCTACGCTAAAGTAGCTCTTCCAGGTGGATGCGCAATCGGAAGTCGTCCAGTCAATCTTCATATAGATATTATGAAGAAAATGGGATCAGAAATTTTTATAAAAGATGGATACATTGAGGCAAAATCTAATGGAAGGCTTAAAGGTTGTGAGTTTCACTTTGATCTAGTAAGTGTTACTGCAACTGAGAATGCTCTTATGGCTGCATGTTTGGCTGAAGGAACTTCAATACTTAAGAACTGCGCAAGGGAACCTGAGGTATCCGATCTTGCAAATTGTTTAAATGATTGCGGCGCAAAAATATCTGGAATTGGATCTGATGAACTTGTCATCGAAGGAGTAAAAGAACTGCACGGAACATCCTTCTCAATAATGCCTGACAGAATTGAAACCGCAACTTATTTAGTTGCAACCACGATGACTGGCGGTGAGATTACTGTTAAGAACTGTCAACCAAACTCATTGGGTGCAGTCATTACTAAATTAGAAGAGGCTGGCGCAAATATAGTGTGTAAAGAGAATGAAATAAACTTAAAAATGAAAGAGGAATTACCAAAATCAACCTCTCTTAGCACGGCGCCGTTTCCTTCATTTCCAACAGACATGCAAGCACAATTTATAGCCCTAAATTCCATTTCTAATGGGTCTGCAACAGTGACCGAAACAGTATTTGAAAATAGGTTCATGCATGTAAATGAGCTTATAAGAATGGGAGGAGACATAGAACTGAGAGGAAATACTGCCTTTATAAAAGGTAAAGGCAAGAAATTAATCGCCGCTCCGGTAATGGCAACAGATTTAAGAGCTTCAGCTAGCTTAGTGCTAGCAGGTCTTGTTGCAAAAGGAGAAACTTTAGTTGATAGAATCTACCACATTGATAGAGGATACGAAAGAATCGAGGAAAAACTTAAGCTTTTGGGCGCAAAAATAGAAAGGATTTCAGCATGATATTAATTGGATTACCAAAAGGAAGAATCTATAAGGAAATAAGGCAGTTACTAGAGAACTCTGGAATACATTTAAAGGAAGATAAAAGAAAATTAATTTTTGGTTCCTCAGAAAAGAATGTTCAGTTTTCTATTCTTCGAGGTTGGGACATTCCTAAGTTCGTAAGTTATGGAGCAGTTGATATCGGAATCGTTGGAAAAGATGTTCTTTTGGAAACGGAGGAAGAAAATTTTTTTGAAGTCCTAGATCTAGAGATTGGGAAATGTAGATTATCTTTAGCTGCTAAAGAAAATAAGGTCAGTGAATTAGCTGGATCTACTATAGCCTCAAAATTTCCCAAAGAAACAAATAATTTTCTATCAGAAAACTTTATAGATGCTGAAATAATTGAATTGAAAGGATCTATTGAAATTGCTCCCATTTTGGGAATATCGGACTACATTGTTGACATAGTTAATACAGGCAATACTCTGAAAGAAAACGGATTGAAGGAACTTAAAGTTATAAAGGAGATTTCGACTAGGCTGATTGTCAATAAATCAAAATTTAGAACGAAAAATAAAGAAATTAAAAAATTTATTCAAAGGATAAAGAGTGATTAAAGAGATCGAAAGCCATTCTTTAGAAGATTATTTATTAAAAGAAAAAAATCTTCAAAATGAAAATGGCATCACAGATGCAGTAAGAGAGATAATTCAAGAAGTCAAAGACTCTGGAAACGAAGCATTACTTAAATTTATAAATAAGCACGAAGGAAAAAAACTTAAATCAATTGATGAAGTTTTATTTAATCAAGATTTTTTGGGGGATAAGTTCAATTCCTTGAGTGATAAAGATAGAAATATGTTGATCTACATGGCTGACAGAATAGAAAAATTTCACAATAACGATATTAGATTATCTGAAGAACTTGAAGATGACACGGTAGAAAAGTATGGATATTTTTTGAGGCCTATAGATAAAGTTGGCTTGTACGCTCCGGGAGGAAAAGCGCAGTATCCTTCTTCTGTTCTCATGACGGGTGTTTTAGCTAAGTTAGCAGGAGTTAATGAGATAACAGTTATGTTTCCTGGAAAAATTGATGACTTGAATCTTATGTTTGCGGCTTCTCATTTAATCGGAGCAAAAAGTGTTTTAAATTCTGGTGGGGCGCACACATTAGCTGCTGTTGCATTCGGGACTGAGTCCATAGGAAGAGTTGATAAAGTATTTGGACCAGGAAATAGCTATGTTTCTGAGGCAAAAAGACAACTTTATGGCGAGGTTGGAATTGATTCTCTTAATGGACCATCAGAAGTTGCAATTATTGTTGATGAAAATTCTTCAATTGAATATGCAGCGAAGGATTTTTTAGCTCAAGCTGAACATGGCGAGGACTCTAGGTGTTTTCTAATACATCTTCCAGGCTTTGATTTAAATCAGTTCAATGAATCGTTAAAAAAGAATTTATCAATTTCAAAAAGAAAAAAAATTATCAATGAAGCCTTAAAAAATTGTTGCTCAATTGAAGCCTCATCATTAAAAAATGCTATTTCGTTATCGAATTTAATTATCCCTGAACACTTAGAAATTTTGATTGATGACATTGATTTAAATCAGATGCCAGTAATCAAGGCCGGTGCAATTTTTATCGGAGCAGAGGCTTCTGCAGTAATGGGAGATTATTGTGCAGGACCATCGCATGTTATTCCTACGGGAGGTCAAGGAAGATTTAGTTCACAAGTTTCATTGAATGACTTCTTTATAAAAACTTCTTACATAGTTACTTCAAAAAACTCATATAAAAAAAATGGGTATAAAACGCTTCTCAGTGAGTCAATAAATATTGCTGAAAGCGAGGGTCTCTGGGAGCATGCTAATGCTCTAAAAGAGAGAGATAATTAACTATCTTTTTGTTTCTTTAAGGATTTTAGAATAACTCTCTGATACAACATCAATTGGAATGGCAAAATTTAAACCTTGATTCCCACCGGTTGTCGATTCAATGAAATTAATAACGCCTAATAGATTTCCATTTGAATCAACCAACGCTCCACCAGAATTGCCAGGATTGATAGAAGCATCTGTCTGTATAAACGAACCTTCCTTATTAATGAACTTTCTGCCGATTGCGGAAATTATTCCCATGCTGACTGATTGTCCAAGCCCTTGAGGGTTACCAATCGCATAAACAGTTTCACCAATGTTTATATCTTCGATTTTTCTTTTTCTTTGAATTGGTGAAATATTTACAGTTTTTTCTACTAATTTTAATACTGCTAAATCGTTGTCTCTATCTATGCCTATAATTTCAACTTCGTGATTTGATCCGTCATAAAATTCAACAAGAAGTTTTTGTTTCAATTTAATTGAATTATTCAAAACATGTAGATTAGTGATTACATGACCGTCATCATCAAAAATTACTCCTGATCCATCAGGGAAAAAACCTGTTTTGATGACTTGTTTCCATCTTCTTAGGCCTAATGAAGGAGTTTTTTCTTGCCATTCTCTCCACCGACGAAGACTCCAAATATTTACAACAGATGATGCAGATTTTTCGAAGTTAAATGCTCTCGGAGAATATTCATTTTTATCTCCTAAACCTACCAAAGTTAGGAGACCATACCCTGCAAAGGTTCCCAGTAATATCCATATAGATAGTGTGTAAAAAGAGCGCATTTTTTATTATTCAGAGTTGTAAATTATAACCTCTCTAATGTATCATTCACGCGCCTTATACGTTAATTATGGATACAAAATCTTACAAATTAGATTCACTGGATAAAGGTTGGTTGTTAGTAGACGCTTCCGACAAAACTTTAGGTCGTTTAAGCACTAACATTGCAAAGATTTTAATGGGGAAAAATAAACCTGAGTATACCCCTCATAATGATGTTGGAGACTATGTAGTTGTGATAAATGCTGAGAAAATAAAAGTAACTGGAAATAAAAACGAGCAAAAAATGTATTACCGACATACCGGTTATCCTGGTGGAATAAAATCTCAAAATTTTAATGATCTAATTGCTTCATATCCAGATAGAATAATTACCTCTGCAGTTAAAGGCATGTTGCCTAAAAATAAACTATCAAACTCAGTTATAAAAAAACTTAAAGTCTATAAGGGAGAATCTCATCCGCATAGCGCTCAAAATCCTGTAAAACTCGAGATCTAAAATAAAATATGAGCGATAATCAGTATTATTCAACCGGCAGAAGAAAAACTTCCACAGCTAGGGTTTATCTTAGTTCTGGCGGGGGTTCCATATTAGTTAACGATCTACCATTAGAAGAATATTTCGGTCGAGAAGTAGCTAGAATATTGGTCAAACAACCGATAGAGCTAGTTGAGATGACAGACAAATTTGACTTAAAAATTTATGTTTCTGGTGGCGGATATTTTGGCCAAGCAGGAGCTATAAGACATGGACTCTCTAGGGCCCTTGTTAAATATGATGAATCTCTTAAGCCAGTTCTTAAAGAGGCCGGTTTCCTTACGAGAGATTCAAGAAAAGTAGAAAGGAAAAAGGTAGGTTTAAGAAAAGCTAGAAAAGCTCCTCAGTTCAGCAAAAGATAGACTTTATGCAGCTAAAATCTCCTCCGAACCCAATAAGACGACAATTACTAACCTCAATCACATCCTTACTTGGATTTGTGGGTGTTATTTTTGCAGCTATTCCCTTTCTAAATGCATTCAAGCCTAGTGCTCGAGCTGAAGCCGCTGGAGCACCTGTTAAAGTTAATATAAGCAAGCTAAGCCCAGGAGAATTAATGACTGTGGAATGGAGAGGGATGCCTGTATTTGTATACAAGGTCTCAAGCGAAGCTCAAAACGCCTTATCCGCAGATAAATCCAAATTAGCTGACCCTAATTCAGATCAACAACAACAACCTGAGTACGCACAAAACGAAACAAGATCTAGAAAAAAGGGTATCGCAGTTGTAAAAGGAGTTTGTACTCATTTAGGCTGTGCCCCAAAGTTTTATCCGGAAGCCACCTCACAGGATTTCGATCCTAATTGGCAGGGTGGTTTTTTCTGTCCATGCCATGGATCAAAATTTGATCTCGCTGGAAGAGTTTATGCCAATGTACCTGCCCCAACCAACCTTGAAGTCCCACCTCATTATTTTGAGACCGATTCTACGTTGGTAATCGGTTCCGATGGAGCAAGTTAATGACAACTGATACTAGAACGAAACGTTTCCTTAATTGGATAGATTTTAGATTTCCTTTAACTGAAGTTTTCGAAAGGCATTTATCTAAATATCCAGCACCCACTAACCTCAATATTTGGTATCTCTTTGGATTTCTTCTTATTGTTGTATTGGCAATGCAAATTGTCACAGGTCTTTGGCTGATGATGAATTATACAAATTCAGCAGAAGAGGCTTTTTCTTCTGTTGAATACATCATGAGAGATGTAGAGTATGGATGGCTTATCCGTTACATGCATGCTGCAGGAGCCTCAGCATTTTTTGCACTTATCTATTTGCACATGTTTAGAGGAATGATGTACGGATCCTATCAAAAACCTAGAGAGCTGATATGGCTCGGAGGTTGGTTTACCTATCTCATTCTAATGGCTGAAGGTTTCACAGGCTATGTTCTTCCTTGGGGTCAAATGTCGTTTTGGGCTGCTCAAGTTATTATTTCGTTGTTTAGTTCAATACCTCTTGTAGGAGAAGATTTGGCAACATGGATAAGGGGTGATTACTTGGTATCAGGAATTACTCTATCAAGGTTATTTGCATTTCATGTAGTCCTTCTTCCAATATTACTAATTGCAATTGTTTTCTTTCATATACTTGCACTTCATGAAATTGGTTCAAATAATCCAGATGGAATAGACGTAAAAAAACATCTTGATGAAGACGGAGTTCCATTAGACACAAAACCATTTTTTCCCTACGACATTAGTCATGATATTTTTGCACTCGGCGTATTCCTGATTATATTCTGTTCTGTGGTCTTCTTCTTTCCAACAGGTGGTGGGTACATTATCGAATATGTCAATTATGAGCCAGCTAATCCCCTTTCTACTCCAGCTCACATTGTTCCTTCATGGTATTACACTCCGTTCTATGCCATGTTGAGAGCTGTGGATTTCCCTTTATTCGGACTAACTGCAAAATTCCTTGGGTTTGCTACTATGATGGCTGCAGTTGCTATCTTTGCTGTTCTTCCTTGGCTTGATCGAAGCCCTGTGAAATCGATCAAATATAAAGGGATATTAAGTAAGACTTTCTTAGGAATCTTTGTGGTAAGTTTCTTTGCTCTTTGTTACTTGGGTATGGTTCCGCCCACAGAAACAAAAGCACTGTTATCGAAAATTTTCACGTTGGGTTATTTCTCTTATTTTCTATTGATGCCAATTTATACAAGGATAGAGAAATGCAAACCTGTTCCGGAGAGAGTAGCAGAAGCATGAAGCTATTAGTTTTTTTGGCATTTGTTTTTTTTTCAGGGCTATCTATTTCCGCAGGAGATTACAAATGTGGCTCAATTGAATGCTATGAATTCAGCCCTGATACAAAAGATAAAGAATCACTTCAAAGGGGTCTTTCAGCATATATGAACTATTGTTATGGATGCCACTCTCTCAAATATTCACGTTATAAAAGAGTCGCTGAAGATCTCTCAATCCCTCTTGATATTTATGAGCAAAACTTGATTTTTGATGACTCTAAAATAGGTGACTTGATGCATATAAGCCTCAAGGAATCCAAGGCTATAGAGCTATTAGGAGCCAAACCTCCTGATTTGACTTTAGAAGCAAGATTGAGATCTCCCGAGTGGATTTATACTTACTTAGACACTTTTTATGAGGACTCCTCTAGACCTTATGGAGTTAATAATGAAGTTTATGTAAATGTTTCCATGCCACATGTATTGGAAGATATCCAATCAGAATTATCAGAAGAGGAATACGATAGATATATTGCTGATATAACCAATTTTCTTACTTATGTTTCAGATCCATCAGCTGAAACCAGAAAACAGCTTGGTATATATGTTATCCTCTTTCTTTTAATCTTCACTGCTTTTGCTTATCTAGTTTATAGAGAGTTTAAAAAAGACTTAAAATAATTTTATTAAATGACTAGTTTATTAGGTAAAAGATCATCCATGGTCTTATTTCATAATGAAATTGGACATCAAAGCCATAAAGTAAGAATAGTACTATCAGAAAAGGGTATTACCGCCGATCTTGAAGCTTTAGATCCTGAAAATCTTCCAAAAGAAATTCTAGAAGTTAATCCAAAAGGGTTTCTTCCTTTACTCATGGACAGAGAGCTAGCCTTGTATAAGTCTCAACTAATTGTTGAATACTTGGATGAAAGATTTCCTCATCCTCCCTTGCTTCCCGTTTATCCTGTAGCAAGAGCTCAAACAAGATTAATTCTTCATAGAATTGAGGAAGAGTGGACCTATCATGTTGATATTCTGGAAAATGCATCTGCCACAACGGCAAAAAAGAATTCTTCAAGAAAGGAGCTCAAAAAAAATATAACAAATTCAATGATGCTTTTTGATGGCTCTGAATACTTCCGAAGCGAGGAATTTTCTGTATTAGATGCAACAATCATTCCTATTTTGATTAGATTGAAGTTTTTAGGCGTGGATATTTCCAACAATAAATCAACTAAAAATATGCATGAATACTTAGAGAGGATGATTGAAAATGAGATTATCCAAGAGAGTTTAACGTTAAGCGAGAGTGAATCTTTTTTTACCGATTAAGTTAACCTTGCTTTACCCCGCTAAGATCTATTATGAATTTTAAAGGGCTAGAATAAAGAAAATTCTCCTTAATTTTATATCTACCAAGTAATCCAGTAAAATTAGAAGATCTGCCTTTAATTTTTGCTCCAAAGAAGAAAATATCAAAGCCAGCCGAAAAAGCAATTTTCTCGTTAATATTTAATACAGGAATGATTTTTTCAAAGATATTTATTCTGTTTAATAATACTGGATATTCAATGCCTTGAACTTCATTGAGTTCACTAAAGCTTAATTCTGAATTCCAAACATCTAATGATTTAGGGTTAGTTAAAACCTCAGCATCAAAAATTAAATTATAGCGAATAGCAGGAATAATCCTTTTTGTTTCATTTGGCAAGGCGTCGATAAATATTTTATCAATATCCCTTCTTTTTCGAGGAGAGAAGTTAATTTTTTCTTTTAAAACATTCCTCAGGGACCTTACTCTTTCATTGCTTAAATTGATTTCAAAGTAATCAGCAATTTTTTGTTCGTAGTCCGAACTGTCCTTTAAAGACAAGGTATTTTCATTATTTTTTGAATTTCGATTCTTTCCAGTAATGAGAAGAGATTTTTCATCGATCTGGATAAACTCATTTTCACTATCTATATTTATCGATGTGAAAAGAGAATTTCTTGATAATCTTCTTTTACACTTTCTGTAGAATTCCGAATTGATATCATTTACCAATATTAAATTGAAACCCCTGGCTTTAATTATGCTGCAATCACTTTCTTCATCAAAAGAGATAAATGAGAGTTTCGACTTCATAGAATCTTCACTAGAAAAAAACCCAAACTCTATGCCTTTCATAAAAGAAGAAATGAGTTTTTCATCTATCTCTTCCGAGAAAAAAATATTATATGAAGAAGAGAAGTTTTTATTTTTATTGAAATTTTCAACAAAAGACTGCGAAAAGTTACTATCAATGATTTGCTCTTTATCTAATAAAACTTTATCTTCCATATTCATAGAACAGTGAAATAGGAATACACTGATGATTAAAAAATAAACTTTTTTCAAACAGTCTTTCATAAATTGTCTACATTATATTTAGTCAGTACACCGATAGGAAATAAATTAGATATTTCTTTAAGGACTCAAAATGTGCTTTCCTCAGTTGATGTCATTCTATGCGAGGATACAAAAAAATCGGGCATCTTTTTAAAAGATTTAGGCATAAAAAATAAATTACTCTCTTATCATGATCACTCGAATGTTTCAAAAATTAATTATTTCCTAAAATTATTAAAAGAAGGAGCCTCTTTGGCCATAATCTCTGATGCAGGAACACCTTTAATATCTGATCCCGGATACGAATTAGTTGCTAAAGCCATTGATGAGAAAATTAAAGTTACCTCAATACCAGGACCTTCTGCTGTTATTTCGGCTTTAATATCTTCAGGTTTATCAACAAGTTCTTTTGTATTTGAAGGTTATGCTCCAAAAAAAAAGGGTCAGCTAAAAACGTTCTTAAAAAATTTACAATACGAGGTTAGAACTATCATTCTATTTGAATCTCCAAAGAGGGTAGAAAGATTGGTGGAGATGATCGTAAAAATTTTAGGCCCTAAAAGAAAAGTATCATTAGCAAAAGAGCTCACAAAAAAATTTGAGAGGGTCATAACAGATGAAGCTAAAGAAATTCATGAATTAATAATAAAAGATGAAACTTTAAAAAAAGGTGAGATGGTTATCGTGATTGAAGGCTCCAAAGAGAAGCAACTTATTTTAGTCGAACATGAGAAAGTCCTCTTTGAAGAGATCCAAAAATTAAACGGAACCAAGGCAGCATCCAAAATTGTGTCAAAGATTTCTTCAAAAACCTCAAAAGAGATTTACTCAATTTTCAGCGAATCAAAGAATGACAAATAAGTCCAAATACTTATAATGATCTTCGAGCTGACCGGGTAATCGCTGTCAAATAGATAGAGGAAAGTCCGGGCTCCATAGAGAATGATGCCAGATAACGTCTGGGTGCTGCGAAGTAACGGATAGTGCAACAGAAAATAAACCGCCTTGTGTTAAAAGGTAAGGGTGAAAAGGTGCGGTAAGAGCGCACCAGACTTTTGGTAACAAAAGTAGTTGGCAAACCCCATCAGGAGCAAGACCAAATAGAGACCTGTTAATGTTTCTCGCATTAGGTCAGGGTAGGTTGCTAGAGGTTTATGGCAACATAAATCCCAGAGGAATGATTACCAATTACAGAACCCGGCTTATAGGTCAGCTCACATAATAAATATCCTTAAAACCCTTATATTTTGGGACTAAACCTCTTGACAGAGATTATACAAATGTCTAAAGTGTGCTGAAGTGCACATTTGTGTATATATGTGTGTAAAAGGGGTCTTGTTTGATGGCTATAGGACTTTATGGATACAGTAGTTTGGCATTGGATTCTAAAGGACGAATTGCGATGCCAGCAAAGTATAAAGAAGCTTTAAAAGAGGTTTCAGAGGGTTCTTTGGTCATAACTAGGGACCCACAATATCCTTCCTTAAGAATTTATCCAGGCAGTTTATGGAAAACCATATCAAAAGCTTTTGAAAACTTATCAGGCCTAGATTCAAAAATTAGATCTATTCAGTGGAATTTTCTTGGATATGCAAATTTAATTGATTTTGAAGTCAATGATCGGATGCAAATACTTATTCCTCAAAGCTTAAGAGATTATGCTCAATTAGAAGTTAAAGAAAAAGTATCTTTGATCGGTATGGGTCAGAAATTTGAAGTATGGAACGAAAAAAATTGGCTTGCAAAAGAGAAAGGTCAACAAATTCAAGGTGAAAAATTAGATATAGACTTACCTTCTAACGTTCAGGAGATTCCTTTTTAGCATCATGTTCACTCATCAGCCAGTAATGATCAACGAAACTATTAAAAATTTAGTTCATGATCCTGCCGGCACTTATTTAGATTGTACTTTTGGCTTAGGGGGACATTCAAAAAAGATTTTAGAAAACCTTAACGATAATGGCCGATTGATCGCAATAGACAGAGACAAAGAAACTGTCTCGTATTCACAAAAAATAAAAGACAAAAGATTTCATTTTAAAAATCTAAATTTTTCAAAAATTGAAAGTTTAGATACGAAACTAGATGGTATCTTGTTTGATCTAGGGAATTCTTCCATGCAACTAGATGATCCAGAAAGAGGATTTAGCTTTCAAAAGGACGGCCCTCTTGATATGAGAATGGACAAAGGAGAGGAAATCACAGCAGAGCAATGGATAAATACTGCAACAGAGAAGGAAATAAGTGATGTTTTATTTCATTTAGGCGAGGAGCGAAAATCTAGGTTTTATGCCAGGAAAATTGTTGAATCAAGAAAAAAGACCAAGTTTAAAAGCACAGCACAGCTTTCTTTATTTATTGAGAAATATAGCAGTTCACAAAAACGGCATCCAGCAACTAATGTATTCAGAGCAATAAGAATGCATATAAATAATGAAATTGAAGAGATGATCAATGGATTTAAATTGGCAGCTTGCCTACTCAAGCAAAATGGAAAATTAATCATCATAAGCTTTCATTCCATAGAAGACAGAATAGCTAAAAACTTTCTTAGATCAGAAGAAGCAAAAAATCTTAATCTAAAAAAGCAAGGAAAGCCTATTAAGCCAACAATTAATGAAATTAAGTCTAATCCGAGATCAAGGAGCGCAATAATGAGAATTGCGATAAAAAATGTTTAATCAAATGATATTGATATTTATTTTAGGATCTCTGATTGCTACTTTTTTTAGTTCTCACTTAGTGATGAATAAGAATGCTAGTCACAAGCAATTAGTCTCAGAAAAGTATCTTTTAAACGACTATAAGTCAAAACTAGATGAAGAATCAGTTTATCTCAAGAATAAGATATTAAATCTAACTTCTCACAATTCAGTAAAAGAAAAAACGGTTGATGAATATGGAATGATTTTGCCTGAATCCCTTGTTTTGATTCAAGGAGCAGAAAAGTGAAATTCTTAACTTTTATTGTAATGATATTTTCTTCAACCTTTCTTTTATCCGAAGTTTTTGAAGATCCAAAACCTTTATTTTCAAAAGATAATCCTAACTTTGTTGAATCATCTAAGGAAGTCAATTCTTGGCCAATGAAAAGATTGTATGTGAAAGAATATCAACCGCTTGTTTTTTGGGGAAAAGACCAGATACTGACCCAATCTGGTCGCCTCCTCAAATTTAAAACCAAAGAAGATTTGAAATTAGTCAATATTGAAGCAAACAGAAATAATATTGACTTTGTCCTAAGGTATTTTTTTGAACTCAATCAAATTTTGAAAGGGTCTAACCTGGTTCTTAATAAAATTCTAATTGAAGAGTTTGATTTAATGACCTTAGAGGATAATTCCGGTTTAAGGTTTCGCATGAATAAATCAAAAATAGAAAATCAATTAGAAAACCTTAAAACATTTCTGAAGAGCGAATACTTTAACAACATAAAAGATACCTTTTCATATTTAGATTTAAGGTATCAAAACAAAGGAGCAATTGGGTTTAGGGATTAAATTAATATGGCTAGCAACGGATCAAATAACATCAGGGTAGGTATTGACATAGGCACCTCGAAAGTCGTGTGTCTAATCGCCGAATATGTTGATCACGAGTTACGAGTTATCGGCTTAGGAAGCCAAACTTCTCAAGGTTTAAAAAACGGAGTGATTGTTGATATTGAATCAACTGTATCCGCAATAGAATCCGCGGTAAATGATGCAGAATTGATGTCTGGTAAACAAGTTACATCAGCTTTTGTAGGTATAAGTGGAGGTCATATCAATGGTTTAAATTCTGAAGGTGTTGTAGGAATTAAAGATAAAAAAGTCAAAGTTAGTGATGTTGATAGAGTCATCACTGCTGCACAAGCATATGCTATTCCAGATGACTCTCAATTGCTTCATGTTCTGCCGAGAGACTATATTATTGATCAACAAAATGGCATTAAAGAACCTTTCGGAATGGCTGGCGTTAGACTGGAGACCAAAGTTCATCTAGTCACCTGTAACAGGAACTCTGCTCAAAACATATCCTCCTGTATGAAAGCTTGTGGTATTAGTGTTGAAGGATTTGTTTTGGAGCAACTAGCGTCAAGTTACTCTGTCCTATCAGAAGATGAAAAAGAGTTGGGAACGTGTTTAATTGACATGGGCGGCGGAACTTCAGACGTTGCAGTTTTTCAAAATGGAGCAATAAGTCATACTGCTAATATTCCAACTTCAGGCGATCATATTACTAAAGACATTGCTAGAGCACTTCAAACTCCAAGTATCCAAGCAGAAGAACTCAAGAAGAAGTATGGCTGTGCTTCAAGCTCCATAATTCATGAAAATGAAACAATTGAGGTTTCAGGTATGGCAGGAAGAAAAAATAAAATTTTCTCAAGAATGGCCCTAGCCAGTGTAATAGAGCAAAGGTATATGGATATTTTTGGCTTAATAAAACAAAAACTTAACTTATCTTCTTTAGAAAATAATATTCCCGCCGGGATTGTAATCACGGGTGGAACATCCAGGATGGAAGGAGTAGCCCAATTAGCAGAGGAAGTTTTTAATGCTCCTGTTCGTATTGGTTCACCATCAGGATTGATAGGATTGAGCGATATTTTAAGGAATCCAATATATGCAACTGCTGTAGGGTTGGTCTTATATAGCCAAAAATCACAAGAAGAAGACCATATGAACTATCTATTCATGAAAGATAAGAACATTTTTAACAAAGCTTTTAGATGGATCCAAAACAATTTCTAATTTAATAAGGAGGGACTATGAACTGGACCGTTGTAGAAAATGAAACTAAATCATCTGCTCTTATAAGAGTAGTAGGAGTAGGTGGAGCTGGAGGAAACGCAGTAAACCATATGGTTGAAAGCGGTATCGAAGGCGTGCAAATGATTTGTGCTAATACAGATGAGCAAGCGCTTGATACCAATTTAGCAGAATTAAAAATTACTCTTGGAACCGGTATTTCTAATGGTCTTGGAGCAGGAGGGAAGCCTGAGGTTGGAAGAGATGCTGCACTTGATGATCTTGAAAGAATTAAAACCTTGCTTGAGGGTTCAGATATGGTTTTTGTTGCAGCAGGAATGGGCGGCGGAACTGGAACTGGTGCAGCCCCAATTGTTGCTAGAGCTGCCAAAGAAATAGGTGCTTTGACAGTTGCAGTAGTCACCAAGCCATTAGAGCTTGAAATGCGAGATCAGATTGCAGATGTTGGCTTAAAAGAGCTTACAGATGAAGTTGATTCACTAATCGCAATCCCTAACCAAAAATTATTGGAAGTTCTTGGGAGAGAACATAGTCTTCTTGATGCCTTCAAGCAAGCAAACGATGTTCTATTAGGAGCTGTTAGAGGTATATCAGATATCATCACACAAACTGGACTCGTTAATGTTGATTTTCAAGATGTTAAAACAGTAATGTCAGAAAAAGGAACAGCTATGATGGGGACGGGAATTGCAAATGGGCCAAGCAGGGCAAAAGAGGCAGCTTCTGCAGCCGTTGGAAGTCCATTATTAGAAGATATCAATCTGGAAAATGCAAAAGGAGTTCTTGTTAACATCACTGCTGGACCGGATATGAAAACGGGTGAAGTTGAGGAAGTTCTTGCCTTGGTAAAAGAATTTGCTGCACAAGATGCAACAATTATTCATGGTGTGGCATTTGATGATTCTATGGGAGCAGATATAAAGGTTACAATTGTCGCAACTGGCCTTGGTGGAAATGCATCTAAAAAGATGCCTAAAAATACCTTTGAATTTGAATCTGTTGAACCCATCCTCCCGAAGCCAGATATTTCTCATTCTTCTAGGGAAGTTAAAAAGGTTTCGTCTAGTGATTTAATGGATTCAGAATATCTAGATATTCCATCGTTCGTTAAAAAACAAATAGATTAGTTTTCTTTGAGCCATCAAACGGAAAAAACCAGAGAACTTGTTCTCTGGTTTTTTCTTCCCGTGCTTTTTTTACTCCTCTTCGTAAGATTAATATATTTCCAAATAACTGAGGCAGACTTTTCATTTGATAAAATTGATAATCGAATTTCACAAAGTAAAGTCATAAAGTCATCACGAGGAAAGATAGTCGATAGAAATGATCGAATATTGGCTGAAGATATTATTTTTTACGATATTGGAATAGACCTTAATTATTTTTCGTACAAACCAGACGAGATAAAATTTATTTCCAATTTATTGAATATCGAGGAGCAAAATTTAAGAGAAAGATCATCTAATCAGAGGCTTAAATTCATTCAAATTTCTAAAAAAGTAAATAGGGAAAAAGTAGAGGCACTTAAAAAGGAAAAAATTCAAGGACTGGTTTTTGATGAAAAATACTACAGAAATTATCCCGAAGGAGAAGCTTTTTCTCAACTAATTGGGATCACTGATATAAATAATGATGGTCTTCAAGGTATAGAGCTCAGCTTTCAGAAAAGTCTTGATAGCTCAGATGGGAGAATAGATTTAAAGAGAGATGGTAATGGAAAAGTTATTGAAGAAGTCATTCTCCCTGAGAAGGATGGCGACTTAATTAAGTTATCTATTGATTCAGATTATCAATTTATTGTTTTTGATGAGTTGAAAAGGGCTGTAATTGAAAACAATGCTAGTAATGCTTCCGCAATAATGATTGATCTAGATACTGAAGAGATTTTAGCAATAACTAATTATCCTAGCTTTAATCCCAACGATAGAAAATCTTTATCAGATATTTCTTTAGTGACAAACAAGGCATCGATTTCTCTTTTGGAACCCGGTTCTGTTTTAAAACCTCTTAGTATTTCTTTAGCTCTAGACGATGAATTAGTTAACGAAGATACCTTGATTGATACTAATCCTGGATGGGTTGAATTTGAGGATTACAGAACAGAGGATTTTAGAAATTATGGAATTCTTTCAGTAAGCGATGTTATAGCTAAATCAAGTAATGTAGGAACTGTAAAAATTTGCTCTCAAATGAACAAATCAAGAGTAATATCAGGAATACGTTCTTTTGGAATCGGAGAGTACTTTAGTGACATGTTTTTAAATCATAGAGAGGGATTTTTGCCTGGGGAACAGAATATTTCCTTGAGAGGTTTAGTTAGTTTATGTTATGGGTATGGTCTCCAGACAACTTTGCTTCACATTGCAAAAGCATATACTGGAATTTTAAACGAAGGTATCGAAGCAAATCTAAAGATTATTTCATCAGAAAATAATGAAATAAGAAGAAGAATTCTTAAAAAGGAAACCACTGATAAGATAAAAAATATTTTAATCCATACTGTGAATAATGGGACTGGAAAACTAGCCAAAGTAAAAGATGGAGTTGTTGGAGGAAAAACAGGGACAAGCTTCATTTCTAAACAGCAAGGATATGATGAAGACTCTATAAATGCTCTATTTGTAGGATTCATAGAAAAAAATAGTGAGAGATATTTACTGGCAATAATGGTCCAAGAACCAAAAAATGATGTTTCAGGAGGCTCCGATGTTGCAGCTCCAATCTTTTCAAATATTTTTAAATCAATTTTTGCTTCCTCATGAAAAGTCTAAAGAATTTATTAGACAGCAATAAATTAAAAAGTGATATTCAATTTAAAAAATTATGCATCAATTCAAATGACATAGATCCAGGAGATATTTTTGTTGCATTAAAAAATTCTTCCAAAAGAGATGGAAATAAATATATAGATCATGCCTTTGATAAAGGAGCAGTAGCCATTCTTTCTGGCATACATCATGCCAATGATAATAGAAACATAATTCATGTTTCTGGGTTAGAAGAAAAACTAGTAGATCTAGCAAATAAGGCCTATGCGTATAATCAAGTTAAAAAGATATTTGGTATAACTGGTACAAATGGTAAGACCAGCACAATTCATTTTCTCAAACAATTACATGAACAGCTAAATATGAAGGTATCTTTTTTTAACTCTATTGAAAATGGAGGTTCAGGCCTCGAGTTACGATCTTCAAATATGACAACTCCTGATATCTTCAAACTTTACAGGTTTTTAGAAATATCAAGTGGACACAATATTGAGAATTTTTTGCTAGAGGTTTCATCTCATGCAATACATCAAAAAAGGATCGGAGATATCGAAATCAAATTTAAAGGATTAACAAGTTTCTCTGAAGACCATCTTGATTACCACGGCAATATGGAGAAGTATTCAGACATAAAAGAATCTTTTTTTGATTCCGATGACTTTTCGCAAGAAGGATATGTGTTTAATGAAGACAATTACTTAGGTACAAAACTTAAACAAAAATACAAAAATTCTTATTCATATTCATTTCATAACAAAGATGCTGATGTATTCATACATAAAAGCTCATCAAATAAATTTTTATTGGATTCAGACGATATCATGCCGAAAAAAATTAGTGTTAACTTCCAAGGAGACCATTATTTCTCAAATCTGGTTTGTGCTCTTCTTTTGTTTAAGGTTGCAAACCAAGACGTTAATTTATCAAGAATAGATTTTTTTGACCTTAGCCTGCCTGATGGAAGAAATCAAAAAATAGATTTTGAAGGAAGAGATGTATTTATTGATTTTGCACATACTCCTGATGCATTGGATACAAGTTTAAAATCTTTAAGAAGCACACATTCTGGAAATTTAATTTGTCTATTTGGATGTGGCGGTGATAGGGATAGATCTAAAAGGTCAAAGATGGGAAGAATAGCAGAAAATTTATCTGATCAGGTTTTCGTTACCAATGATAATCCTAGGAGTGAAGATCCTGAAAAAATTGTTGAAGATATTTTATCAGAGTGTTCATCAAAGAATATAAATGTAATTTTTGATAGAAAAGAAGCTATTCTTGAATCACTTGAATCACTTATTAATAGTAAACCCGGTTCCGCATTATTAATTGCAGGAAAGGGAAATGAAAATTATCAAGAATTTGGGAATGGATTAAGAAAAGATTTTAGTGATCTTGAAGTAGTGATGAGTTTTAAAAATGCTATTTGAATTGTCAAACCAAATATTAGCCGCTAAATTAAATCTTGAGAAACCTAAGAAAGAATTTGTATCCTCAAAAATAGTTACAGACTCTAGAAAAATTTCAAAAGGTGATTGTTTTCTTGCTTTAAAGGGGCCTAATTCCAATGGACATGACTTTATTGATGAAGCATTGGATAGGGGAGCCTCTTTTGTTATTTCTGAAAAAAATTATCCTCAAGATGAAAAAATTTTAGGCGTTAATTCAACAAATGAATGTTTATCTTTTTTAGCTAAATACCAAAGAGAAAAGTTTGAAGGTAAAGTTGTAGGTATCACTGGAAGTAACGGTAAAACTTCGACTAAATTGCTATTGAGCCATCTTTTATCCAACAAATTTGATCCATCTCAAATTTATGTATCACCAGGAAACTGGAATAATTTTTACGGATTATGCTTTAGTCTCCTAGAATTAAAAAAACATCATAAATTTGGAATTTTTGAGATAGGAACGAATGACTTTGGTGAAATAAATGAATTGTCGTCAATTTTGCAGCCCGAAGTAGGAGTCATCACATCAATTGGAAAAGCTCACCTAGAAAAATTAATAAATCTTGAGGGAGTTGCACAAGAGAAATCTGATATTTTTAAAAATGTTTTACTTCAAGGAACTTGTATCTTCCCAGATATTAATGCTCATCTCAGTGAGTTTAATGCTAAGTCTCATGATAAAAAGATCAGATCCTTTTTTAGTGATGAACTAAATGCAAAAAAATCAAACAGTAAGTGTGTAGAAGCTATTCTAGTAAGTTTAGGCATAGAAAATATCTCTTTTGATCAAATATATAATTTATCAAAAGATGTTGTCGTCCCATCTAGGACAGAGCAAGGCTATAATTCTAAGGGTGTTTTAATAATTGATGATACTTACAATGCAAATCCTGATTCATTTAAAGAGGCATTTAGAGTCTTAGATTCTACTGATAAAGAAAATAAAATTTGTGTTATAGGTGATATGAAAGAACTGGGTAAAGACTTTCAGCAAGAAATGAAAAAAATAATCGATGAAGCCTGTGAGAGATTTGATAACGTTTTTTTATTTAACTCCAAATTTGAACTCACGAAGGAGAATGTAGTCAAAATAAATATTGCGAATGCAGAAGAAAAGATCGGATCTTTATTGAGTAAAAATACTGCCATATTATTTAAGGCATCTAGATCAGTTAAAATGGAAGATTGCATGAATATTTTTAAATAATGTTTTTACCTATTTTAGAAATTCTAGCTGAAAGCTATGGTCCCTTGAGGATTTTCAATTATCTTACTTTTAGAGCAATTTTAGCCACTCTAACTTCATTGATTTTTTGCCTATCTTTTGGAAATTGGTTCATTAATTTTTTGAAAATGGAAAGGTTTAATCAATATATTAGAAAAGAAGGACCCAAAAGACATCTTGTTAAAGAAGGAACTCCAACAATGGGGGGGCTGCTGATTTTAGCAGCTGTAGTATTTTCAGTTTTTTGTTGGGGGGACTTATCAAATAAGTACCTGTGGTTGGTATTATTTATGACAGTTTCATTTGGGGTAATTGGCTGGATAGATGATTTAACTAAACTAAAAACTCAGTCAAGCAATGGACTTACAAGTAGGCAGAAGTTTTTTTGGCAGTCTCTATCAGCTTTTATCGGCTTAATAATTTTTTATACATATTCTACAAATCCCCTTGAGACGAGCTTAATAATTCCTTTTTTCAAAGATTTTTCTTTGCCATTAGGTTTATTTTTTATTTTCTTTTCTTATTTTGTAATTGTTGGCTCAAGTAGCGCGGTGAATCTTACAGATGGCTTAGATGGTCTAGCAATTATGCCTTCAGTAATGATTGCAGCTGCTTTAGGAGTTCTTGGATATTCATCTGGAAACATAATCATTTCAGATTATCTCAATATTCCATATTTACCACTATCAGGTGAAATGCTTGTATTTTGTGGTGCTATTGTAGGGTCTGGAATTGGATTTCTATGGTTCAATACTTATCCTGCTCAAGTCTTTATGGGGGATGTAGGCTCTCTTTCATTAGGGGCAGCACTGGGAGCAATTGCGGTTATGATAAGGCAAGAAATAGTATTTGCGATAATGGCAGGAGTTTTTGTTGCCGAGACGTTATCTGTCATGATCCAGGTTACTTCATACAAATTAACTGGTAAAAGGGTATTCAAGATGGCTCCTTTGCATCACCATTTTGAATTATCAGGATGGGCAGAACCAAAGATTATTGTGAGATTCTGGATAATTACATTAATTCTAATTCTTATTGGATTTGCTACCCTCAGACTTAGGTAGCCAAGTGTCAAAAAAAACTTCTCGATCACTTATTTTAGGACTTGGTCAGACAGGCTTATCTCTTTTTAATTACTTAATAAAATTTGAACAAGAGCCAATTATTTTTGATACCAGAAGTGATCCTCCTTGCAAAAAAGAATTACTTAAAAAAAGTAAAAATCCTCTAATTATTTCTAATCTAAAGGAGATAGCTTTTGATGAAATTCGATCGTGTTATGTAAGTCCTGGATTTGATATCAGTCATGAAATAGTAACAAAGTTGAATACTCATAACATTGAAATCCTTTCAGACTTAGATCTCTTTTTGAAAGTTCATGCTAAAAAATCAATTCTTGTTACAGGAACAAACGGAAAAACATCTGTAGTATCTTTGCTTCAACACATCATGAAATCCTTGGAACTTAAGGTTAAGAGTATAGGAAATAATGGTTTTCCTGTGCTTAATCATATTGAAGATCAACTGGATTATTTTGTAATCGAAGTATCTTCTTTTCAGATAGAAAGGACAAAGTCATTATCAAGCTTAGTTTCTGTATTATTAAATATATCTCCTGATCATTTAGATGTTCACGATTCTTTTCAACAGTACACAAAAATAAAAAAAAGAATATTTGAAAACTCAAACTATAAAATTGGACCTGAGGGCATAGATTTGGATTTAGATTTCATTATGCCTGAGATCACAGATCATGAAATTTATAATCAAGAAGCTGTAAAAAGGATTCTTTTACACATAGGCCTCAAAAAAAAATCCATTGAGGAGAAAATACTTTCCTTTAATCCGCCTCCCCATCGCCTTGAAGATATTTCCTTAAATAAATACCTCACCATCATAAATGACTCTAAATCTACCAATCCACATTCACTTAATGCTGCAATAAATAAATATAAAAATGAAAAAATTATTTTAATTATGGGGGGGTTAAAAAAGGATCTAAGTTTTAGACCACTTAAGGAGGTTCTTAAGAGAAAAACTAAGAAAGTTTTTGTTTATGGTGCGGACAGAGAAAAGATTTCAAATGAAATAGAAGAGTTAAATCCAATCGTGCTTGAGAATATGACTCAAGCTGTGAAAGAGGCTATTAATTATTCAACTAAAAATGATTTGGTCTTATTTTCTCCCGGTTGTTCAAGTTTTGATGAATTTCAAAATTATGAAGAAAGAGGGGCTAAGTTCAAAGAATTAATCAAAAAATATGTTGGCTAGAAAGCAAAACTTTGTAAATAGAATTTTATTTGGAAGTCATGATCGGAACATTAAATTTGATAATTTCGACTTCACAACAACAACAATATCTATTTTCTTAGCTTTCTTTGGAATCTTGATGGTTTCGAGCATTTCATCTAACGAGTTAACCATTAGGCACATATTTAATTTGATGGTGGGTTTCGTTCTTTTCTTCTTTATATTCAGGTTTGAGATGAGTACATGGAGAAATATTGACTTATATCTTATTTTTCTATCGCTCTTTCTTTTGTTGATACTCTTAGTGCCAAATCTTGCACCAGAAATAAACGGAGCAAAGAGGTGGATAAGGTTCCTTGGTTTTAGTTTCCAGCCTGCTGAATTAGCCAAGTTATCATTATTGATTTATGTATCATCTTTTTGTATCAGGAAGAAAGAAGAATTCAAATCAAATTGGAAAGGTTTTTGGAAGCCCATTTTCATAATGGTTTCACTTATTTCCTTAATTTTATTTCAGCCAGATTTAGGTTCTTCAACAATTATCTTTTTGGTCACTCTCACAATCATGTTTATCGCGGGTGCGCCTATTATTCATTTTATTGCAATCTCCATGGTAGGTTTTTTTACATTTATTTTGATGATTTTTTTAGTTCCTTGGAGATTTCAAAGAATACTTACATTTATGAATCCATGGGAAAATGCTCAAGAAGGAGGATATCAACTGACAAGATCTTTTTCTGCTATTGGCAGAGGTGACTGGTTCGGCACTGGATATGGAGAAAGTTGGTTGAAATTAAATTTACTGCCAGACGCTCAAACTGACTTTGTTTTTTCAATTATTTTGGAGGAATTTGGTAGTTTTTTTGGATTAATTTTAATTTTTATTTTTCTAGTTTTAGTCATAAGATGTTTTATGATTGGACGTTTAGCAAGACAAATGAATCAAATGTTTAATTCATTTATTGCATATGGCATAGGTACTCTGATTGGGTTGCATGTTTTTATCAACATCGGTGTGTCTATCGGACTACTTCCTACAAAAGGGCTGACCTTGCCTTTTTTGAGCTACGGCGGTTCCAATTTATTTTTGACCTTTATTTTGATTTCACTGATTCAAAGAATATATTTTGAATTAAATGAATCAGATAGACATAAAGTGATATCAAGGAGGAAAAATTTCTAAAAAATTCTTCATAGTTGCTGGAGGAACAGGAGGTCATGTATTTCCTGCTGAGCAAATTGCGAGAGATTTATTAAAAAAAGATATCTCCATAATCTGGATTGGCACAGCCAGAGGACCTGAGAAGAATATATGTAAAAAGCTTGGCATCAAATTTATAGAATATGATTTGGTAGGCTTTAGAGGAAAGGGCTTTATTAACAAACTTTCTTCAGTTCTAAAACTATTTCGATCTGGATTGAAATTTTTTTTCAAATATAGAGTTTTCTCCAGTCAGAATGATCAAATGATTGTTTTTGGAGGATACACTTCATTGATCGCTTTATTTTTCCCTTTAAGAACAATCTATGCACAAGAGCAAAATTCAATACCTGGATCTGCAATAAGGATTCTTTCAAAGTTAAAATATCTTGATAAAGTATTTCTGGGCTTCGGTCAGGCGTCTGATTATTTCAATAAAACTAAAGTCAATTTTCTTGTTGATAGTGGCAATCCTATTCGAGATGAACTTTTAGGTTTAAAACAAAAAAATATTGATCAGTTCAACAACCTTCTAATAATTGGAGGCAGCCAAGGTTCAGATTTTTTAAATCATCTGGTTCCAAAAGTTCTCGGAGGAATTAATAGGAACAGCTTGAAAATACGTCATCAGTGTGGATTAAAACATAGAAAAATCACCCAAGAAGCTTATAAGAAAAATAATGTAAATAACCAGTTCACAATAAGCGAATTTATAGATGATATGAGAGAAGCATATGAATGGAGCGATGTTGTCATTTGTAGGGGCGGCGCGTTGACAGTATCAGAATTGATCAAGGTTAGAAGATCAGCATTTATAATCCCAATTCCAAACTCAATTGATAATCACCAAATTTTAAATGCAAAATTTTTTGAAGAAAGAGGATTTGGAAAGGTCTTTGAACAAGATTCCGATATTAATAATTTGATATCAAGCCTCAGAGAATCAATTTTAGATAATACTTCTGTAAAAAGTTATTATGATCAACTTAATAAGAATTCATTTACTGACTCCTCGAAAATTATCATTGATAATTTAAATATCTAATGTCCAGCATAAAAAATATTCATCTAATTGGAATCGGTGGAGCAGGTATGAGCGGAATTGCAGAAATTCTTCATAATCAAGACTATTCTGTCTCAGGAAGTGATCTCGAGGATACAAACGTGACAAAAAGACTAAAAAATCTAGGGGTAAAGATTTTTAAAGGCCACAAAGTAAATAATGTCTTAAAAAAAGATCTTGTAGTGATTTCATCAGCAATATCAAAAACAAATATTGAGCTTAAAAAAGCAATTTCTCTGGGCATACCAGTTATTCCTAGAGCTGAAATGTTGGCCAATCTTATGATGCTTAAAAATAGCATTGCGGTTGCAGGCAGTCATGGAAAAACAACCGTGACTTGCATAATGGCACATATTTTCACCGAGGCAGGTCTTGATCCTACTTACATCATTGGAGGCAAAGTAAAGTCTTTTGAATCAAATGCCAAATTAGGTCTTGGCGAGCATATCATTGCGGAAGCTGACGAGAGTGATGGATCTTTCTTAAACCTCAGGCCTCTGAAAGCTTTAGTTACAAATATAGATAACGATCATTTAGGTACTTATGGCAATAACTTTAACAATTTAAAAAAATCTTTTAAAAAATTTTGTCTTTCATTGCCATTTCAAGGCTACTTAATTGCAAATGGCGATGATCAAACGATTAAAAATATTATTAAAAACATACCTCGGAATTCATTTTCCTTTGGAAAAGATAAAAATAACGACTATCAAATCAAAGACATAAAACAAAACATCGGAGGGACAAGTTTTAAGTTGAAAGATAATTTCGTTAAAAAAGATTATAGCTTCTCCATGTCAATGCATGGTGAACATAATGTAATGAATGCAACATCTGCGATTATTGCCGCTATTCAAGAAAACATTGATGTGTCTATCATAAAAAAATCGCTCAAAACTTGCTCCTCAATTGAAAGACGTTTTGAGATTATTTCTCATGATATCTTTTCAAAAAAGATTACTCTTGTAGATGATTACGGTCATCATCCCAAAGAGATCAATTATTCTTACGACACAGCATCAGAAATATGGAAAAACAAAAAAAAGATTGTTGTTTTTCAACCGCATAGATACACGCGAACCAAAGATCTTTTTGATGAATTCATAAAAACTCTTTCAAATATAGAAAACCTTCTATTGCTTGATATTTATCCTGCAAGCGAAAAGATAATTAAAGGCTATGAAGGCAAAGATCTATTTCATGCTCTAAAAAAAAATGGCTCAAACGTAGTATTTTGTCAAAATCATACTGAGGTAATTGAAAAACTTGAAAATATGACCTCTGGAAATGAGGTCATCATAACTCAAGGAGCAGGGACGACCTCAGAACTTGCAAGAAAGATATCAAATCAATGATAAAAAAAAATATTGCAGTACTATGCGGCGGTTGGTCAGAGGAAAGACTCATTTCATTAAAGAGCGGGGATTCGGTATACAAATGTCTTAAAGAAAACGGTTATGAAGTTTCAAAAATTGATGTCAAAACTGCAAATGAAGCATTTAAAAAGGAGCTATATTCTAAGTTCGATCTAGTTTTTATTTTGCTTCACGGTAGAGGAGGGGAAGATGGAGAAATTCAAAAGTTCTTTGAGGAAAATGAGATTGTATTTACTGGATCAAATTCGCAGTCTTCCAGAATTACGATGAATAAAATAAAGACCAAAGAAATTTGGAAGAAAAACAATATTAAAACACCTGAATATTTTATCTATGAGGAAAACTTTCTAATAGATAATTTATCCTCATTCGAAAAGTGGGTAATAAAGCCAAATTTAGAGGGATCTTCTAACGGTATTTCCTTTCATAACACCATTGAAGGTAAAGAGGATTTTCAAAAAAAAATTAATCTAGCTAAAAAATATGATGATTCAGTATTAATTGAAAGGTTTATAGATGGAAAAGAAATAACGGTACCGATAATTAATAAAAGATGCCTTAGGCCAATTCATATTATTCCAGAAGGTGAGTTTTATGATTTTGATGCCAAATATATTTCCAATAAGACAAAATATTTAGAGTACGCGATAGAATCAGAAAGGTTGGATACTTTGAACAATCTCGTAATTAATGCATATGAACTTGTCGGTGCAGAAAATTGGGGCCGCATTGATATTATTGATGATGGCATAGATTATTTCTTTATAGAACTTAACTCGGTTCCCGGTATGACGGAAACAAGTCTAGTTCCAAAATCATCCCATCTCTCCGGCATTAGCTATTTTGAATTACTAGAGAGCATTATGGATGATGCTCTTGCCAAAAAAGCTTAATTTCTCTAGAATCGCAATCTTTCTTGCTGAGATTTAAAATTTTTAGCTATAAACCATAAGAAAAATATGAATCGTTACGAAATTGTTTTTTTAGTTCATCCTGATCAAAAATCAGAATCTGAGGCAATATTAAATAAGTATTGCGACCAAATTAAATCTTCCAATGGAACTATAGATAGATCTGAGAATATCGGTTCTCGAAAGTTAGCTTATCCTATTCAAGATTGTTACAAAGCAAATTACTTTTGTATAAATGTTACCTGTGATTCTGATCAAATTGATAGCCTCAAAGAATCTTTTAAATATAACGACGCAATTCTTAGACATCTGATTGTCAGAAAAGATGAGACTGAAACAGAACCTTCTTCACTCTTAAAACAAACTCAAGAAGATGGGGATACTCAACTTGAGGAATACGAAGCCTCTATTAAAAATGATAATACTCTTAAAGAGGCAACGAAAGATATAGACGAATCCACTTCTGATAAAGAAGCTAAGGCGAAAGAAAAAGCCGATCAATCAGATGATACTTCAGATGAAACAGACAATTCTGAAAAAAATAATGATGGTGATGAAACGAAAGTAGAAACAGAAAACGAATCAAAAGAAGACAAAGGTGCAACATGAGAAGGAAAAAAGACACAAGAAAGAAAAATACTGGTCTAGAGCCTTTAGTAAAGCAATCAAGAAAATGCAGATTTACTGCTGCTGGTGTCAAGCAGATTGATTATAAAGACGTAAATCTTTTAAGAGACTTCATAAATGAAAATGGGAAAATTCTTCCTGCAAGACTTACAGGAACATCTGCAAAGTATCAAAGGCAATTAGAAACTGCTATCAAGAGAGCAAGACAGCTTGCTCTTCTTCCCTACACAGATAGTCATTATTCCTAAGAAATGAAAGTTATTTTATTAGAGAGAATCACCGGCCTTGGAGCTCCAGGCGATCTTGTTACAGTTAAATCTGGATATGGTAGAAATTTTCTTTTACCCGGCAAAAAAGCGATTGCAGCTAATAAAGAAAATATGGAGAAATATGAGGCAGAGAAAACTCAAATTCTTGCTGCCGAAGAATCAAAGAAAGCTTCTGCGCAATCTGTTTATGAAAAACTGAATGGACAGAATTTTGAAATTGTATCTGCTGTTACTGAAGAAAATACACTTTATGGCTCTGTAGGGACCAACGAAATTATTGAGAAAATTACAACTGCTGGTTTCGACTTAGATAAACAGGCTATCAGACTTCCTGAAGGACCAATTAAAGACCTTGGTGATTTTGAGATAGATATAGAATTGCATCCTGAAGTTATAGCCAAAATAAATATAAAAGTTTCTCGGGAGGAATAATTTTCATTGTTTTCTAATTATTCGAATGGGAGAATAGAAAACGTGAAGAACTTAGATAAAAATTCCTTACCTTCATCAATACAAGCAGAAAAAGCAGCTTTGGGCTGTCTCCTTTTGGAGCCTAATTTATGGGATGATCTTGTAACTCAAATTGAGGAAAAAGATTTTACTCAAACAGAAAATAAAATAATTTATAGAGCCATTAAAAAGCTTTCAGACCAAGGCACTCAATTAGACACTCTAACTCTCATAGAAGCTGTTTCTTCAGATGAAGAAATCAAAAAAAATTCAAATTTAAATTTTTCTTCTTACATCAAAGATTTGTTTGAAGAAACTCCTGGAACCTCAAACTTTTCTAATTATGTTGATATAGTTAAACAGACGTCTAGTTTAAGAAAACTTATTGAAACTGCTGATGAAATTTCATCAACTGCGTTTACTACAGATAGTTTCAGCAGTGATGATGCAATTACTAAAGCTGAAGATAAGATTTTAAAATTAAGAGATTCAATTGAAAGAAAAAGCGGACCGCAAATAGCTAAAGATCTAGTTGGTCCAGTCTACGAAAACATCGATATAAATTTAAAGTCATCGGGACCCCTGGTTGGTCATAGTACTGGCTTTAAATATATCGATAACCTAACAATGGGGCTTCAGAAAGGAGATTTATTTATTATTGCTGGCAGACCGGGGATGGGTAAGACTGCTTTTGCAATGAGCATTGCTTGCAATTTACTTATTGATGAAGTTCCTGTTCTTCTTTTCAGTATGGAAATGTCATCAAGATCCATCATGTATAGGCTTTTTTCATCTTTTTCTAGGGTAGATTTCAAGAGACTTCAAGAAGCCAAAAACCTCTCAGAAGAGGATTTTAGAGATATTGATGATGCTTCAACCATACTTAGTAAGTCAAAATTATTTATAGATGACACGCCTGGCCTTAGTCCATCTGAGTTGATTTCGCGTGCTAGAAAAGTCAAAAGAGAAAATCCTGACCTAGGGCTGATAATTATTGATTATCTTCAGCTTATGAATTCTGATAGAAACTCTGAAAATAGAGTTACTGAGATGAGTGAGATATCTAGATCAGTAAAATCTTTAGCAAGAGATTTAGATATTACCGTAATCGCATTATCACAACTTAACCGTGCTGTTGAAAATAGAAATAACAAAAGACCTCTTATGTCAGATTTAAGAGAGTCTGGTGCTTTAGAACAAGATGCTGACTTAGTAGCCTTTGTATACAGAGATGAATACTATAATGAGACTCCAGAAAACAAAGGTTTAGCTGAAGTGAATATCGCTAAGCATAGAAATGGGAAAACTGGAAAAGTGAAACTTCATTTTGCATCCAATATAATAAAGTTTGAAAACTTAGCAGATAACGACCCAGCAATGTCAATGCCAACGAATTATGAGGATTGAGATTTGCCAAGGCCAACAACTGCAATTATAGATCTTTCATCGATTGAGCATAACTTTAATGTTGTTAAGAAACATTGTCCTAAGTCTCAAATTTATTCTGTTGTTAAATCTAATGCTTATGGGCATGGCGTAGAGAAAGTTGTTGGGGCACTAAAAAATTCGGATGGATTTTGTGTAGCTACAATTGAAGAAGCAGATGAATTCAGAGAATTTTCAAATAAACCCCTTTTATGCTTGCAAGGTTTTTATGATAAGCAAGATTTAAAACTAGCTCATTCTCATAAACTAGAATTAGTTATTCATAATGAGGAACAAATTGGTCTTTTGGAGAAGCTAAAACTTTCTTTCCCTTCTTTATGGCTTAAATTTGATACAGGTATGAACAGGCTAGGTTTTATGCAAAATGAAATCGAAAATATGATGTATAGGCTAAAACCCTTTTCAAAAAAGATAGTCTTGATGACCCACCTTAAATCTTCATCTGGAAAAAAAATGTCTAGAAAGGTAACTAATAAACAATTTAATTTATTTACAAAAACAACTTTAAATTTAAAACAGAAGCAGCACAATTTCCTCACTAGCGTTTCAAATTCAGGCGGAATTCTTAATTTTGATGACTTATCTTCAGATATAGAAAGACCGGGTTTGTCTTTGTACGGAAGTCATTTTCACAATCAATCTAAAAATTTTAGGTTAAAAAATGTGACTACGTTAGTTTCAAAAATTATTGCTATTAAAGATATCAAAAAAGGAGAAACAGTTGGTTATGACGGCTTATGGCAAGCAAAAAAAAATACCTCAATAGGAATCATACCAATAGGATATTCAGACGGTATCCCTTTGAATTATGGTAACAAGGGTTATGTTTTAATTAATAAAGCTAAGGCTAAAGTAATAGGAAGGGTAGCTATGGATCTAATAGCTGTTGAACTTCCTAACAAAAAAGTGAATGTAGGGGAGGATATAATCTTATGGGGAAAAGATCTTAAAGTAGACGAGTTGGCTTCGTTGACAGATAATATTGCATACTCTTTTATGACTTCACTATCAAAAAGAGTTAAGCGAAAATATATTAAATAATTATGAAAATAAAAGTATTAGAAGAAACTCCAAGGAAGGTTTTAGAATTTCCTTTAGATAATGATCTTAATTTAACAGAAAAAGAAGTTGAAGATGTTGCAGAGATTTTTAAGACTCCTCTGACTGGTTCTTACAATTGGGATTACACAATACAAGATAATCGTATTAAAAGACTCTATGAGCTTGGAAAAGAGTTGAACTGGAATGTAGAGAAGGATATTGATTGGGATCAACCGTTGCCAGAAAAAGAAGACAATCCACCTGCTATTTTCTGGGACGAATATGAGCCTTACCAAAAGCTTTCAACTGAGGATAAATTCAAGTTTCTTCAACACAGGGCTTCATGGTCTATCAGCCAATTTCTTCATGGCGAACAAGGTGCACTGTTAGTGGCCTCACAATTAGTTTCATGTGCACCAACCTATAATGCAAAACTATATGCTGCTTCTCAAACCTTTGATGAAGCAAGACATGTTGAAGCCTTCAATAAATATATTCAAAAAAGAGTGGGTCTATCTTATCCAATAGGACATGGCCTAAAATCTCTTCTTGATAAAATTCTTTCCGACCCTAGATGGGATTTAAAATTTATAGGCATGCAAATCATTATCGAAGGTTTAGCTCTAGCCGCATTTAATGTTGCAAGACAAGGAACAAATGATCCGGTTTTCAAGGATATGCTTTATCTAATTACTAGAGATGAGGCCAGACACGTAACGTTTGGTGTGAATTATCTAGAAGAATTTGTTCAAACTCTTTCCGAAGAAGAGAGAGAAGATCGTGCTATGTTTGCTTACGAAGCTGCTGTGGTAATGCGTTCTAGACTTATGGCTGCCGACGTTTACTCTAATTTTGGATGGGATATTGATGAAACGGTTGCATTTCAGAGCAAAGCAGATGTAACTGCAAATTTTCAGCATTTACTTTTCACCAGAGTAATGCCAAATCTTTCAAAGATAGGTCTTATTACAGATAAGGTCAGACCGCTATACGATGACTTGGGTGTCTTAGATTTAGAAAAATGGCCTAATGATGGCGAAATTGATTGGGTTTCTCTTGAAAGACCCCTTGATGCTAAAGAAGATAATTCAGAATCTGAAATCGTAGCTATTTAACTGAATGATCTCAAAATCAGATACTTGCGAAGTATCTGGATTCTTCTGATATACTGATAAACCATCTTGGTTAATAATAAGATGGCTTCTAAACCTAAATTTCTCTTCGTCACTGGCGGTGTTGTTTCTTCCCTAGGTAAGGGAATTTTATCCGCATCCTTAGGATCTCTACTAGAGAGCAAAAAATTAAAGGTAACTATCATGAAGCTTGATCCTTATATAAATTTGGATCCAGGTACAATGAGTCCTTTTCAGCATGGTGAAGTTTTTGTTACCGAAGATGGAGCAGAAACAGATCTTGATCTTGGCCACTATGAAAGATTTTTAGATGAGAAAATGTCACAGAATAATAATTTCACAGCTGGCCAAGTGTATGACAGTGTCTTAAAAAAAGAGAGAAAAGGTGAATTTTTAGGAGCAACAGTTCAAGTGATTCCTCACATAACTGATGAGATAAAAAAGAGAATCATGAAAGGTGCCAAGGGATATGATTTAGCAATTGTAGAAATTGGAGGAACTGTAGGAGACATAGAATCGCAACCTTTCTTGGAAGCTATAAGACAATTAAAAATAGAACTAGGAGATCAAAGAACTCTTTTTCTCCATCTTACCTTAGTGCCATTTCTTTCTACATCCGGAGAGACTAAAACCAAACCAACTCAACACTCAGTCAAGAATCTTCTTTCTTATGGTCTTCAGCCTGACATCCTTATTTGTAGATCAGAGAAAGAACTTCAAAGCTCCGACAAAAGAAAGATTGCCTTGTTCACAAATGTTGGCTTGGACTCCGTTTTCTCACTTCCAGACCTTCCTTCAATTTATGCTATTCCAGTCTTTTTATCTAAAGAAAAGCTTGATGAAGTTGTTTCAAGAAAAATGGGTATTAAATCTAAAAAAGCAGACTTAAGTGATTGGAGGAAAGTTAATAGACTAGAAAAAGCATCAAATAAAAAAATTACAGTTTCAATGGTTGGTAAATATACTGAGCTAGCAGATGCGTATATGTCTTTAAATGAAGCTCTAAGACATGGAGGTCTTCAAAATAAGGTTGATGTAAATATTAAGTATATCGATTCAGAAAATTTGAAATCTAACAGTCAATTAAAGGGTTCAGATGCAATATTGATTCCTGGAGGATTTGGGCATAGAGGAATTAATGGAATGATAATGGCTACGAAATATGCAAGAGAGAAAAAGATACCTTTTTTTGGAATTTGCCTTGGAATGCAAGTTGCAGTCATAGAGTTTGCTAGAAATGTGCTAAATCTGAAGGCTAACAGTACAGAATTTGATAAAAAAACAAACCATCCTGTTATCGCTCTTATGCATGAGTGGAAAGATCCTGAAGGATCAATTCAAAAGAGAAACGCAAGCTCTGATATGGGAGGCACGATGCGACTAGGTGCACAAAAGTGCATACTGAGTAACAACAGTAAGTTAAAAAAAATGTATAAAAAAAGTGAAATTTTTGAAAGACATCGCCATAGATTTGAATTCAATGGTAATTATGAAAATGCAATGATTGAAAATGGCATGAGGATAGTTGGAAGATCTAGAGACAAGAAACTTGTTGAGGCTATTGAACTCGATGATCATCCATGGTTTTTAGGCTGTCAATTTCATCCGGAGTTAACTTCAAATCCCAAAGAAGGGCATCCTATTTTTAATGATTTTATAAAAGCTGCATCTAAGAAATAAAATGGTTCAAATTACTGAGGTTCAATTAAATAATCGAAAAATATCCAACAGGGATCCTGCCATCGTTATAGCTGGGATGAACGTAATTGAATCAGAGGAGCTTTGTATCTCTGTCGCAGGAGAGCTGAAAAATATTTGCGAAAGAAATAATGTCGATTTCATATTCAAGGCTTCTTATGATAAAGCTAACCGATCTTCAATAGATTCCTTTCGAGGGCCAGGAATTGATCAAGGCTTAAAAATTTTAAAAACAGTAAAGGATGAATTTAATGTTCCTATAATTTCTGACATTCACGAGCCCTCACAAGCAGAAACAGCAGCGGAAGTTCTCGATGTCATTCAAATTCCGGCTTTTTTGTCCAGACAAACTGACTTAATTAAAGCTGCATGTGAAACAGAAAAGGTGATAAACGTAAAAAAAGCTCAATTCCTATCGCCTGCACAAATGATGAACATTATTGAAAAATGTAATCATTTTGGTAATGAAAACATTTTGCTATGCGAACGAGGAAGTATTTTTGGTTATGATAATCTGATTGTAGATTTTTTAGGAATAGATGAGATTAAAAAAATTGCCCCAACCATTTTAGACATCACCCATTCACTGCAGCTTCCTGGTGGCAAAGGCAAATCCGCAGATGGGAGGTCCTCCCAGGCAAAAGCTTTGGGAACTGCAGCTGCAGCCATAGGCCTAGCAGGTTTTTTTATTGAGGTTCATCCGATCCCTGAAAATGCTCTTTGTGATGGAGCTTCAGCCACGAGGTTATCTGAATTTGAAAGTTTACTTTTAGAATTAAAAAAATTTGATGAACTATCAAAGTCCTTATGAAAATAGATCAATTAAAGTTTTATGAGATTATAGATTCGAGAGGTAATCCTACAGTTGCTTGCAAGATTTTTTCTCGCAAATTTTCATCTATAAGTATGGTTCCTTCTGGTGCATCAACTGGTTCAAAAGAAGCTCAAGAAATTAGAGATAACGACAAAAAAAGATTCTTTGGTAAAGGACTTAAAGAAGTAATAAAGAAAACTGAACATCAAATATTTGATGCAATTTCCCAAAAAAATTTATTGGATCAACAAGAAATTGATAATGGTCTGATTGAACTCGATGGTAGTAAGAACAAATCAAATATTGGGGCAAATATGATTCTTGCGACATCTATGGCGGTTTCTAAGTTAGCTTCACAATTAGAAAATATGGAGTTATTTCAATACATCCATCAAATTGCAAAAGCATATGAAATTGATTGCGATTATTCATTACCTTTGCCGATGATGAATATTCTTAATGGCGGCGCTCATGCAAACAATCCTCTTGAGTTTCAAGAGTTTATGATTCAACCAGCTGGATTTGAGAATTTTAATGAGAGCCTCAGATCAGGAATAGAAATATTTCATAATCTTAAAAAAGAGTTGCAGGAAAATAATTTTTCAACTTCTGTGGGGGATGAGGGGGGCTTTGCTCCAGATATCTCTGATACTAAAAAGGCTTTAGATTTTATCTGTTCCGCAGTTGAAAAGTCAGGCTATAAAATGGGAGAAGAAATCTTTATTGCTATGGACTGTGCTGCGTCTGAGATATTTATTAATGGAGAATATCTTTTTGAAGGCAAAAATTATAATAATTCAGGTTTAATTCAAATTTATGAAGAACTTATCAAAAGTTATCCTATTAAATCAATAGAAGATCCGTTAGATGAAGATGATTGGGATGGATGGAAAGCTATTACCAAGCAAATGGGAGATGAAGTGTCTATTGTGGGTGATGATTTATTCGTTACCAATAAAAAAATATTGGAAAGGGGAATAAACAATGGCTCAGCTAATTCAATTCTAATTAAAGTGAATCAGATTGGAACAGTAAGCGAAACCTTAGAGACAATTAGCTTGGCAAATCAAAATAATATTAATACCGTTATATCTCACAGGTCTGGAGAAACAGAAGATACATTTATTTCAGATTTAGCGGTTGGAATAGGGGCAGGGCAAATAAAAACAGGAGCACCTTCCAGATCCGATAGAACTGCAAAATACAACAGACTTTTAATGATTAGCAGCGATAATAATTTTTCTTTTGAAGGAATGAACGGGATCAAACAATGATTGATACATCTAAAAAATTATTGTTGTTGAGCTTTTTTATTTTTTTCTTAATTCTGACTCTCAATAATTTTTACAAAATAACCCTAGGAAGTTATTCTTCTTTTAATATTGAAAAAATAAAAAGCGATATTTCTCTCCTCAAGAATTCAATAGAGATTCTAGAATTAGAGAATAGAATCCTTGAAGTTGAAATAGCATCTTTTTCAGATGAAGATGAAGCAATTATTGGCTTAGCAAGATCTGAAAGGGGTTTAATAAAAAAGGGAGAACAATTAGTAGAATTTAAATAATAATGGAAGAATACTTAGCATTAATACCTGCTGCTGGAATGGGCAGTAGAGCGCAACAAAAAATGGCGAAGCAGTTTCAAAAGATTGGAGCTAAATGTTTAATAGAATATTCTATAGAGCCATTTCTTAGAGATGAAAAATGCCAAAAAATTTGTGTAGTGCTTCAGGAAGAAGACGAAATCTGGGACAGTCTTGCCATATCTAAGAGTGAAAAAATAATTACCTGCGATGGAGGAACATCAAGAATGGAATCTGTTCATCTTGGCTTAAAGTGCCTGCTTGAAACTGAAGACAAAAACGAACTTATTGCCATTCATGATGCTGCAAGACCTTGTTTAATTGAAGCAGAATTAAACCTATTACTCTCTAAAGCGGATGAAGAAATAAAAAATGAAGGGGACGGTGCTTTTTTAGCTTATCAGCCAGTAGAGAGCGTAAACATAGTTACGAACGGTACTGTTAAAGAATCATTGGAAAGAAACAAAATTTGGCTTTCATCAACTCCACAAGTCTTCAGAATGATAGATGTTTATAACTCTATTGAATCGGCAATAGCAGAAGAAAAAATTTTTTCTGATGAGGTATCATCAGTGAGTAATTATTTAAAAGGTCAAATTCACACAGTTCCTTGTTCAAAATCAAATTTTAAAGTTACAAGGAAAGAAGATTTTGAAGTTGCAACAAAGATACTAAAAGAAATCGGTAGACTATGACATCTGATCTCAGGATCGGATTTGGTGTTGACTATCATCAAATCCAAAAAGGCAATTCTATGATCCTTGGAGGGATTGAAATTGATTGTGGTTATTCAATCATAGCCCACTCTGACGGCGATATTATTCTTCACTCAGTCTGCGATGCCTTACTTGGAGCAGCCAGCATGGGAGATTTAGGAACGGTTTTCACAGAAGATGAGTCAACAAAGAATATTTCAAGCTCAGTCCTGTTAAATCAAGTTTTAAATCTAATAAGCAAAGGATCATATCAAATTGTAAATTTAGATATTACTTATGTGGGTGAAGTTCCAAGAATTTCCAAGCATAGAGAAAAAATTTTATCTAACTTATCGAAACTAATGAATTTAAATGAGGAGCTTTTATCAATTAAATCAACAACCACCGACAAACTAGGAGCAATTGGAAACAGAGAGGGAATAGCCTGTTATTGTTCAGCATTAATTCAAAAGAAATGAAAATCCTCCTAACAAATGATGATGGCTTTGAAGCACCTGGAATCCTGCAGTTATACGAATCTTTAAAAGATAAATACGAAGTATTTTTTTTAGCACCAAAAGAAAACATGAGCGGAAAAGGATCGGCAATTACTGTTTGGGATCAGCCATCTTTTCAAAATCATGGGAATGGAATTCATAGTTTAAATGGTACCCCAGTAGATTGCGTGAAATACGCTATAAATTTCTATTGTCCATTTACTCCTGATTTGGTTGTCTCAGGTATTAACCCAGGGCCAAATCTTGGAACAGATATCTTATTTTCAGGAACTGTCGGAGCAGCCCTTGAAGGCAGGAATTTAAAATATCCTTCTATAGCTTTATCTGCTAATTCGTTTGAACTTAATGACTATAGCCATCAAGTAAAAATATCAGAAAAAATCATAGAAAAAGTAGAGCAGCTAGAATTTAATTCGCAATGCATTCTAAATGTGAATATTCCAAATTACTCAGATAACAATAATCCTAAGGTAGACTTTACTGTCCCATCTCTTGAAATAGATGAAAATAATATTTCAGAGGACAGGCAAAGCTTAGAGAAAGGAAACATATCTATTTCAGCGCTTACGCCAATTCTTTACTCTCATGATAACAATGATATTGCAGGTTCTTGGGCTAAAAAACTGAATAATTGATAACCAATAAAATAGAAAAATTAGTCAAAGCCCTTTCGGAAAAAGGTATATCAGATGTTCGAGTATTACAAGCAATGTTGGAGATCCCTAGACATGAGTTTCTTGATGGTGTTTTTGATGCACAGGCATATGAAGATATGTCACTACCAATTGGACACAAGCAAACTATCTCTCAACCATTTATTGTCGCAAGAATGACAGAACTACTTATATCAGAGACTGCTTTTATAGATAGACCGCTTGGAGAAGTATTAGAAATAGGCGCCGGTTGTGGATATCAAACAGCCGTCTTATCTAAAATTTGCCGAAAGGTTTTTGCTATAGAAAGGATAGAACAGTTATGCGCTGTTGCAAAAAAGAATTTAAAAAAACTTAATATCAATAACTTTGAAATAAAGTATGGCGATGGATATGAAGGTTGGAAAATTGAAAAAAAATTTGACGGAATTCTTTGTGCTGCAGCTGCTCCTTTAGTTCCGAAAAAATTAAAACAACAATTAAACATAGGAGCGAAGCTAGTATGCCCAGTAGGCGATCAAGAAAATCAAAAATTAATGACTATAAAAAGAATCTCTAAAGAGGGGTTTGAAGAAGAATTGGTTGAAAATGTTTTGTTTGTTCCAATGTTAGAAGGAGTGGAATAAATCCACTCCTTCATCCCCTTTTAAAATCTATTATATGAACTTTGAGCAGCTTCCTTTTTCAAAATAAGCTGCGAGTTTTAAATTATCTAAATCTTTAATGAATTCCTTTTGAATATCGCAACTTCTAAGGCCTTTGATAGAGTTATATTTTGAAAATTGAAGATAATCTGCATAAATACCCACTAGGGTTAATGACTTAATTTCCTTAGAAAGTGTTTTATCTATAAAGACAGTATTAGGCTGGTCTGTCCTGAAACATGCAGCCATTCTTCCCTCACACATTATTCTTAATTTTCTTTGATCAAGTTCCACTACCATAGGAGCATCAATAGATGAAATATTTGATAATTTTTGAGTATTTTCAAATAGATTTAGGTGATCGTTAGAGGATAAAAACCCTGCAACGAACATAAATACTAATAATAATTTTCCCATAATGTCTCCAATTAGTGACTATATTATGACAATTGTGTGATAAATAATAGTAAAACTTAAATATTTTTAATAATTTTTAACTATAACTAATCTAATTCTAAATAACTTAACTTATCCTTTCTTTTTTCCCAATCTTTATAATTTGGCATAGGATCTTTAGCCTCGGTGATATTGGGCCAAATTTTTGAATATTTTTCATTAATTTCAATGAAATCTAATTGGTCTGCGGGGACTTCGTCTTCCGCAAAAATAGCATCAACCGGACATTCTGGTTCACATAAACCACAATCGATGCATTCCTCTGGATCTATAACAAGAATATTTTTCCCTTCATAAAAGCAATCGACAGGGCAAACCTGCACACAAGTTGTATGTTTACAATTTATACAGTCTTTCCCGACAACGAAAGTCATAAAGCATTATAATTTGTTTCATGGATGACAACCTAGGTAAAAATGCTTCTGAACTTGGAAAAATTCTATTAAAGAATCAATTATTTATATCATTTGCAGAGTCATGTACTGGAGGCCTGTTGGGCTCTAGCTTGATATCAGTTCCTGGAAGTTCAAAATGGGTAAGTCAAGGATTTGTTACTTATTCAAATATCGCAAAAATTAATTTTCTTGGAGTGAATAAACAAACACTTAAGGATTATGGGGCTGTTGATACAAAGGTCACAGATGAAATGGTAAAAGGGGTCCTAAAATATGATCTTGCTGATATTGCAATAGCTATAAGCGGAGTTGCAGGTCCAACAGGTGGATCTAAGTCTAAGCCTGTAGGGACCGTTTGTATCAGCATCGGAAATAATGATGAAATTTTATCCAAACAACACTTCTTTCAAGGGGATAGAAATCAAGTAAGGACTCAGTCAGCAGAAACAGCAATAATTGACTCAATAAATTTTATAAAAAACATTGATTAATTTTATAAAGTATTATTAAATACTGTATAAATATACAGGTAAAGTAATGGCTAAATCTTCAAAAGAATCTCAATCAAAAGATAAAGAAAAATCTCTTCAATCCGCTCTTAGTCAAATTGAAACTCAATTTGGTCCTGGAACCATAATGAGGATGGGTGATAGAGAGATACAAAATATTCCTTCTATATCTACAGGCTCTTTGGGTCTTGATGTTGCTCTTGGAATAGGGGGACTGCCTAAAGGTAGAGTTGTAGAAATTTTTGGGCCTGAATCTTCTGGAAAAACAACTCTAACCCTTCAGATTATCGCAGAATGCCAAAAGGCAGGCGGAACTGCAGCATTCATTGACGCAGAACATGCGCTAGACCCTACATATGCTGAAAAGATTGGAGTAAATGTTGATAACTTACTTTTATCTCAGCCAGATACTGGAGAACAAGCTCTAGAAGTAGCAGATATTATGGTTAAGTCAGAAAGTGTTGATGTGCTAGTAATTGATTCTGTCGCAGCTCTTGTTCCAAGAGCTGAAATTGAAGGGGATATGGGTGATCACCACGTTGGTTTACAAGCAAGGTTAATGTCTCAGGCTTTAAGAAAAATAACTGGGAGCATACAAAAATCAAATACATTAGTTATTTTTATCAACCAAATCAGAATGAAAATCGGTGTCATGTTTGGTAACCCAGAAACAACAACCGGTGGAAATGCGCTTAAATTTTATTCTTCTGTGAGACTGGATATTAGAAGAATCGGAACTGTTAAGGATGGAGATGAAGTAACCGGAAATGAAACACGAGTAAAAGTAGTAAAAAATAAAGTTTCACCTCCATTTAAGCAAGCTGAATTCCAAATTATTTATAACAAAGGAATCAATAGAACAGGTGAACTTGTTGATATGGCCGCTGACAAGAAAATAATTGAAAAAGCAGGAGCCTGGTATTCCTACGAAGGGGAAAAAATTGGCCAAGGTAAATCTAACGCCTGTGAATTTTTAGATGCCAATCAAAAGATATCTCAAGAAATAGAAAAAAAACTATTCGATGCCATTAAGGCTTCAGCTTAGTTAAAATATTTTTTTTGTTTTCTTTGAGTGAAGTTCTTTCATTTCTAATCTTTAGCTCGAGAAGGTTTTCCTTCTGATTTTTTTCACTGATTATCAATTGAAATGGAATACCAGTTAGGTCTGCATCCTTGAATTTTTTTCCTGGCGAATCATTTCTATCATCTATTATCGTATCTATACCAATTTTTGTTAGGTCTTTTTGAATAGATACAGCTTCATTAAGAAGATTTTTATTATCACCAATGATAATTATTATTGCTTCAAATGGAGCAATTGATCTTGGAAAGATAATTCCATCCTCATCATAATTTTGTTCTATTGAAGCAGCAATTATTCTTGATATGCCAATTCCGTAACATCCCATCAAAGGGTTTACATTGCCTTCTTTAGTTTGAATAGAAAGAGATAATGATTTGCTGTATTTATCACCCAGTTGAAATATATGACCAACCTCAATTCCTCTTTTAATTGAATATTTTTTCCCATCTTTTTTATGAAGCTGATCAATTATTTCTTGCTCAGATTTCTCTTCAAATAACTCGAGATTGCTTGCAAAAAATTCATCTTCGCTAAAAATTATTTTATCCTCTCCTGAGTCTGCTAACACATGAAATTCTTCTGATGTAGATCCACCAATTGCTCCAGAATCAGCTGAAACTATTCTGTAATCAAATCCAATTTCATTAAATATTTTTTGATATGCATCTCTCATCAATTCGTAACTTTCTTTCATGCCTTTCTCATCAATATCAAATGAATAAGCATCTTTCATAAGAAACTCTCGGGAACGCATTACTCCAAATCTTGGTCTAATTTCATCTCTAAACTTTGTTTGAATTTGATAGTAATTAGCAGGAAGATCTTTTGGACTGTTCAAAGTTTTTCTTGCAACATCTGTAATTATTTCTTCATGAGTTGGCCCTAATACAAAACTTCTATCATTTCTGTCTTCA
>CACBTL010000001.1:0-119393 GCA_902542145.1 uncultured SAR86 cluster bacterium | reverse complement strand
TGGCTTCATTTTTTGTAATCCTACTGGCTTTTTTTGTTGGTCTTATATGCGAATCAAATAAGGCTTCGCATGCATAAATATTTCCGATGCCAACTACAATCCTTGAATTCATTATCAAAGCCTTAATTGGAACTTTTCTTCGTCTAGATATTTCATAGAGGAAGTTTTCATTGAAAGCATCAGATAATGGTTCTGGTCCAAGTGATTTGATAAGAAAATGATTTTTAAAATCTTTAGTGTAGTGAATTGAGCCAAATCGTCTTGGATCTGTGTATCTAAGTATCATTCCATTTTCAAAACATAAATCCCAATGGTCGTGTTTTTCTGGAGTTATATTATTGGACAAGTATCTTAGACTTCCTGACATGCCTAAATGGATTAAAAGATACTCTGATCCTAAATCAATAATTAAATATTTTGCTCTTCTTGAAAGAGAAGAAACGCTTTTGGAAATTAGTATCTTTGATAAGTTCGATGGAACCGGCCAACGAAGATTTTTATTCCTTAATTCAAAAGTCTTTATCTGACTTTTTTCTAGTTTAGGTTTGAGAGCTCTGACAGTAGTTTCAACTTCTGGTAATTCAGGCATGAATTAATTCATAAACTCATCTAGGTTATACAGATCCTGTGGAGAAAGAGTGCCTGCAGAAAGTTTTAAACCAAAATCGGAGAGGATAAAGTCGTATTTCGCAGAAGCGTAATCTCTCTCAGCAGCAAAAACATTTCTTTGAGCATTCAAAAGGTCAATTATATTTCTTGTATTTGCCTCAAAACCATACTCTGTTGCAATTAAAGCTGATTCAGCTGATTTGAAAGCTTGTCCTCGCGCTTGGACATTAGCTTTCGCAGTTAAGAGAGATGAGTGTTTTGATTTTATGTCCTGAATAACACTTCTTGTAGTGAATTTGGTCTGTTCTTTTGCCTTATCATAATTGGCATATGCTTCTCTTCTTTTTGAATGCGCGATACCACCTGCAACGAGCGGCCAGCTAAATTGTATTGAATAATTATTTGATTCTGTTTCTAAACCCAAGAGAGGATTTTCAATAAAGCCACCGAATCTTCCTTGATAAGAGGTATTACTATTGAGAGTTCCAACTAGATCAATATTTGGGATATGACCACCAATGCTCGCCTTTGCGTTGTTTTGAGCAGCCCTTTCAGATAGCTTAGCAGTTTTTAAAACATTACTATTTACGAGACCAATTCTTACCCATTCATCTTGATCATCAACCAATACTTTACCGAATGGATAATCCAATAAATCAGATATCTCAGGGGCCTCGTTGACCAAGGCTATTAATATTTCTCTTGCAACTTCTAACTGACCTTCAGTTGCAATTCTTGCGACTCTTGATAAATCATAGAAAGCTTGGGTTTCTTGAAAATCTGTAATCGGGGATATGTTTTCTTCATACAATCTTTTCGCTCTATCTAATTGTTTTTTTAGAGCTCTTTCTTCTGATACCGCTGTCTCCAGGTTATTTTGAGCTTTTAACAAACCAAAATAAGCTTGCGCAACTCTAAAAATCATTTGCTGTTGAGACAAAAGAAATTGAGCGGCGGCACTTTCTGTCAAAGCCTTACCGCTGGCAAACTGAAACCATCTATCAACTCTAATAATCGGTTGACTCAATCTCAAGGAATAGCCAAATGAGTTATATTCATCTGTTTTATTATTATCAATGAAGCTATTGTTCCAGGTAGTGGATGCACTAGTCGTAATTGACGGTAGAAGACCAGCCAATGTTTGTTCTTTAATTTCTTTGTTAGCTCTAAATGTTGCCTCTGCTATTTTTAATTGAGGATCCTCCTCCAAGGCAATTTCATATATTTCAGATAAAGTTTTACTAAAAGCTGGTGCTGTTAAAAATAGTAAGAAACAAGAAAAGATAAAAATTTTCATTTTAAGAATATCTTGATATTTTTTTAAAAGTTATCTTCATAATAATTTTTTGAGAGGCATTATGCTATAAAATATAGTCAATGAAAAAGTTAGACGTCAAAAGCATCAAAGAAGTTCCCTTTAACGACAATATTCAACAAACCGCTAGCTCCCAATTTAAAAATTCAGAGAAAGTTTACCTCTCTGGAAGCACAAAAGATATAAGAGTTCCCATGCGGAAAATAACTCAAACTTCTTTAAAAACTTCTGAGGGAGAAGAAAAGCAACCCCCAATTTTTGTTTACGATTCCTCTGGTCCATATACCGATCCAGAAGTATCTTTTGATATTAAAGAGGGCCTGCCTTCTTCGAGAACTTGGTTGAAAAAAAGGTTAGAAGAAGATCCATCAAGCACTCAAATGAGTCTCGCTAAAAAAGGCATTGTTACACCTGAAATGGAATACATCGCCATTCGAGAAAATCAGAACATAGAAAAGAATAGAAAACTGAAAGAAGGAACATTCCATGCAGGCGAGTCTTTTGGGGCCAGTATTCCACCTTTTTATACTCCTGAATTTGTGCGCGACGAGATAGCATGTGGAAGAGCAGTGATACCTGCCAATGTTAATCATCCCGAACTTGAACCTATGATTATAGGTAGAAATTTTAAAATCAAAGTTAACTCTAATATAGGTAATTCAGCTTTATCCTCCTCAATAGAAGATGAGGTAGAAAAGTTAACATGGTCCACACGCTGGGGAGCAGATACGGTGATGGATTTATCAACTGGTAAAAACATACATGAAACAAGAGAGTGGATTATAAGAAATTCACCTGTACCAATTGGAACAGTTCCAATTTATCAAGCCCTTGAAAAAGTCAACGGAGTAGCAGAAGACCTCAATTGGGATGTCTTCGAAGAAACATTAATTGAACAAGCAGAGCAGGGCGTAGACTATTTCACAATCCATGCAGGGGTTCTTTTGCGTTATGTTCCCATGACGGCAAAAAGAGTTACGGGTATCGTTTCGAGAGGCGGGTCCATCATGGCTAAATGGTGTCTTGCTCATCACGAGGAGAATTTCTTATATACAAATTTTCATAAAATCTGCGACATCATGCAAAAGTATGATGTAACTTTTTCTCTTGGGGATGGTCTCCGTCCTGGCTCTATAGCTGATGCAAATGATGAAGCTCAATTTTCCGAATTGAGGACTCTCGGCGAGCTTACGAAGATAGCTTGGGGCGAAAATGTTCAAACTATGATTGAAGGGCCTGGTCATGTTCCTATGCATTTGATTCAGGAAAATATGACTGAGCAACTTAAACATTGTGATGAAGCACCTTTTTATACTTTGGGTCCTTTAACTACTGATATCGCGCCAGGATATGATCATATTACTTCAGCAATTGGTGCTTCAATGATCGGTTGGTTTGGATGCGCTATGCTCTGTTATGTCACGCCGAAAGAACACCTAGGCCTGCCTAATAAGGAAGATGTAAAAGAAGGTTTGATGGCATATAGAATTGCTGCTCATGCTGGAGATTTAGCTAAAGGACATCCCGCAGCTCAGATTAGAGATAATGCTCTATCGAAGGCAAGATTTGAATTTAGATGGGAAGATCAGTTTAACCTTGGACTCGATCCAGAAAGATCAAGAGAATATCATGATGAAACGCTCCCCAAGGACTCTGCCAAAGTTGCTCATTTTTGTTCGATGTGTGGACCGAAGTTTTGCTCAATGAAGATTTCTCAGGAAGTAAGAGATTATGCAAAAAACGAGGAAGATAAATTATCTGAAGAGATGAAAAGGAAATCTGAAGAATTCTTAGAACAAGGTAGTGAAATTTACAAAGAAGTCTAAAGACAAGAAATAGTGGCAAAGGAGTATACATCCGAATCAATTGAGGTGCTCTCTGGTCTTGAGCCCGTTAGAAAAAGACCAGGAATGTACACAGATACTTCCAACCCAAATCACCTTATCGCAGAAGTTGTAGATAACAGCGTAGATGAGGCACTTGCCGGACATGCAAAACAAATATCGGTTCTTCTTTCAAAGGATGGATCTATTACAGTTGAAGATGATGGCAGGGGCATGCCAGTAGATATTCATCCAGAAGAGAAGGTTCCAGGCGTTGAGTTAATTTTTACCAGGTTGCACGCCGGTGCAAAATTTACCAATAAGGATTACACCTTTTCGGGAGGGCTTCATGGTGTTGGAGTTTCAGTTGTTAATGCATTGTCCAAAAAACTAAATGCTGAAATCAAAAGAGATGGAAAAAAACATGAAATTCAATTCAAAGGTGGTGAAATCTCTAAACCACTCAGAGTAATTGATTCTGTCGGACAAAGGAACACCGGTACTAAGATCACCTTTTACCCTGATGAAGTATTTCTCGATACGACAAAAATATCAGTAAAAAATTTAAAGTATTCCCTCAAGGCAAAAGCTGTTCTTTGCTCAGGTTTGACTATAAATTTCATAGATAAGATTGCTAATGAAAAAGAGACGTGGTGTTTTGTCGATGGTTTGGGAGAGTATTTAAAAAAATCCCTTGATTCAGAATTATTACCTAGCGATCCAGTAGTAGGAGAATTCTCTGACGGAGAGCAAGGCCTTAGTTGGGCTGTTGCCTGGTCAAATAAAATTCTCACGGAAAGTTATGTCAATTTAATTCCTACCATCGAAGGAGGAACCCATGAAGCAGGACTGAGGTCTGGAATTACTGAATCCATAAGAGAGTTTTGTTCACTAAGAAACTTAATTCCGAAAGGAATCAAATTGACTCAGGAAGATGTCATGAAAGATTGCTCTTTTATCTTATCCGCAAAGATAAAGGATCCTCAGTTTACTGGGCAAACGAAAGAAAAGTTATCTTCTAAAGATTTTCAAGCCACTGCTGCTTCAATAATTAAAGATGCTTTTTCATTATGGTTGAATCAAGAAACAGAGGCAGCAGAAAAAATTGCTCTGCTAAGCATTGATAATGCTCAAGAAAGGTCAAAGCAAGTAAAAAAAATAGAAAGAAAGAAAATTACAAAAGGACCAACTTTGCCTGGAAAACTTACTGATTGTGTTTCCACAGATGATGATGAAACTGAGCTTTTCTTAGTTGAGGGAGAATCAGCAGGAGGATCAGCCAAGCAAGCTAGAGATAGGAACTTTCAGGCTGTAATGTCTTTAAAAGGAAAGATATTAAATACTTGGGAAGTTGATACAGGTTCCATAACTCAGTCTCAAGAGGTGAAAGACATCTCTCTTGCTCTTGGTTTAGAGCCGGGATGTAGCGATTTAAACGGTCTTCGTTATGGGAAAGTTTGTATTCTTGCAGATGCTGATTCTGATGGTGCGCATATAGCAACACTATTGTGTGCTTTATTTTTGAGACACTTCAGACCTCTTGTCGAGGCTGGAAAAGTTTTTGTCGCGCAACCTCCTCTGTATAGAGTTGACCAAGGGAAAGAAGTTTTTTATGCCCTTGATGACGAAGAAAAAGATGATTTGGTGAAACAGTTAGGCAAAAAAAATAAATCAAAGAAAATTGAAGTACAAAGATTCAAAGGCTTAGGAGAAATGAATCCAGGCCAGCTTAGAGAAACTACAATGATTAAAGACTCAAGAAAACTAGTAAAATTAACACTAGATCAGCCTACAAAATCAATATCTATGATGGATATGTTGCTGTCTAAAAAAAGAGCAGCAGACAGAAAAACCTGGCTAGAGGATAAAGGAAATCTAGCTACCTTAAGCAAGGGAGAATGAGCAAAGAAAGCGATCTGCCATTTTTCAATTACGCTGAAAAGGCGTACTTGGAATATTCTATGTACGTCATTCTTGATAGGGCATTACCTTTTATAGGCGATGGGTTAAAGCCAGTCCAAAGAAGGATTATTTATGCAATGTCTGAATTAGGACTTAAATCCAGTTCTAAGTTTAAAAAAAGTGCCAGGACTGTAGGAGATGTGATAGGTAAATTCCATCCGCACGGTGACTCTGCAGCTTACGAAGCAATGGTTTTGTTGGCTCAAAACTTTTCTACCAGATACCCATTGTTAGAAGGACAGGGAAATTGGGGATCGTTAGATGACCCAAAAAGTTTTGCTGCTATGAGGTATACGGAATGCAGATTGTCAGCTTATGCCCAATCACTTCTTGATGAGGCGGCACAAGGAACAGTTGACTGGATACCAAACTTTGATGGAACTCTAATTGAACCAAAATTTCTTCCGGATAGACTTCCAAATGTTTTATTAAATGGTGCTTCTGGAATTGCAGTTGGGATGGCAACAGACATACCGCCGCATAATCTAAAAGAGATTGTTAATGGTGTGATTTCTTTAATTGATAGCCCAAAACTTTCAAATAAAGAATTGATGAAAGATATTTCAGCGCCTGACTATCCTACTTCGGCTCAGATTATGAATTCCGAAGAAGAGGTTTTAGAAATATATGAAACTGGAAGAGGTGCCATTACTTTAAGATCAACATATGATGTAGAGGATGGAAATATCGTCATAAATTCTCTTCCGTATCAAGTCTCTTCCATGAAAGCAATTGAACAAATTGCTGCACAGATTGATTCTAAAAAGCTTTCAATGATCGAAGATATAAGAGATGAGGGAGACGAACATAACCCAGTTCGAATCGTAATTGTTCCAAGATCAAATCGTGTTGATAAAGATGCGTTAATGTCTCATTTATTCGCAACAACTGAGCTACAAAAAAATACACGTGTAAACATGAATGCTATCGGCCTTGATGGTAAGCCCAAAGTATTTGATCTCAAAGGAATTCTCAAGGAATGGATTAAGTTCAGGACAGAGACTGTAAAGAGGCGAATACAACATAGGCTTGACTGGGTTGATGACAGACTGCAAATCTTAAAAGGTCTTCTTATAGCGTATTTAAACCTTGATGAAATAATAAATATCATCAGAAACGAAGACGATCCAAAAAAGACTTTAATGAAAAAATTTAAGCTTTCAGATCAGCAAGCTAATGCAATTCTGGATATACGTCTCAGACAACTAGCAAAACTTGAAGAGTTATCTATAAAAACTGAACAAGAGGATCTAGCCACAGAAAAAAAAGAGTTGGAGGCATATCTGAAATCATCATCTAGGCTGAAAACTCTCATCAAAAAAGAACTTAAAGCTGACTCAGAGGAATATGGCGATGAAAGAAAAAGTTTTTATGGAGAAGGAGTCTCTGCAAAAGCATTTGATGAGTTAGATCTTATTTCTAATGACCCTATGACGGTTGTGTTATCAGAAAAAGGATGGATCAGAGCAGCTAAGGGACACGACATTGATCCTGAAAGCTTGCAATACAGAGAAGGCGATAGTTTTCTTTCAGCAAGTAAAGGGAGAAACAGTGAATCTGTAGTGATCATTGATAACTCAGGAAAATCATATTCTTTACCCATTCATAAATTACCATCCGCCAGAGGACAAGGAGTACCGGTTTCAGGAAAAATTAATGCACCTTCAGGCTCAAGTTTTAAAGGCGTTATTGCAGGTCCAGCTGATCAGAAGCTGCTTTTGATGTCCGATCTTGGATATGGCTTCTTAACTAAAATTGAAAATATCTTTACAAAAAATAGATCTGGTAAATCAGCTTTAAATGTTAAAGATGCAAACCCCATTAAACCTATAGAGGTAAGTGAAACTGATCAGAAAATAGCTCTTGTTACAGCGGCAGGAAAATTATTAGTAATTGATATAGAAGATATTCCTGTATTAGCTAGAGGAAAAGGGAATAAATTAATTGGGATTGATAAAAAACTTTATGCGTCTGAAGAAGATAAAATTATTTTTGCCAATGCTCTTGGAGAAAATGATTCCCTAAAAATATTTAGTGGCAAGCAACACTTTGAAATAAAATCAAAAGACTTAAATAACTTCGTTGGCGCAAGGGGGAGGAAGGGAAATTTTCTCCCAAAAGGCTTTAGAAAAATCAACAGGACCGAAACTATTCCAAAGGACTAGCAAAAAGATTTTGTAACTCTTTCTAGTTTTGAAAATCCTTCTTCTATCTCCTCGTCGCTGATGATCAAAGAAGGAGCGAATCTTAGAGTGCTCTCACCATTTGCTGATACCAAAAGAAGACCTTCCTCATAACTTCTAGATAAAAATTCTTTTGAAGATCCTTGCTTCATATCAGCAGCAATCCACAAACCAGCTGATCTTACATCTGAAAAAAAATCGTACTTTTTAGATAAGTTTTGCAAATGATCAATAAACTTAATTGTTTTTTCCATTACTCCAGATAATAATTTTTTGTCATCTACAATATCTATTAATTTTGAGGCAACCGCACAAGAGACTGGATTACCTCCAAATGTGCTACCGTGAGTTCCAGGTTGCATACAATTAGCTATATCAGTTGTTGTAATTGTTGCAGCAATAGGCAAACCACCTCCAAGCCCTTTTGCTAATGTAAGAATGTCTGGCATCACTCCGTAACCTTGATAAGCAAATAAAGTTCCTGTTCTACCAATTCCACTTTGAACTTCATCAAAAATAAGAAGAATATTATTTTCATTACAGATATTTCTTAGCGCCTCAACGAAATCATTTTGTGCACTTATTACTCCCGCTTCACCTTGAATTAATTCAACTATTATTGCTGCAGTTTTGTTAGATACTTTCTTCTTAACATCTTCAATATTATTGAATTCAGCTTTTATAAATCCTTTTGGTAAAGGACCAAAGCCAGTTTGATGGAATTCAGAATCTCCTAAAGTAATATTTGCGAGGGATCTTCCATGAAATGAATTCGTAAACGATAAGATCTCATATTTTTCTTCATCACCTTTTTCAAAGAAATATTTTCTAGCTAATTTTATTGCAGCTTCATTTGCTTCATTGCCAGAGTTGCTAAAAAGAACTTTATCGGCAAAACTTTTTGAAACTATTTTTTGGCCTAGTTCTTTAGCAGGTTTGCTTAGAAGATAATTACTTACATGCCAAAGTTTTTTGGATTGTTCTTCCATGGATTTCATGAGAATTGGATGACAGTGGCCCAAAGAAGTAACTGCAATACCACCACCAAAATCAATATATTCTTTTCCATTTTCATCCCAAAGTCTTGAACCCGAAGCTTTTTCTGGAACCAAGTCTGGGAAGGAATAATTCGGCATCATTGCCGATCTATCATTAGAACTAATATCCATTTATAAATTTAATTTTTATTGAAATTGGCATAATTGTAAGCCTTAATAAGTATTATTCAATTTAACTCTTATGATTGTTTCTGAAAAGATTGATGCTAATAACAGTTTTCAAATAACGCTTTCCCCAAATAACTCTTTGTCTTGGGGAGGTAATTTATTATTTTTGTTTTTTGTTTCGTTTCCAATTTTAATCATAGCCATAACTTTTGCTGTTGCGGGCGCACCGATTATCTTGCCCTTCGCTGGGTTAGAAATTCTAGTGGTTACAATAGCCATTTGGTATATATCCAAAAGAAATAATCGACAAGAAGTCATAAAACTTTCTTTTGATAAATTAATAATTGAGAAAGGTATTAAAAAACCAGAAATATTTAAAGAGCTGATACGACAGTGGTCTTATGTATTTATCGAAAGACCTTCACATCGTTGGTACCCTTTGCAAATTGTCATCTCCTCAAAAGGAGAAAAGATTCCAATTGGCGAGTTTTTGACAGAGGAAGAAAAGGAAGAATTAATCGAAATGCTTCAGTCACATATTGAAGATCTTCGAGTGCATGAATTTAAAAATTAATTTCTTTGATTGAATCTTCTTCCGATCATTGCTGATGCAATGTTTATTTTTTGGATATCGATTGTTCCTCCAGCGATTCCCCAGCCGAAAGCATCTCGTACTCTTCTTTCCATTCCATATTCTTTGTTATAACCGTAACCGCCCATTAATTGCATAGCTGTTGTTGTTACTTCTCTAGACATTTCATTCGAAAAACATTTTGCAGTGCTTGATTCAAGAATATCAGGTAGACCATTTTGAGCGTTAAAAGCTGCTTTATGGATAAGAAGTCTTGCAGCTTCGACTTTCATTAACATATCAGCAAGCTTAATTTGCACTGCTTGAAAATCAACTAAAGGTTTCCCAAATTGTTCTCTTTCTTGAGTATAATTTGTTACGTATTCTAAAGCTGCAGATGCCTGAGCAAGAGCCATTGTGGCATTTCCACATCTCTCTAGATCAAAAGTTTCCATGAGTTTTTTAAATCCATCCTCAGGTTCAACTAATAGATTTTCAATGGGAACTTCAACATTATCGAAATATATATCTGCAGAAGGAATACCTCTGAAGCCCATCAACGATTCGCTATTACCAAAGGTAAGTCCATCTCTCTCAAGCTCTACATACACTGCACCAATTCCTTTTGCTGCTGGAGCATCCGACATTCTGGCGTAAACAACATACCCATCTGAGTGACCCGCACCAGAACACCATCTTTTGGTTCCATTAATTACAATTTTATCGCCCTTAATTTCTGCTTTGGTCTTTAAATCTGACAATGCTGTTCCGGCTCCCGGTTCTGACATACTTACAGCAACAACCTTTTCACCTTTGCAAACTGCAGGTAGAATTTTTTCTTTTAGTTCAGGAGTTCCAAAGTGTTGAATTGATTTTATTGGACCTGCATTAGCTTCAAAAACAGGCCATCCTATTGCAGACGAAATCTTTCCAAATTCCTCTAAAATTATTAGAGCTTCAAGATTACCAAGTCCTTGACCGCCGAATTCTTCAGGTGTGTTGATGCCAAGAAATCCCATTTCACCAATTCTGGCTAATACTTCTTTTGGCACAGGGCTGCCTGATTCCTCTAATTCTACTGCAAGGTCAGTTAATTCATTCTGAGCAAAATTTCTCGCAGCTTCTTTTAGCTCAATTTGTTCTTCAGTTAAATTAAAATCCATTTAAATTTCCTCTAATTTTTAAGGTTAAAATAGTTTATATGAGTTCAAATAAAAATTCCTATGCTATTCCCGATGGATATAAAGAAATTGAGTTTCAAACAGAACACCACATTGACCACATCGGTAAGGGTTTTCATAAAAAAGATGCTGAGGGAAATTTAGTGATGGCTTTCTACGTGAAGCCAGAAAATGGCAACTCTGGTGGAGTCGCTCACGGTGGAATGTTGATGAGTATCGCAGATTATTCTTTGTGCTCTGCTGCCATGGAATCTAGAGAAAAATACGTGGCTACTATAAGTTTCAAATCAGAATTTATGTCAGGCGCGAAAATAGGATCTCTACTAGAAGTTCATACTAAAATTTCTAAACATACAAAATCACTGGTATTCGGGGGAGGAATTATTATTTCTGAAGGAAAAAAGATCATGAACTTCACTGGTGTAGTCAAAAAGATATAATTGACCAGCGATGAAAAAAATACTTTTTCCTTTACAGGCGGATAAAAAAATTAGGTTATTTTTTTAACCAGAATATTTTTCAGTTGAGCAACAACTGGAATTCCATCTTTATAGCTTATGGGAGTTTCGCCTTGAATGAGGGGCCTTAGATAATCCAATCCTTTGCTTGTAACCTTAAAACCATCTTTCGAGATATAGCCTTTGGGGAGTGTTTTCTCTACATTTGCAACTTTGCTTAGTGAGGCTGCTTCTATTTTCCACTTATAAGGTTTATTGCTCAATCTTTTGATGACAGGCATAACTGCATTTTTTCCAGCTAAAGCAAATTCAACTGCCTTTTTACCTACCGCATAAGCTTGATCAAGGTCTGTTTTCGATGAAATATGTCTTGCAGATCTTTGTAGATAATCTGATACTGCCCAATGATTTTTAAGGCCGATCGAAGAAATCATTTGTGCTAGCACAGGAGCAACTCCTCCTAATTGCTTATGACCAAATGCATCCGTTAGGCCAGAATCGGCCAAAAACATTCCGTTTTTGTATCTCGTTCCTTCAGAAGCCACCACAACGCAAAAGCCTTCATTAGCAACGGTTTGTTTAACTTTATCGATAAATTTCCTCTTCGCAAAAGGAACTTCTGGCATAAGAATGATATGAGGAGGATCTGTTTCATTTCTAGAAGCTAATGCTGATGCTGCAGCAATCCAACCCGCATGCCTTCCCATAACCTCTAAGATAAATACCTTTGTGGAAGTTTCTGACATGCTTTTAACATCTAAGCCAGCCTCAAGTGTTGATGTGGCAACGTATTTTGCTACAGAACCAAAACCTGGAGAACAATCAGTTATCGGCAGGTCGTTATCGACAGTTTTAGGAATGCCAATGCAAGTTAAAGGCAGTTTAAGTTCCTTGGCCATCTTTGAAACTTTAAAAGTTGTATCTTGACTATCTCCGCCACCGTTATAAAAAAAGTACTCTATTTTGTGGGCTTTAAAAACTTCAAATAACCTGAGATATTCTTTCTTTTGCTTTATTGGATCCTGAAGTTTGAAACGACAAGAACCGAAAGCTCCACCAGGGGTTTGCCTGAGTTTGGCAATCTCAGACTTCTTTTCCTTAGATGTATCGAATAATTCTTCGTTCAGCGCTCCTAAGATCCCATTTTTTCCGCAAAGAACTTTATTTATTTTGGAGGATTTATTTGCTGTTTCAATTACGCCGCAAGCTGAGGCATTAATAACTGATGTTACTCCACCTGATTGAGCATAGAAGGCATTTACGGGCTTATACATAGAAATATGTTACTGAAAAACTATTGATTTGGGAAAGGGTATAATTTCTTAATGAAGATTTATATCCTCGGTATTGGCGGCACTTTCATGTCTGGCATAGCTCAATTAGCGAAAGAAAAAGGTTATGACGTCCATGGATGCGACCAAAAACTTTATCATCCTATGGATAAAGTTTTGCAAAAAGCGTCAATAAAAGTAGACGAGGGATACGACGAAAAGAATCTTCCTTCGAATATTGATATTTTTGTCATCGGAAACGTCATCTCCAGAGGTAATCCTTTAATGGAGTATATTTTAACCAAAGGCCTCAGATATTGTTCAGGGCCAGATTTCCTTTATGAACAAATTTTAAGGAATAAACATGTGATCGCGGTAAGTGGCACGCATGGCAAAACATCAGTTTCTGCAATGACCTCAAAAATATTTTTAGATCAACAGCCAGAGACTGGATACTTGATTGCTGGTGAAACGAAAGATTTTCGAAGTTCTTCAAGATTGGGCTCTGGGGATTTTTTTGTTCTTGAAGCAGATGAGTATGATTCAGCGTTTTTTGATAAAAGATCCAAATTTATTCATTACAGACCAAAAACCTTACTTATTAATAACTTGGAGTTCGATCATGCTGATATTTTTAATAACCTTTCTGATATTCAAAAACAATATTCACAACTATTGAGAACCTTGGCTTCAGATGCTTGTGTGATCTATCCCAATTCTGACTTAAATATAGAGGCACTTTTTGAGCAGGATTTTTTTAGCAAAACCAGAACCTTTTCTTTTGAACAGGATGATATAAAGATTTCTCAATTAAATAATTATGGGTCAAAATTTGAGGTCTTTAGATCAGATGAGTCTTTTGGCGAGGTAAATTGGGAGCTAATAGGAGAGCATAACTTAAGCAATGCTTTAGCATCTTTAACAATAGCCGACGAGTTGGGTCTTGATCTATCGAAAGCAGCGAAATCTCTTTCATCTTTCAAAGGAGTTTCAAGAAGAATGGAGCTTTTATTTTCCAATGATGAAATTCATATATACGATGATTTCGCCCATCATCCAACGGCAATAAAAAAGACCATAGAAGGCTTGAGGAATAGAGTTGGTTCAGACCCCGTTCATTGTTTGTTAGAAATGAGATCGAACACAATGTCAGGCGGTTTTCATGATCAAGAAATACCCAGCGCAGTGGAGAAAGCTGATTTTGTTCATATTTTTTCTAAGAATAAATCTCAAGCATTGGGCATAGCTAAAAAGGCTAAAAATATAGTTGCAGAAGAAAGCGTAGAAAGTTTTTTGAGCAAGTGGAAGAAAACGCCAGGACATTATGTCTGTTTTTCAAACGGCTCCTTTGATGAGGTGCATCAAAAATTAATTAAATTAGTTTAGTCTAAATTAATCCAACTTCCGTGAAAGCCAAAAGGTACTCTCTGTGGCAGAGAGACAGTAGCTAGCGGTTCCTCTGAAAAATTGTTTGCATCAATGATAACAAATTCACTCGAGTCAGAAGTTTTATCGTAAACGAAACCCACAACAAAGCCATCATCTTCACCAACAGCATTTTTCTTTGGAACGAAAACAGGCTCAGCGGCTTGTTTGTTCTCTCCTAAAAAATGCTCCTTAGTCTGATCTTTAAAAAAGTCTCTTTTAAAAAATCTATTTAAATTGCCATCATTAAGCATGTATCCAAACTGATGCTCTTGACCATCAAGATCAGGATGTACCCTCGAGAATTCCATGGATCTATCGTCTAGCATAGTTTCTTCGCATGATTTCTTTTCAATATCTATAACCCATCTAGTAAGAAAAGGCTTATGACCCATGGGCAGAGGATTTTCAAAATCAAACAGTTTATCGTACCGACAAAAATCAAGAATCACCTCGCCAGCATCATTTTCATAAGAATTAACGATGTGAAATAAAAAACCTTTCGGAACATCTATCCAAGTTATCTCATCTGAATGTCTAGACTGCAAACCGACCCTTGAATGATGATCCTGATCCCAAATCACCGGATAGTCACCAGATGTTGCTTTGTTTTGTCCTTCTCTTCTGCCTAAATTAAAGGTTGCAGGCAGATCAAAAACCAAAATATAGTTTTCCGTGATTGCACAATCATGAACCATTGGACGACTTGAAAGTTCTATAATTTGATCTTTTGTTTGTTTTCCATTTTTATCAATCACTACATAGTGAACTTGTTCCTTTCCTTTTAAATATTCATTAAAGTCATAACTGATGGCATGCATCTCTCCGGATTTACTATCAATTTTTGGGTGTGCAGTGAATCTCTTGTTCTGCGCAGAAGGAAAGGGCTCGTCATCTAGGAAGTTCATTTCCTCATCCATAATAACTGGAGCAAGTCCGCCTTCCACAAGAGCGTATATTTTATTTCCATGTTTCATGACGTGAGTATTTGGACCAAATCCATTAGGGGAGGTCACAAATTTATTTCGGTACCAAAGTGCCTGACCGTTTTCAAGTCTTAGACCATGAATCATGCCATCGCCAAAAAAAGGATGATAATTAGCCTCATCAAATTTTTTTGGATTTGGACCGTTTCTGAGAAATAATCCAGCTAATTCCTTTGGAATTTCTCCTGAGACTTTTAAGTTTTCAGCCGAAGTTTCTTCAACAGGATGCCAATTACCATCTAAAAATTTATTTTTACTTTTCATCGTTTCCTCTTGCTTGTTTCATTACTCCAAAAGGGTCTTTCCATATTGAGTAGACAAAGATAATAACAAAAATTATACCCATACCGATTAAGAAATTTTCTATAAATACTTCTCCCAAGAAATATCCTGATAAAACATACAAGCCTGTCCAAACAGGTGCAGATAATATTTCAACCGGAGCGAAAATGGTAAATCTCATACCCAGAGAGCCTGCAGTCATGGGTACAAGACATCTTAAAGGTCCTAAAAACCTACCTAAAGCAACAGACAATATTCCGTACTTGTTCATAAATTGCTTAGCTTGATGAAGTTGTTTCTGATATTGATTTGGTACCCAGGTCTCAATTCTTGTGCCAATTATTATTCCTATTACATAGCTAACGGTGTCACCAATAATCATTCCTAGACTAGCATAAAACATAATCTCAACCGGGCCGATACCAACTGCTGCGGCTAAGGCACCAATTCCTGGCATGACCAAACTTGCTGGAATGAATAAACCAAGAATGACTATGGACTCACCAAAAGTAAGCAGGAACATAGCGGAAGTAATCCAAGCAGGATTAGCTTGAAGAAATTCCATAATGTTACTTAGATCAAACAAAATATCTTTCTGGAAATAATTAAATCCATAGCATAATAACCCATATGATGAATCAAAAGTTTAAGAAAGAGCTAAATTCTTTAGGAGCTAAAGCTAAAGAAGCAAAGGAATTCTTGCTTAACTCTTCTGTGGACACCCGAAATGATGCGTTAAAATTTTCCTGCGAGGAAATTCATAAAAATAGATCTGATCTTTTCAAAGAAAATGAAAAAGATTTAGAAGAAGCAAAAAAGTTGGACTTGCAAAATAGCTTCATTGACAGGCTTGAGCTAAATGATAAGAGAGTAGACTCAATGATAGATGGCCTCAATAAGGTCATAAACCTAAACGATCCTATTGGAGAGCTAGAAGGAATGGATCCTTCACCTTCAGGATTCAAAGTTAGCAAGATGAGGGTGCCGTTAGGAACTATAGGAATTATCTATGAATCAAGACCAAATGTGACGGCTGATGCTTCGGCTTTGTGCATTAAATCGGGAAACGCATCAATCTTAAGAGGGGGGTCTGAGGCCGTGCGTTCAAATAATCATATTGTTACACAAGTAAGAAAAGGCCTAACAAAAGCTAATTTGCCTGATGACTGTGTTCAATTAATTCAAAATCAAGATCGAGACTTGGTTAAAGAATTCATCAAATTTGATGACTGCATTGATTTAATTATTCCGCGAGGAGGATCTAGTTTGGTGAGGCTAATTGCTGCAGAGTCAAAAGTTCCAATACTTAAGCATTTTGAGGGATTATGTCATGTATTCGTAGACTCAGAAGCTGACATTGAGCTGGCTCAAAAAGTTGTAAGCAACGCAAAATCTTATAGATACGGCATATGCGGAGCTATGGAAACCCTTCTGGTCTCTGAAGATATTGCCCAAAAATTCTTGCCAAAGATAGTTAATGAATTCAATGAGCAAGGAGTTGAAGTAAGAGCATGCAGTCAAACTCTCAGTATCGTCTCAGCGAACAAAGCTACTGAAGAAGATTGGTCAACAGAATATTTAGAACCAATTATTTCAATTAAGATCGTCAAAGGCTTAGACGAAGCAATAAAGCACATTAATGATTTTGGCTCTGGTCATACGGATAGCATCATCACTGAAAATCAAGAAAAAAAAGAAAAATTTTTTAAGTTAGTCGACTCAAGTTCTGTCATGCACAATTTACCAACTTGTTATGCAGATGGATTCGAATATGGTCTAGGAGCTGAGGTAGGAATATCTACAGATAAACTCCATGCCAGGGGCCCTGTAGGATTGAATGGTTTAACAACTCAAAAGTTTATTTTGGAAGGAAGAGGCCAAATTAGATCTTGAGTAAAAAAGATTACATTGGGATCTTTGGAGGATCTTTTGATCCTATTCATAAAGGGCATATAGAGCCCTTAAAAAGCGTCACCGAGCAACTAAACTTATCTAAGGTATTAGTAATACCAAACAAGGTTTCTCCTTTAAAAGATCTGTCAGTTGCAAGCTCATTGGAAAAAATCAAAATGCTTGAAATAGCTTTCAAAGACTTCAAAGAGATTGAAATTGAAGATTATGAATTAAAGAAGGAAGGTCCATCTTTTATGATTGAAACCCTGCAATACTTGGATAAGAAATTAGGAAAGAAAAAACATTTTTTATTAATTATTGGAGAGGATTCATTTCAAAGTTTTCATCTTTGGAAAAACTACAAACACATCATAAAAATGACATCATTATTAGTAATGAATCGACCTGGATTAAAAAATGATCTAACTGAAAAGGCAATTGAACTCCATCAAGATTGTATTGAAAATACCTACCGAGATAATAATTTTAAAAAAGGAAAAATTTATTTTATTAAAATTAAACCAAACCCAGCTTCATCAACTCTTATAAGGGAGAATATAGATGATCAAAGTGTTTTGTCAGAGGGTCTTGACGATGATGTGTTGAAGTATTTAAAAGAGCAAAAGATCTATAATAAACATGACTAAAACCTCTCATAATTTAATCATGAATTCTTTGGAAGAATTAAAGGCGGTAGATACTAAAATATTGTCTTTGAAGGATATAAGTAGCTTCACTGATATCATGATCATAACTTCTGGCACTTCCTCTAGACATATGTCAGCTATTTCAGAAAAAATTCAAGAGAACCTTAAGGAAAAATCCATCCCAATTATCTCAGTGGAAGGAAAAGGTTCAAGCGAATGGGTGTTATTAGATTTGGGAGATATTGTAGTCAACATAATGTCCAAATCTGCAAGAGAACTTTATGATCTGGAGAGTCTCTGGGACCCAGATTTACTGTAGCAATGAAAATAAAAAAGTTTTTTTCGGGTAAACGAGATTCAGAGTCCCGCAAGCTTGTGCTGTATTTAATTTTGCCTATTTTTATTATGTTTATAGTTTTGCTACAAACTATTAATTTGACAGTTATAAATGGAAAAAAATATGAGACTCAGTCAGAGAATAATAGAATCGTATCGAGAACAATATATCCTACGAGAGGACTAATTTACGATACAGAGGATAAGTTATTAGTTGAAAATATTGCTTCATCACAGTTGAATCTGATTCCTGAAAGATCAACAGACACCTTAAAAAAAATTAAAGAGATTGCTGACCTTTTGAACTTAGAAAAGTCTTTTTTGTTAGATATCTATGAAAGACAAATAAAAAAACCTAGGTATCCTTTTCAACCAATTACCCTAGCTAAATCATTGAATGATGAACAGATAGCTTTATTTAGCGTTTCAAGTGAAAAATATAAGGGATTTAGTGTAGAAACCGGCTTAGTTAGATCTGTAGTAAATAAGAAATCATTGGCTCACGTTCTTGGTTATATGGGATATTCCGAGTCAAACGATGAAAATAAAAGTTCTAATTTTATTTCAGGTAATCAAATTGGAATTTCTGGGATAGAGAAAACTTATCATGATCAATTAAGTGGCAAAGTAGGCACGAGAATTGAGGAAAAAGATGTGTCTGGTAAGTTTGTTCGGGTTCTATCTGAAAATAATGCTGAGAGTGGGAAAGACTTAAAATTATCTATTGATCTTGATCTACAAAACTTCTTAATTCCTTTTTTTGAAGGACAAAAAGGCGCGCTAGTAGCTTTGGAACCTAAGTCAGGGTTGATTAAGGCAATGATAAGTTCGCCTGCTTACGATCCTAATATTTTCAACTCGAGTAGTTCTTTAGCTGAAATCCAATCTATCTTCAATGATGATGAAGGGCCTTTGTTCAACAGGGCAACTATGGGTAATTATCCGCCTGCATCAACTATAAAACCAATCCTTGGTTTAGCAGCCCTTGATGAGGGAATAGTCGATTGGAATACTATTATTCAAGATGATGGAGAATTTTATGTTGAAGGTGATCCTCGACCCTACAGAGGTTGGAAGGAAGATGGTCATGGCAAGGTTGATCTGGAAAAAGCGATCGTGGAATCTTCGGATGTTTATTTTTATTCCACAGCCTATGATCTTACGATAAAAAAGTTAGAACCTTTTCTGAAAAAATTTGGCTTTGGTGGTAAGACCAATATTGATGCGGAAGAATCAAATGGACTTGTCCCTAATGAAAAATGGAAGTTAGGCTACATAGGAGAGTTTTGGTTCAAAGGAGACAGCATCAACTTAGGCATTGGTCAAGGTTACATGCTTTCCACCCCCATACAAATTTCACAATCTATAGCGGTAATAGCCAATAGAGGAGAGATAATTAAACCTCGTTTAGTAGAAGAAATTGATGAATCACCTACAGAATTAGAGTCTCTAGGAAAAATTAACCTTAGAGATGAGACTAATTGGGAAAAAATTGAAAAATCAATGATCGAAGTCATTAACTCTCCAAATGGCACTGCAAACAACATAAAGGATTCAAGATATGTGATTGCAGGTAAGACCGGCACAGCCCAAATCAAAAGTTATGAAGATCAGGAATATGAAGATATTAGAGAAAATCCATTCTTCAGAGATCATGCTTTATTCGTTGGTTATGCTCCTATCCCTAATCCAGAACTTCTGATCTTGGTAATCATAGAAAATGGGGAATCTGGAAGCAGGGTAGCGGCACCAATCGCGAAAGCAGGTTTTGATTATTATTTAACTAAGAATGAGTAGAAACCCTTTAGAATTTTCTTTATCTTCTAGAATGATTAAGCCTAATCGGTGGCTTAATCAAGATTGGTTAGTTCTTTTCTTAATCATTTCTTTAGTTAGTTTTGGATTAATGATGATCTACAGTGCCTCTGGCTCTCTGGAGATGGTTTTGAGACAAGGTATTTTTGCAGTAACCGGCATTGTCTTTATGATCTATTTATCATTCAGCGATTATCAGAGGTTATTACCCATTTACTTGAATGTATTTTGGATAGGAATATTTTTTTTACTCGTAGTTCTTGTAATTCCTTCTGATGCAGCTACTAGAAGATGGATTGATCTGGGAATTTTGGGTTTTCAGCCTTCTGAGCTCATGCGTTGTGTTTTGACAATAAGTGCCGCAGCTTTTCTTTCAAGAAATCCAAGAATAGTCTTTAGAGACTGGATCATAGTTATTGGAGTAAGTTTTTTCTCCTTTTATCTAGTTTTTATTCAACCTGATTTAGGAACTGCGATTATGGTTTTGATTTCGGGGATTCTTCCAGTTTTAATTTCTGGATTTCCAGTCAGCTATCAAATAATTGGAATAATTATTATTTTATTATCGACACCTTTTATTTGGATGAATTTATTGGATTATCAAAAACAAAGAGTACTTACTTTTTTTGATCCTGGTTCAGATCCATTAGGTACTGGATGGAATATTATCCAATCACAAATAGCTGTTGGCTCAGGAAGTCTTTTTGGTAAAGGATTTTTACAAGGAACTCAAAGCCAATTAAATTTTTTACCTGAGAGTCATACAGATTTTATTTTCGCTGTTGTGGCTGAGGAATTTGGATTTTTCGGAGTAATGGGACTGTTCTTGGTATACTTATTATTAGCTTTTAGATTAGTTATGATTGCAAAAAACTCAAATTTTCTTTTTGTAAAACTAGTAGCCGGCACATTTATCTTTCTTCTTTTAACTTATGTCGCATTCAATACTGCTATGGTTGTTGGAATTTTGCCAGTTGTCGGCATGCCGCTTCCTTTCTTGAGCCAAGGTGGGACAGCATTAATCATTAATATGGTCATGATCGGAATTATTTTGTCTTTCAGGAGGGCAGCATGAGAAGAATCATATTTTTGATTATGTTTCTTACGCCGCTATGCTTTGCTGATTATTCTTCTCATGACGATGTAAAAAGTTTCATCACAGACATGCATCAAAAACATGATTTTGATCAAAACTATCTAATTTCAATTTTTTCAAGTGCCAATAAGCAGCAAAAGATCATAGATCTTATGAATAGACCTGCAGAAAAAACTTTTTCTTGGGAGAAATATCGAAAAAGACTCGTTTCGCCAATGAGGATTGAAAATGGTCAAAAATTCTTAAGTAAATACATGACAGATTTCATTGCAGCAGAAAAAGAATTCGGTGTTCCAAAAGAAATCATAGCTTCGATAATTGGCATTGAATCGAGTTATGGTTCCATAAAAGGAAGCACCAGAGTGATTGATTCTCTCGCTACTTTAAGTTTTGATTATCCTAGAAGATCGAAATTCTTTAAGATCCAGTTAGAGAATTTTTTATTACTTTCAAGGGAAGAAAATTTTGATCCTCTAAAATTAAATGGTTCTTACGCTGGAGCCATGGGCTATGGACAATTTTTACCTGATTCTTACAGGAGACTCGCCATAGATTTTGATGATGATGGTGTAAGAGATATTATCAATAACCCAGTAGATGCCATTGGAAGTGTTGCCAATTACTTAAAAAGAAATGGTTGGCAAAAGGATGCAAATATTGCTGTAGAAGCAAACCTAGTTGATAAGCAAAATCCTATTTCAACAATTTGGAAAATGAAAAAGAACGAATACCTTGAATTAAAGCCTAAAAATCAGGTCGAATTTGATGATCTGAAAAGTGAAACATACTTACAAGTCTCCGTTAGTGACAAGTCTTATTGGATAGGTGGCGAGAATCTGAAGGTTTTATCAAGATATAATAAAAGCTCTTTTTACATTATTGCGGTGTTTTTATTAAGCAAAGAGTTAGCTTTCACTATAAATGAGGTTTGATTTGAGAATATTACTTATCTTTTTTCTACTTTCAGTTTCAAATATATCATCCCAGACTTTGATACCAGATCCTCCTGCGGTTAATGCAAAAAGTTATATTTTAGTTGAGGCTCATACCAATGAAATTATTTCAGAGCAAAATGCAGATCTGCCGTCTGGTTTGGCCAGCTTAACAAAAATTATGACAGGTTATGTGGTTGCGGATCAGATTGAGAAAGGCTTTATATCAAAAGGAGATCAAGTTTTGATTTCTGAAGTTTGTTGGCGAATGGTGGGCTCAAGAATGTTTATTCAGGAAGGAAAAAGAGTTTCTGTTGATGATTTACTTAAAGGTATGATTATTCAATCTGGTAATGATGCAAGCTGTGCTTTAGCTGAACATGTTGCCGGTACCCAAGGGGATTTTGCTGTCTTGATGAATGAGTATGCTTCTGAATTGGGCATGTTAGATTCAAATTTTGTAAATCCTACAGGATTGCCTGATGTAAACCATTACTCAACCGCTAGAGATTTAGCAAAATTAAGTATCAGTATGATAAACGATTTTCCAGAGCACTATTCTTTATATAAAGAAAAAGAATTTACTTTTGATGATATAAGACAATTGAATAGAAATAGCTTGCTCTGGCAAGACGATTCCGTTGATGGGATTAAAACTGGGCATACAAATGACTCAGGTTATTGTCTAGCTGGCTCTGCCATCAGAGGAGAAACAAGATTTGTAAGCATTGTTTTGAATAGTGCATCTGAAAAGACAAGAATAAGAGATACAAGACGATTGCTGGACTATGCATTTAGGTTTTACCAAACAAAAACAATCGTGAAAGCTTACGAGCCATTAACAACCGTTGATGTTTGGGCTGGAATAGATGAAAAAGTCTCGCTAGGTTTAGGATCGGATTTAAAAATTACGCTACAAAGAAATAAATTTAAAAATCTTGAATTTGATTTGCCAAGCAGCTTGGGTGTAAGAGCGCCTATATCCAGAGACCAAAAACTCGATGAGTTAATTTTGTTGTCTAACGGTGAAAGAATTCAGTCTTATGATTTAGTAGCCATTACGGACGTAAAGAAAAAAAGTTTTATTTCAGCATTGTGGGATAACTTAATTTTCTCTATCTACAGTTTTTTCATGCAAGATGAAACTACTTAATGTCTTTCTCTTCTTTAAATTTTGAGATAAAAGAATCTCATAAACTTTTTATATCGCCCTTTGATAGGGGCTTTATATTTGGGGATGCTGTTTATGAAATGATCCTATGTATAGATGGAAGATGTATCTTTCTTGAAGATCATCTTGCTAGGTTAAAACAGAGTCTAGCTTCCATAAAACTTATTCCAGATTTTAAAGAAAAAAACTTAAAGGATGAAATTAATAGAATTGCAAATGTAAATGATGCTCCTTTTCAAGCAATATATGTTCAAATTTCCAGAGGAGTCCAATTAATTAGAAATCATCTTCCTGAAGAAAATTTAAGTCCTACAGTCTTTATAACTTCCATTAAAATTGATGATCCAACAAATCGACACAAAGGAATTTCTGCTTTACTTAAAGATGATGAGAGGTGGTTAAAAACAGATATCAAATCTACATCTTTATTAGCAAATGTTTTGAATAAAATTGAAGCTGATTCTGAAGGCCATGATGAAGTAATCTTGCATAAAGGTGGTTTTTTAAATGAAGGCGCGGTATCAAACTTATTTCTATTCATAAATGATGATCTTCATACACCATCGCTTGATGCAAACATATTGCCCGGCGTCACAAGGGCAAAACTCATTAATTTAGCGGAAGCTAATAACATAAATGTTATTCAAAGGATTATACCTTTATCGGAAATTGATAACGCTCAAGAGGTTTTTATGTCTTCAACTACCAAAGGAGTAATTCCTGTAGTGAGAATAATAGGTTCTAAGTTTGATACAGATAAACCAGGTGATCTCACATTGAGACTAAGAGAAATATATTTACAAGAAATTTATCAAACATAAGACATTAAGGTATTGAAACGAACCTTTATTAACTTTTCATTATTTTCTGATTTAATCAACCTATCTAATCTAGCAATTTCAATTTTAATTTTATTAATTGAATCTTCTGATATTGTTTTCGCCTTATTTTTTAAATCAGATACATAATCAAAAGGCCCCGGCACTTTCATTGTTGGATTGGCTTGTAATGCTTCGATAAAAGACAATTCTCTATTTAAGCTCCAAAGCATTAAAGTTAACGGTACTTTCTCAACGAGGAGTTGATTAAGAAGTTTATTAAAAAGCTGTGCATTTGAATTGATGAAACTCCTTGAAAAAGAAAATATATCTTTGCTTGAACTATCGACCAATGCATCTTTGATGGTGATCATTTTTAGATCTTCATTTTTTGATATGAGTTTGAGACACTTTAGCTCTTGATCGGCAGCCAAGAGATTTCCATCTGTCAGTTCTGTTAAATAATCAGTCATTTGAACATCTAAATTCAAACCTCTTCTTTTAGCTCTGGACTTAAGCCATGCAGGAAATTGATTTGGATAAATCTTTTCTATGTATGACGATTTCGTGATGGAGGAAATTTTTTTAAACCATGCACTGCCTTTAACTTTGTTTACGTTTTCAATTGATAAGATAATTTTTTTGGAACTTTCTGCTTTACCTGAGAAGTCCTCTAAATAATTAAGGCAATCTTTCGTAGGAGCAAATCCATTAATTCTCATATCTAAAAGCTCTTTATCCTCAAATAAAGATAAACTGTCGTTGCTATCAAATGTATCCCAGTTAAACTTCTTATCCACAAAAAAAATTTTTCTATTTAGATACCCTTCTTTTTTTAATTTATTTATCTCGATTAATCTATTTTCTTGAAGCAGAAAGGGCTCATCACTAATAAAACAATATATGCTAGCCATTAGAGATTTTTATCAGATTAAACTTAATATCATCTAGAGCTTTATCAAGAAAAGAATTTTTGATTTCTTCTGTTATTTTGTCATTCGAAAGAATATTCGAAGTATTGTAAGGATAAAGTTCCGAGTCATAGAAACTTTGTGAAATGATTTTGTCATCTAAGATAAATTCATACTCTAAAGAATACTCAATGCTCCCTACGGCAGGTGTGAGATTTTTATCCGTAGCAGAAAGAAATTTTCCAATTCTTTGTGAAACAATTCTAATTTTCAAATCAACTTGATCTGTTTTAGATAAGTTCAATCCTACATATCCCTGATTAGATTTAATATTTTTGACAAGTAATCTATTAAGAGGAGTGCTTTCATAAATCAATACTGCATCAAGCTTTGATGGATTATTAGAAACTAAACTATACCCACAGGAATAAATAAACAGACATAAAATAGATAAACAGACATAACGCATCACACAACAAAGTTTATCAATTTACCTTTAACAAATATTATTTTTTTTATTTCTTTCCCTTCTAAATACTTTGCAACATTTTCAATTTTCATCGACATAGATTTGACGTCATCTTCACCTGCTTCAATATCAATGATTAACTTGCCTCTGGATTTCCCATTAACTTGAACAATGAAATCAACTTCATTTGATTCTAAGAATTTTTCATTTGGAACTGGCCAACTTTCATTGTAAAGAAAATGACCTCCAGCATCCTTCCACAGTTGTTCTGTTACATGAGGAATGATTGGATTGAGAAGACTTACAGCAACCCTCAAAGTTTCATTAACTAATTTTTTTTGATCTTCAGAAGAATTATCTCCAAGGAATTTATCAGGTATAGAATTTATCATTTCCATGACTGAAGAAATCGCAGTATTGAAAGAAAACCTTCTTGAGAAATCATCATTAACTTTTTTGATGGTCTGATTCACTTTGATGTAAAGTTTTTCCATTTCAGAATCTTCAGAGTTATGTTCATAGTGCCCAACAGTTGAAAAATGTTTTTGGGACATTGTCCAAAGTTTATTGATAAATTTAAATGAGCCTTTAATGCCACTATCGGACCACTCCAAAGACTGTTCAGGAGGGGCTGCAAACATCATAAACAATCTTAAAGAGTCAGCACCGTATTCTTCAATCAAATCATCTGGATTCACTACATTACCTTTTGACTTAGACATTTTTGCACCGTCCATAAGAACCATTCCCTGACAGAGAAGATTCGTAAACGGCTCTCTTGTATCCAAATACCCTAATTCGTTAAGAACTTTGCAGAAAAATCTTGAGTAGAGCAGATGAAGTATTGCATGTTCAATTCCTCCTATGTACTGATCGACTGGCAACCAATAATTTGCTTCATCATCTAAAATATCTGCATCTGATTTAAAAGATGCATACCTTGCGTAATACCAGGAGGATTCAAAAAAAGTATCAAGCGTATCTTTTTCTTTAACAAATTTTTTTCCATTTCTCTCTATTGAATCTGCCTTTAGCTCATCATCGGATAGATCTGAAAAAGGAATGGCATCGTTGTCATCTTCATTCTCAGAAATCATCATCGGAATAGGAGCGCCCCAAGATCTCTGTCTGGAAACACCCCAATTTCTGAGCCTGAAATTTTCTTCAAATCTTCCAAAATTATTTTGCTCTGCAAATTTTTGTATTTTTGTGAATGCATCTTCAAAACTTAAACCATCGAATTGACCCGAATTAATCAATTTCCCTTTATCTGAAGACGCTTGATCAGAATCTTCTTTCTCGGAAGAAATTACTTTCAGGATAGGCAGTGAATATTTTGTGGCAAATTCAAAATCTCTTTGATCATGACCAGGTACTCCCATCAATGCACCTGATCCATAATCTGAAAGCACGAAGTTTGCTACCCAAATGGGTATCTTTTCTTTTGTGACTGGGTGATAGGCAAATTCGTTAAGAAAAAAACCTTTTTTTTCTTGTAGTGCTTGATCTTTTTCTGTGCTTTTAACTTTACTCATTTCTTCTATCCAGAGTTGTAAATCTTTATTCTCGGGTAGTTTTCTCTTCGTGATTTCATGTTCTGATGAAAGTGCAATAAAGCTGACACCCATGATGGTGTCAGGCCTTGTAGTAAAAACTTCAATTGGCTTATCTATCACTGAGTTTTCAAATTGGAATACCATTCCCTTTGATTTACCAATCCAATTCTCTTGCATTAGCTTTACTTGTTCAGGCCAGCCAGAAAGATTCCTTAATTCTGAAAGAAGTTCATCAGCATAGTCAGTTATCTTTAGAGACCACTGATTAAGGAATTTTTTTTCTACCGGAGCCCCAGATCTCCAGCCTCGACCGTCGATGACTTGTTCGTTTGCTAAAACTGTTTTATCAACTGGATCCCAATTTACTTCAGCTTTTTCTCTAATAACTAAACCCTTTTCAAACATTTTACAAAACAGATCTTGCTCCCATTTATAGTAGCTCTCATCACATGTTGAAAATTCTCTACGCCAGTCATAGGCAAATCCTAATTGTTTAAGCTGACTTCTCATTGTTTCTATATTCTGATAGGTCCAGTCTTTTGGAGAAACTTTGTTTTCTATTGCTGCGTTTTCTGCTGGTAACCCAAAAGCATCCCAACCCATTGGTTGCATGACGCATTTTCCTAATCTGATATTGAATCTAGAGATTAAATCACCAATCGTATAATTCCTAACGTGGCCCATATGGATTTTTCCAGACGGGTAGGGCAGCATGCTTAAGCAGTAAAATTTATCTTTATCAGTATCTGGATCTACCTCGAAAGCATTATTTGAATCCCAGTAATCTTGAATAGATTGATCAATGATTTTTGGATCATACTCTTTCATGAAAATATTTACTTTATGTTAAGAATATCTCTTAAGTAATTTATTGAGATTTTTTCTTCAACAAAGTTTGGCTCAATAAGAATTCTTTGATGAAGAGTAGCATTTGTATTTATTCCCTCTATATAAGTTTCTTCGAGCGCTACTCGCATCTTTCTTATTGCAGAAATTCTATCGCTTGAATGCGCACATATTTTCGCTATCAAAGCATCATAATATTGGGGAACTGTGTAACCAGAATAGAGATGAGAATCGGTCCTAATCCTAAATCCGCCTGGAGGATGGAATTCAGTTACCTTGCCAGGAGATGGAATGAAAGTTTCATGATGTTCAGCATTTATCCTGCATTCGATTGCATGACCGCGGCAGTTAATATCTTCTTGAGACAAAGGAATTTCCTGACCTGCTGCAATCATAATTTGTAGTTTTACAAGATCAATCCCAGTTATCATTTCTGTGATTGTGTGTTCTACCTGCAATCTTGTATTCATTTCAATAAAGTAAAAATTTCCATCCTCATAAAGAAATTCAAAAGTACCTAAACCTTTATAATTAATTTTTTTGCAGGTGTTCACCGCAATCTTTCTTATTTCATCTAATTTTTCTTGAGGAATATCAAAAGCAGGGGCTTCTTCAATGATTTTTTGATTTCTTCTTTGGATTGAGCAGTCTCTTTCAAAAAAATGAACAACATTACCGTGATCATCAGCGGCCACTTGTATCTCTACGTGCCTTGGAGTTTGGAGATATTTCTCTATATAAACTTCGTCACTTCCAAAGCTATTTAAGGCTTCAATTTGAGTGAGACTTAGTTTTGACAAAAATTCTTCTTTTTTCTCACAGATTTGTATTCCTTTACCTCCGCCTCCTGCAGCAGCTTTTATTATTACTGGATAGCCAATTTCATCAGCCATCTTCAATGCTTCTTCCTCCGAGTTAATTCTTCCTGTGCCCGGGACGGGCTGCATTCCGGCTGATAAAACTGCTTCTTTAGCAGTGATTTTATTTCCCATCACTTTTATGGTTTCTGAATCTGGCCCTATGAATTTGTATCCGCTAGATGTTACTTGTTGAGCAAAATGATCGTTTTCTGAGAGAAATCCTACGCCCGGATGAATAGCATCAATCCCTGTCAGTTCTGATGCGCTTATAATAGCAGCGACGTTGAGATAACTTTTTGCTGATTCTGCAGGTCCAATACAAATGGACTCATCCGCCATCTTTACATGTTTTAAATCTTTATCTGCTGACGAATAAACAGCAACAGTCTTTATATCAAGTTCTTCACATGCTCTTAAGATTCTTAAGGCGATTTCTCCTCTATTAGCTATAAGGATTTTTTTAAACATTGGACTTTAAGAAATAACAAATAAGGTTTGATCGAACTCAACAGGCTCAGCATTCTCAACTAAGATTTGTTTTAGTGTTCCGGAAAACTCTGACTTTACCTCATTCATCATTTTCATGGCTTCAATTATGCAAAGTACATCACCTTCATTAATCTGATCACCAACTTTTACAAAAGGTTCTGACTCTGGATTTGGAGCAGAATAAAAAGTTCCTACCATTGGAGAATTCATTTTATTTCCACTTTCAAGAACATCTGATGTTTGTCTTATTTCTTGAGTAACTGTTGCTTCAGACGAAGGTGCCGATGGCATAGCAATCGCAGACTGTTGAGTAGGTTCTGAAATAATAGCAGGAGTAGAAGAAATAAAATTACCTGGAATAGGATTACTCTTTACAAGTTTTACAGCTTCTTCACCTTCTTTAATTTCTATTTCATTGAGATTAGATTCCTCTAACATTTCAATTAATTTTTTTACTTTACGAATATCCATTAATTCTCCCTTAGTAGATAATTTTTTGCTGCTTGAAAGGCCATTAGATAACTTTGCTTTCCAAATCCTGAAACCACTCCCAAAGCAATGTCTGAAAAATATGACTTTTCTCTGAATTCTTCTCTGCCATAAATGTTAGATAAATGTATTTCAATCAAAGGAATATTTACACCAAGTATCGCATCTCTCAAAGATATGCTTGAGTGGGTGAAGGCACCCGGATTAAATAGAATGATTTTTACTCCATTAGATTTAGCATTATGAATCTTGTCAACTAACTCATGCTCAGCATTACTTTGAAAGCATTCGGTATCAATATTGTTCTTTTTGCCTAGCTTTTCTATTGTTTTTTCAATATCTTCAAGAGAAAAATCTCCGTAAATATCCGGCTCTCTTTCACCTAAAAGATTCAAATTTGGCCCATTTAAAAGCAAGATCGAAGACATTAAGCGAATTTTAAAGTATTTTTTTTGAAATTAAACGATTTTCTTTGAATAATAGATCTATTTTGTTATTTTTTTCTGGATAACAATATTTTCCTTGATAGCATCCCAAATAGTTTAATTTGAATGACAAGATGCCGTCCTTTAGATTTGGGACATTAAAGAAAATATTATTAATGAAGACTTCAGACTCTCCAAAAAACTCATCTTTTATAACTAATGACTCTGTTTCTACCTTTAAATTTTTATTTTCCGGAGAGATTGTGAAGTTTAGCTTATCGGAATAAACGTAAACATTTTGATGTAATTTCAAATCTATCAAAACATGATCATCAAAAGAATTTATAGTGATAGTATATGCCTCCTCAGGAGATACGAACTGATCACTCGTTTCAATAAACAAGAAACTATTGCTTGAATAGACAGCTGAAACAAAAAATAAAAATAAATTCATGAATAATTTTGGTGAACCAATTTTGAAAGTTAACAACCTTAATGTTGAATTTGCAAATGAATCTTCAACTTTTAAGGCTGTTAATAATTTAAATTTTAACCTCTCTGAAAAAGAGACTTTAGCCGTTGTAGGAGAAAGCGGATCAGGCAAATCAGTTACAGCTTTATCTATTATGCAATTACTTCCTTATCCAATTGCATTTCACAGCAAAGATAGCTCCATAAACTTTCAAGGCACAGAACTTATAAATCTTCCTAAAAAAGAACTTGAGAATATCAGAGGTAAAAGAATATCAATGATATTCCAAGAGCCAATGACTTCATTGAATCCCTTTATAAAGGTCGGTAAGCAAATTATGGAGTCTATTCAAGTCCATAATAAGAGTTCCAACAAAGAGGCAAAAGAAAAAGCCATAGACCTATTAAGGAAAGTTGAAATACTAAACGCAGAACAAAAATTTTCTTCATTTCCTCATCAGCTCTCTGGAGGACAAAGACAAAGGGTGATGATCGCAATGGCATTGTCAAACAATCCTGAAATATTGATTGCAGACGAACCAACAACAGCCTTGGATGTGACTGTCGAAAAAGAACTATTAATTCTTTTAAATAAATTAAAAGAAGAGGAAAACCTCAGCATAATTTTTATCACGCATGATTTAAACGTTGTCAAAAGATTCGCAGATAAGGTTCTGGTGATGAATCAGGGTAATGTGATCGAAAGAGGAACTGCTGCAGAAATTTTTTCTAATCCAAGGGACTCCTATACAAAAAGGTTAATAGAGTCCATTCCTGAACCAAAAGAGATTAATAATGTTTCAGATTCCAAAATTCTGGAATGCGAAAAATTAAATGTAAGCTACCAAGTAAGAGAAGCTTCTCTTTTCCAAAAAGAAGAAAGATTTGATGCAGTCAAAGAAGTCTCATTCACTTTATCAGCTAATTCAACTCTTGGTATTGTTGGAGAATCAGGATCAGGAAAATCTACCATTCTCAAAGCAATTCTGGGCTTAGAAGAGTATTCAGGAAAAATTTTCTTTAAAAATGAAATATTAAAGAAAGATAAGCTAAGCGATTTGAGGAAGAAGTGTCAGGTTGTCTTTCAAGATCCTTTCAGTTCTCTTTCTCCTAGGATGAGGGTGGAAGAGATCATCAAAGAAGGTTTGGATATTCATTTTAAGCAATTGAGCAAACAAGAAAAAAAACAACGCATCATGGAATCAATAAATGACGTTCATTTAGATCCATCGTGCCTTGAAAAGTTTCCGCATGAATTTTCTGGAGGCCAAAGACAGAGAATTGCAATAGCAAGAGCATTGATTACAAATCCTAAATTGATCTTGCTCGATGAGCCAACTTCAGCATTAGATGTTTCTATTCAAAAGGAGATACTTCTGCTCTTGAAGGATTTACAAAATTCCAAAAATATAAGCTATGTTTTGATAAGTCATGATTTAAGAGTAATCAGGTCAATGTCAGATAGAGTTTTAGTCATGAAAAAGGGTTCAATAGTTGAATCTGGTCCAACCGATCAGATATTTGATACACCTCAAGATGAATATACAATCAATCTTATATATGCTGCTTATAACTAAAATCAATGTCTAAAAAAAGAAAATATTCATCCTCTCTGGTTGATGGAATTGATCAAGCTGGTGCTCGCTCAATGCTTAGGCCAACAGGTTTTTCAGATGAGGATTTTAAAAAACCACAAGTAGGTATCGCTTCAACTTGGTCAAATGTGACTCCTTGTAACATGCACATCAATGAATTAGCTCAAACCATATGTAGCTCAGTTGATGATGCAGGGCTCAAATCAGTTCTTTTTAATACCATCACAATCTCTGATGGTATTTCAATGGGAACTCTTGGAATGAGATATTCGTTAGTTTCTAGAGAAGTCATTGCAGATTCAATTGAAACTGTTGTTGGGTGTCAGTCATTTGATTCTGTCGTAGCAATAGGCGGATGCGATAAAAATATGCCAGGTTGTATGATGGGATTGATAAGGTTAGATAGACCAAGTCTGTTTGTTTATGGTGGTTCTATCAAGCCTGGGAAGGATCATACTGATTTTGCCACTGTCCTTGAAAAGGTTGGCGCATATGCTCAAAATCAAATAAGTGAAGACGAATTGATAGCAATTGAGAAAAATGCACTCCCTGGACCTGGTTCATGCGGAGGAATGTACACTGCAAACACTATGGCATCGGCAATTGAAGCCCTAGGAATGAGTTTACCTGGCAGTAGTTCACAAGATGCTATATCTCAGGAGAAGAAAAATGATTGCCTGGCTGTAGGTCAAGCTATCGATTACTTATTAGAAAAAGATATTAAACCTAGCAATATACTGACCAAGAGCGCTTTTGAAAATTCTATTAAAGTAGTTATTGCACTAGGTGGCTCTACTAACGCAGTCCTTCATCTCTTAGCAATGGCAAAATCAGCAAATGTTGCTTTAAATTTAGATGACTTCACTAGGATAGGGAAAAATACACCTGTTCTATCTGATATCAGGCCTTCTGGGTACTATTTAATGAGTGATCTGAATGAACAGGGTGGTATTCAACCCTTAATGAAAATGATGCTTAATGATGGATTGCTGGACGGAAGTTGTATGACTGTTTCAGGAAAAACTTTAGAAGAAAATCTTAAAGACATAGAACCCTATAAAGACGATCAAAAAATTATTGCTCAAATTAGCAAACCTATTAAAAAAGAAAGTCACATTAGAATTTTGAAAGGTAATCTAGCTCCTGAAGGAGCTGTAGCTAAAATAACTGGGAAAGAAGGATTATCTTTTTCTGGTCCTGCAATAATTTTTGAATCTGAAGAAGAGGCTGTTGAAGCAATTTTCAAAAATACCATTCAAGAAGGTTCGGTTATTGTTATCAGATACGAAGGTCCTGTAGGAGGTCCAGGCATGCGTGAAATGCTAAAACCGACTGCCGCAATCATGGGAGCTGGGCTAGGAGATAAAGTTGCTCTAATTACTGATGGAAGGTTCTCAGGCGGATCTCATGGTTTTGTAGTTGGCCATATTACTCCTGAGGCAGCGAATGGAGGTCCAATTGGACTTCTACATAATGGAGATTTAATCACTATAGATGCAAAAAATGATCAAATAAACATTGATATCTCAGAAGAACAGTTAGCAGATAGAAAGAAAAACTGGCAATCTTTAAAAGAACCTCCTAGCAGAGGAGTGTTAGCTAAATACGCCAGATCAGTGTCTTCAGCTTCCGAGGGCGCTGTCACAGATGATTTTTAATTTGCATTTTTAAAATTCAACCTAATATAAAAATTATGAGTAACACAATAGAAATAAATAAGGAAAACTTCACAGAAACGGTTGGGTCAAATAAACCCGTTTTGGTCGATTACTGGGCAGAATGGTGTGGTCCATGCAAAATGGTAGCTCCAATACTTGAGGAAGTTGCTTCAGATATGTCAGATAAGCTTACGGTTGGCAAAGTTGATGTGGATGAAAATCAAGAGTTAGCAGCCCAATTAAACATAATGAGCATTCCTACATTAGTTCTATTCAAAGATGGAGAGGTAATTGATCAGGCAATGGGTGCTTTATCAAAGTCTCAGCTTCTATCCTTTTTGGAACAGCACCTATAAATTTAACCTAGACTGGGGTTAACTTAGGTGTTACATTTATTCACCTTGTCTTAGACAATCTTTAATTAAATCCCAAAATTTGTTATGCATTTAGGCGAATTAAAAGCCAAGCCCGTAGAAGAATTGCTCAATCTCGCTGACGAGATGGGCATTGAAAATTTAGCCCGCTCAAAAAAACAAGATGTTATTTTTGGAATTCTCAAATCTCATTCTGGAAAAGGTGAAGATATTGAGGGCGAGGGAGTTCTTGAAATTTTAAATGATGGGTTTGGATTTTTGAGATCACCGTCATCTTCTTATTTAGCAGGTGCAGACGACATATATGTTTCACCAAGCCAAATTAGAAGATTTGGACTCAAAACAGGTGATTCTATATCTGGGAAAATAAGACCACCAAAAGAGGGTGAGAGATATTTTGCTTTATTAAAGATTGATGAAATCAACTTTAATACACCAGAGCAAACGAAATCAAAAGTTGCTTTTGAAAACTTAACACCTTTGTTTCCTGAAGAAAGAATTGTGATGGAGGCAGGGAATGGAACAACTGAAGATTTATCAGCAAGAATAATTGATTTAACTGCCCCAACAGGCAAGGGACAGAGAGGACTTATTGTTTCTCCACCCAAAGCAGGAAAAACTCTTCTTCTTCAAACCATCGCCCATTCAATTGAAAGGAATAGTCCTGACAGCAAGCTCATGGTTCTTTTAGTTGATGAAAGACCTGAAGAAGTTACTGACATGAAACGTTCTGTTCGAGGGGAAGTAATCGCTTCTACCTTTGACGAACCTCCATCAAGACATGTTCAAGTAGCTGAGATGGTAATTGCCAAAGCTAGAAGACTTGTTGAAACAAAAAATGATGTCATTATTTTGCTGGATTCAATCACTCGTTTGGCAAGAGCTTATAACTCTACTCAAGCGGCTTCTGGGAAAATATTAACAGGTGGTGTTGACGCTAATGCCCTTGAAAAACCAAAAAGATTTTTTGGTGCTGCCAGAAATATAGAAGGTGGGGGAAGTCTCACCATTATTGCTACAGCGCTCATTGACACTGGATCGAGAATGGACGAAGTAATTTACGAAGAATTTAAAGGTACTGGAAATCAAGAAATTCATCTTGATAGAGCAATTGCTGAAAGAAGAGTCTTTCCAGCTATTAACATAAGGCGTTCAGGCACAAGAAGAGAAGAGCTGATAACCGATGATGCCGAACTTCAGAGAATAAATATTCTTAGAAAGCTTCTCAATGATATGGAAGATGTCGATGCCACTGAATGGCTGATAGACAAACTTGGAAAACACAAGACTAACAATGAATTCTTCAGTTCTATGAAGAAAGGAAAATAACTATTTTTCTTTGAGAAGTAAATATTGCTTCCTCCCAGAGTTAGTCTCTTTTATGACTTCCCAATCCATTTCTAAAAAACTTAAGTCTAGATCTTTTTCTACTTCAAGATAAATATTTCCAGATTTAGCAAGAAGAGATTTTGTTTTAATTTTTAAAAGAACTTTTTCAGCAAGTTCTTCGTAGAATGGAGGATCAACAAAAATTAGGTCAAATTCATCATTTACTTCATCTAACCAAGCAAGGGCATCTTTATTAATTATTGATATATCCTCAATAGCGTCTAGCTTTTTGACATAGCCTTTTAATTTTTCAAAGTGCTCAAAATTTTTTTCGATAAATGTAACTTTTTGAGCACCTCTTGACAATGATTCCAATCCTAAAGAACCTGTTCCAGAAAATAAATCAAGACAAATCTTCCGTTCAATGACCTGTCCAAGCCAATTAAACAATGTTTCCCTGAGTCTATCTGGAGTTGGTCTGAGATCTTTAGAAGGTAAGAATTCGAATTTTCTACCTTTGTATTTTCCACTGATTATTCTAAATAAACCTTTATTTGCTTTATTGCTCATAATTTTCTTTTATAATTCTCTTTTCTAATCACTTATCAATGCAAGATATATTTCTAAATATTTTAAGAACGCAGGCTCAAACTGTATATGTAATTTCTTCAGGAAATTCAGATTCGAAAGAGGCAATGACAGTTTCTTCAGTAGCATCGTTATCAGCTGATCCACCAAGAATGTTAGTTTGCATTAATAAATCTGCTGTCATGCATGATTTTTTAAAATCTACTCAATCGTTTTGTCTTAATTTGTTAAGCAATGAACAAAAACATGTAGCTGATATTTGTAGCAACTCAGACAAAATAAATGAAAGATTTTCAAATGATTCTTGGCTAAAGAGAGAAGAGACCCCATATTTAGAGAATGCTCAATCAAACCTCTTCTGTATTTTGAAAGAAATAACGGAAGACACAACTCACTCAATCTTCGTTGGCGAGGTACAAGATTTAATTCATAATGACGACTTAAAACCCCTGGTATATCAAGAAGGAAAATATGTTTAAGTTTTTTTATCTTTTAATTTTTGTTTTGTGCTCAAGCCTAGTATCTTCAAGTGAGAATAAACTTTATTTTATTGAGCCTAAAGACGGTGCAACAGTAAATGGACCTGTAAAAATAGTTTTTGGGTTATCTGGAATGGGGGTGGCTCCGGCTGGAATAGATTTTCCTAATACTGGTCATCATCATCTTCTTGTTGATATAGAAAATTTACCTGATCTTACAAAACCTATCCCTGCTAATAAAAATCACATTCATTTTGGAAAAGGACAAACAGAAGTTTTAATTGATTTACCTAAAGGTAAAAGAAGTTTGCAGCTTTTGCTGGGTAACTACCTTCACGTTCCTCACAAAAAACCTGTTATTTCAGATAAAATATATATACACGTTGAATAATCAATTCTTTTTTATTTATCATTGAACAGTTCGCAATTTAAATATACTAGATATCTAGTCTTCACTTTTTTTATATTCGCTTCATATCTATCGTCTGAGATCAACGTTGATGGAAAACTTTCTGAAATAGAGTGGTCCCAGGCAGCTTATATTGATGATTTTTTGGTTGTTCAGCCGAACACACTTAAAGAACCAGAAAATAAAACAAGAGTTTTCTACTTTGCAAATGAAGATGGAATATATTTTGGGTTTGAGAATAATCAAAGCAAAGACTCTCAAACAGAAAGACTCCACAAAAGAGATTCTTGGATGGTTAGCGCTGATAGAAATTTTGTTTTTTTAGACTTCAGTGGAAATTCAAGCAATGCTTACAGTTTCGGAATAACTCTTGGAGGATCTCTAGGAGATGCAATCTGGCAGAATGAAAATGAACCTGCATCTGACTGGGATGGGCTTTGGTATGCAGCTGAAAGTCAAGAAGGTGATAAGTGGTTTTCCGAATTTTATTTACCTTGGAACGTAGCTCCAATTCCAGTAACAGAAGAAAAATTTATAGAAGTAAAAGTCAGACTCGTTCGATATTTTTTTGAAGATAATGAATGGACAAGCTATCCACCCATCTGGGGGGAAGATACAAGATTTATTTCCAAATTTGAACCGATACAAATACAAAATTTTTCCAAGGAGAGTTCTGCTGATGTGGACTTTTATCCCTATTTAACAATTTCACAAGAACAAGTTACTCAAGAACAGCAGAATAAGATTGGTGGTGAAATCTTTTGGTCCATTGATGCTGAGAAAAGATTAGATGTGACTTTGAATCCAGATTTTGGGCAGGTCGAAAGTGATGATGTTATTGTTAGTTTTGATGCAACAGAGACTTTTTACGATGATAAAAGACCATTTTTTACCGAAAATCAAAGTTTGTTCTCTATCACAGGTTGGCGACTTTACTTGATCAATACTAGAAGAATTGGCGGTTCGCCAGACTACAATTGCGATAATCTTAAAGAAAATCTTATCGAAAAATGTAAATCAGAGAATAGATCCTCCAGTGATATTGATGTTGCCCTCAGATATACGCAAAAAGAAAAGGAAAATGAATTTGGTGTTTTTTCTGCGTTTGAGAGAGATGATCCTTTGTATCAAGGAAGAAATTTTCAAGCAATTAGATATAGAAGAATATTTGACGAAGGCAAAGTTGGATATATGTTGACTTATGCTGATAAACCAAATATTTCAAGAACAGCGCAAGTTCATACTATGGATTATGAATATTCAATTGATAGTAACACAAGACTTTTTGGAATGATTAGTTATTCTGAGATTGATCAATTAGGAGTTTCTACGGAAGGTGCTGCATTGAGAGCAGTTGCATCAAGAGTGTTTAATCAGAAATTTTCAGGGCTTTGGGCTCTATCAGTATTTGATGAAGGATACGATCTAAATGATATGGGATATATGGAGATGAAAGAATATATCTCAACAGGTTGGCAAGCTAGATATAAAGAGTCGGAATTCTCTGAGTCCTCACCATTAAGAAATCTCACATTAGAAACGAATGGAGGTCATCAAAGAAGTATTTCAGGAATTAATGGTGGCGGGATGGGGTACTTTTCATTAAATCTTGATTTTAAGGATTATTCTTCTGTTGATTTATTTTGTGAGTGTATTTTAGTACCAGGTAAGGATTATTTGGAAACAAGAGGAAATCCAGAAGCACCTTTTATAAGACGCCTTGGAGGATATAACTTTTTTGTAAGATACCAAGCTCCCCAGGACAGAGTCTTCATCCCAAGTTTTAAAGTGCAAAGTAATTCTGGAGGATATAAATTTGATGATCCTGTGTACTCTCGACGAGGAGAAGGATGGGGTTTTAATCTAGGCGCAAGCATTCAACCAACCGATAATTTAGACATCAACTTGGGTTTAATTAGATATGATGAAGAAAAAAATTGGAATAAATTCGAATACGATAAAGTTTTTGGATTTTACGATTATAAAAAACTTTCCTCCTCTTTATCTTTAGGTTGGTTCTTGGATAATACTCACGAGCTCAGAATTAAAGCACAGTTTTACACCTTAACTGCTGACAATCCTAGTGCATTCTCAGTATCTAAGGATGGTAAAATGCAATATTCAGATGCACAGCTTAATCCTTTTGAATTGAGCCAAGTTGCATTTCAAATAAGATATCGTTATGAGTTAGCTCCGCTATCCCATTTTTATGCAGTTTATACGAGAGGAGGATATTATTTTGACGACGATAAAGATTTAAAATCTTTTGGAGATTTGTATTCCACCGGATGGGAAACTACTTATTCTGATCAATTTATTCTTAAACTGAGATACAAATTTTAATGATCTTTACAGATCCAACCTCTTGATGTTTTTCTAGCTTCTAAGGCAGGGAAATAAACATTACATTCTATACATTTGACCATGCTGGATTGATCTTCACTGATATCAACTGAATTTTCTCCCAAAAGACGAGCAAGCCCAACGACTATTCCTACAAAAATTAAAACTGAAATTAAAATGGCCATCAGGATTTAATTTTCTTTTTTTTGAAAGCGTCCAATAAGTCTTGTGTTATGTTGGCCAAATCTGACTGATTGAGTTCCTTATAAGCTTCAATTTTGATCTCAAGAGCTTGTTCTACTTGAGAGCTATTTGGGAGATGTTCAATCACATAATTAGCTCGGTTTAAGGCAGCAACAAAAGCTTTTCTTTCCATATAAAAAGTCGCTACATATATTTCTTTTTTTGCGATCAAATTCCTTAAGAAAACCATTCGTTGCCTTGCTTGATCAGCGTAGTCACTGTCTGGAAACCTAAGTAAAAAATCACTCAAGTTGGAAAAAGATTTCTTTGCTTGATTAAGATCTCTTTTCGAGGCCGCATCCTCGAGAATCATATTTGGATTAAAAATAGACATATCGGCTGTGTAACCGGACATTCCTTTCAAATAGTAAGCGTAATCTACATTTGGATGATTAGGATGTAAGCTAATGAACCTGTCAGCGGCTGATATGGCAGCCTCATAGTTTGCTGATTTAAAATAAGCATAAATAAGCTCTGACTGAGCTTGCGTGGCAAATCTTCCGAAAGGATATCTTGCCTCAAGCATTTCTAAGCTCATTGCGGCAGCAGCAAAATTTCCAGATCTCAATCTATTCTGTGCTTGATCAAATAGTTCTTTTTCAAGTAAGACTCTTTCAATAGTTTCTTCTTTATTTGCACATGATGCGGATAAACCCATCAAGATCAGTAAAAATACTAGATTAAAGATAAAATAAAGCTTACTACGAGTTTGCATCTGCTAATTCTATCTGTTTAAAGATTAAAAAACATGCCAAAAAAAATTTCAATTAATTTCGAGGTCAACTCTGAAGAGTCAGGAAAAAGAATAGATGTAATCGTATCCAAAAGATATCCAGAGTTCTCAAGAATGCAAATTAAAAAGTTTATTGAACTAGATTTTTTGTCTATTGATAATCAAACAATTTCCAAAGCGAGCGAAAAAGCTTCAATTGGAAGCAAGATAAATTTATCTGGTCTAATTGATACAGAAGTTGAAGATCTTCCTGAAGATATTGAAATTGAAATAAAAAAGCGGACAAAGGATTTCATAGTTATAAATAAAGCTCCAGGAATTGTTGTTCATCCTGGCTCAGGAAATAGATCAGGAACAATTCTCAACAGTTTATTATATAACTTTCCAGAGCTGGCAGATCTGCCACGAGCCGGAATAATTCATCGTTTAGACAAAGATACTTCTGGATTAATGGTTATTGCAAGAAATGAGAAAGCTTATAAACACTTGTCAGATCAAATCTCCTCCAGAACCGTTAAAAGAGGATATGACCTAATTGTAATTGGAAAAACGTTGAGAGCAGGAACTTTAGACTTCCCAATTGGGAGGCATCGCACAGTGAGAACAAAACAAACAGTTACAGAAAAAGGAAAAGAAGCAATTACTAAATTTAAAGTATTAGAATTTTTGGGATTTTACACTTATATCCGAGCTTATTTAGAAACAGGCAGAACTCATCAAATTAGAGTCCATTTCAGCCATATTAAACATCCTCTCGTTGGAGATAAAACTTATGGAACAAGTCAAAGATTTGCAAAAAATACTTCAGACGATTTGAAAGATTTTATTATCAAGTTTCCGAGACAGGCCCTGCATGCTAGAGAACTTTCTTTTATAGATCCCTCGACTAATGAAACAGTTAATTTTGAAAGCGAAATTCCTAAAGATTTTCAAAGTTTATTGTATCGTCTAAAAACCAATGAAAACTTGACTTAAAGGCTTCTAGTGTCACAATTCGAATCTTTTTAAAACTGTTTAATAAATATGAAGAAAGAATCAGGCGGATCTGCGCTTATCAGAGCTTTGGCAGATGAAAATGTAGACCTTCTCTTTGGATATCCTGGAGGAGCTGCTCTTCATATTTACGATGCAATCTATCAACAGGATAAAGTTCAGCATATATTAGTTAGGCATGAACAGGCTGCAGTCCATGCAGCTGATGGATATGCCAGAGCCACAGGAAAAGTTGGAACTGTTCTTGTAACATCAGGTCCAGGAGCAACAAACGCAATCACTGGTATTGCAACTGCATATATGGACTCTATTCCATTGGTAGTAATTTCAGGTCAGGTTGCAAGCCATTTAATAGGAACAGACGCCTTCCAAGAAACAGATATGATGGGAATATCTCGACCAATTGTAAAACATAGCTTTCTAATTCAAAGTCCAGAAGAGATACCAGAGGTTGTTAAAAAGGCTTTTATTATTGCGAAAACAGGAAAGCCGGGACCAGTTGTAATTGATGTACCCAAGGATATGACAGATCCGAACCATCTTTTTGACTATCAGTATCCTAAAGATATAAAGATGAGATCTTATTCAGCTCCCTCTGAAGTAGAAGAAAGTAACGTAGATGAGGCAGTTTCATTATTAGAGAAAGCAAAAAAGCCTGTTTTATATGCGGGCGGCGGGATCATTCAAGGTAATGCATCTGAGGAACTAAAAAAATTAGCGAAAATCATGAATGCCCCTGTGACAAATACACTAATGGGATTGGGAGCCTTTCCTGCAACTCATGAAAACTTTATTGGAATGTTAGGAATGCATGGAACCTATGAAGCTAACATGGCAATGCATGAAGCTGATTTAATCTTTGCTTTGGGTTCAAGATTCGATGATAGAACAACAAATAATCCTCAGAAATACTCATTAAATGCCAAAAAAATTCACTTAGATTGTGATTACGGTTCTATAGAAAAGATCATAAATGTCGATGTATCTCTAAATGGAGATGCTAAAAAGATTCTTAATCAAATTCTCAATAAAATAGATCCAAAAAATATTGATAAAGTATCAATAGATCTCTGGAATAATGAGATCCTAAACTGGAGAGAAACTCATGGTCTTAATCATGATCTTCTGGATAAAAAATTTCATCAGAAGCAAATCCTTCCTCAACAAGTAATACAGTCTCTTTATAAGTCTACAAAGGGTAAGGCATTTATAACCTCCGATGTTGGCCAACACCAAATGTTTGCTGCTCAATATTATAAATTTGATGAACCAAGAAAATGGATTAACTCTGGTGGTCTTGGAACAATGGGATTTGGTCTGCCTTCTGCCATGGGAGTTAAATTTGCTTTCCCTGATGAGGATGTTGTTTGTGTAACCGGTGAGGGCAGCATTCAAATGTGTATTCAGGAGCTATCTACTTGTATGCAGTATGGACTGCCTGTGAAAATAATTAATCTCAATAATAGAGCTTTAGGAATGGTTAAGCAGTGGCAGGACATGCAATACGGTGGAAGGTATTCCAATATTCTCTACGAAGATTCTTTACCTGATTTCGTCAAGCTTGCCGAATCTTATGGACATGTGGGTATTAAGGTAGAGGATATCAGTGAGCTAGAAGAAAGAATGGATGAATGTATTTCCATGAAAGATAAACTTGTATTCATGGATGTATATGTTGATCCAGATGAGCATGTATACCCGATGCTCGAAGCCGGTGGCAATATGTCTGAAATGCGAGTTAGTAAAACTAAAAAGACTTTTTAAGATGAGTCACATATCGATTTTAATGGAAAATCAACCGGGAGCTCTTTCTAGGGTTGTAGGTTTATTTTCACAAAGAGGTTACAACATAGACTCTTTATCTGTGGCTCCTACTAACGATTCATCTTTATCAAGGCTCACCATGTTCGTTAAAGAAGAAGAAAGCGTGATATCTCAAATACTCAAACAATTAAACAAAGTAATTGATGTTGTAGAAGTTCAGAATCTGTCCGACGTTGAATCTGTTTCACTGGAAATTGCCATTGTTAAATTAAAAATTACTGAGAAAGAAGCAAAAAAAATTATTGAAAGTGCTTTCCCTGTTGTTGGAGAAATTATTAATCACAAAGATGAATTTGTAATGATTAAACTTATTGGTTCGAACCATGAAGTTGATGATTTTCTTCTTTCTTTAAATAAGCAAAAGTTTTTAGAGGTTACCAGATCAGGTCTACTTGGAATGGGGACAGGTGAAAACTTTCTCATTTCTGAAAGTGAAACTACAATTGAGTATTAGGAGAAAACAATGGAAGTATTTTACGAAAAAGATTCAAATCCTGAATTATTAAAAGATAAAACTATAGCGATTATAGGCTATGGTTCTCAAGGTCATGCACATGCTAATAATTTGAAAGACTCTGGTTTCAACGTAATTCTCGGATTAAGAGATGGATCATCTTCAGCTGCAAAGGCATCTAAAGCAGGTTTTGAAGTTGCTAGTAATGTCGAAGCTGCATCTAAAGCCGATGTATTGATGATGTTAATTCCCGATGAGTTTCAAGGAATAACTTATAAAGAAGAGATAGAACCTAATCTTAAGCAAGGTGCTACTTTGGCATTTGCACATGGATTTAATATTCATTACGAACAGATTGTTCCAAGAGAAGACTTAGACGTAATCATGATAGCTCCTAAAGGACCTGGTCATACAGTGCGAGGTCAATACTTAGATGGAGCTGGGGTACCTTGTTTAGTTGCAATTCATCAAGATGCCTCCTCTAATGCATTGGATACATCAATTGCTTATGCTTCAGCTATAGGTGGCGGAAGAGCAGGTATCATCAAAACAACTTTCAAAGATGAAACAGAGACAGATTTGTTTGGTGAACAGTCTGTGTTGTGTGGAGGTCTGACTTCATTGATTCAAGCAGGCTATGAAACTCTGGTAGAAGCCGGTTATCCACCCGAGATGGCTTATTTTGAATGTGTTCATGAAGTTAAATTAATCGTTGATTTGATTTACGAGGGAGGGTTAGCAAACATGAGGTATAGCATTTCAAATACAGCAGAATATGGAGATTACACTTCAGGACCTAAAGTAATAACTGACGAAACCAAAAAGGAAATGAAAAAAATTCTTGAAAGGATTCAGTCTGGAGATTTTGCAGACGAATTTATTGCAGATGCAAGAAAAAGCAACGGTCCAGATGGAGGGCCTGCAATGCAAGAATTTAGAAGACAATCAGCCGCACATCCAATAGAAGAGGTTGGAAAATCTTTAAGAGAGATGATGCCTTGGATAGCTAGTAACCGTCTGGTTGATAAGGCAAAAAACTAGTACCATCGACAGGGTGTCAAATAAGATACTCGCCCTTATATTAGGAATTTCTTTATTTTCCGTTTATCTCTTTTCTATTAACCTTTATCCATTAGTTGATGAAGACGAAGGTGCATTCGCTTCAGCAACTTTGACTATGATGGATTCTGGTAATTTTACAAACGTTGAGTTAGCAGGAGAGAGGAGGGATGATAAACCGGTTCTTACCCACTGGCTGCAGGTCATAAGTTTAAAAACCTTTGGCTTTTCAGAGTTCTCTTTTAGATTACCGAGCGTAATCTTTGGGTTGCTCTGGGCATTCGTAACGTTTTGGTTTACAAAAAAGATTTCAAATAAAAGAAATGCTTTTTTAGCTGCTTTTTTCGTTCTAGCAAGCCTTGGTGCATCGATTATTATCAAAACAGCAACTGCAGATGGAATATTTAACTTTTTTGTGGCTTCAACCACACTTTTGGCATTTTTAGCTTTAAGAGAACAACGGACCAAGTATTTATACTATGCAGCAATTCTTGCAGGCTTTGGCTTTTTAACAAAAGGACCCGCTATTTTAATCGTGCCTGGAGGGGCATTATTTTTCTGGGCTTGGTGGAATGGATATTTAACTGAAACGTTAAGAAAACTTTTAAATCCTTTTTTATGGCTTGTCTTTTTTTGCATTGCATCACCGTGGTTTATCTATTTATATTTAAGCGAAGGCATAGATCCGATACTAGGATTCTTTTTGAAACATAACTTTCAAAGGTATACATCGACTTTTGAAGGCCACTCAGGACCATTTTATTACTATCTTGTCATTTTGATTTTATTGGTGGCTCCATTTTGGAATAGTCTTTTCACGGTAGTCGGTAGAATTAAGACAGACTTCAAGGACAAAACTAAAAGTTTTCTCTGGATTTGGTTTTTATGGGTATTACTCTTTTTTTCAATATCTTCAACTAAGTTACCGCACTATTTGCTTTATGGAATAACTCCACTATTCATATTAATGGCACTTAATTTCAAGCAGCAAAGCAAAAGAATAAATATGCTAATTTTTATTTCTTTATTGGGCTTCATATCATCTATGCCTTTCATATTAGAAACCCTGGTTTCCTCAGAGAAAGATATTATTTGGAATGTTTTGAGAGAGGAAATAGAGGTTTTTTTCACTCCAACAAATTTCTTTATTCCAATATTAATTCTTCTAGTCCTTGGAATTATCTCATTTGTGGTCTTTTCTAAATTTAACCAATTTATAATCTCATCTCTATTATTTTTGATTAGTGTTCATTTAATTTTTCTTCCAAGTGCCATAGGACTATTCCAAGATCGATTCAAACAGGCTGGATTTAAGGTAAAAGATATGAATAAACCTTTAGCCATGTACAAGATGAACTTTCCCTCATTTGGAGTATATGCAAGAGATACTGCCTATAGAAATCATAATGATGGACAAATAATTCTTTTAAGGAGCAATCAAATTGATGAGCTGGGCTCAGTGACAGAAATTTATAATAGGTCGGGTATTTCTGTGGTGATAAAAGAGTGAATCAGCAGCACAAAACAGGATTTATTATCTTTGCTTTGGCGCTGGTTCTGATTGGTTTGAATTATTTAGATCCTGTAGTTGCTCTAAATAATTTTATTTTTATTGGACTAAATAGTGCGGGAGCTTTTATAAATCAAACAGCTCTCACTTTTCTTACCGAATTTGGTAACGCAGCCGTTCTGCTGATTGCGTCTGTAATCCCCATTTATTATTCAAGAAAATTTTTCAGGTTAATCATCTCATCTACACTGATTGGAATCTTGCTCTCGAGGGGATTAAAAATTTTACTGGATATTCCAAGACCTGGAGCAATCCTGCCAAGAGAGGAATTTTTTGTTATTGAGCCTCTTTTGACTTCTCAATCCGTGCCTTCCGGACACGCATTTAGTCTCTTTTTATTTTTCTCTTGTTTGGTTGTCTCAGGCATGATTAAAAAAAATTATTTTGTACTGTTAATTTTCGCCTTTTCACTTATTGCTTCTACAAGGATATTAGTTGGGGCTCACTGGCCAATGGATATTCTGATTGGGGCTTCTTTGGGTTTTAGCTTGCCTTTACTCTTAGCTTCATTGGCAGATAGATCGTCAAAAATTTTGGATACTTTATATTCGGTATTTTTCATTATTTTATTAAGCGTCGCGCTTTACACAATGCTCATTGGCAATTTTTCTACCTATGATTTTGCAAATGAAATCGGTTGGTTATACATTCTTATTTTCTTGAGTCCCCTTTTATTTCTTAATTTACTGAAAATAGAGAACATTTTTAGTATTGCTTTAGACTATTTCACCAAAACAAAGGTATCTCAGAGTAATTTTTTTAAAATCTTTATGCCTTTGCTTATTTCTTCCACATTCATATATTTAATCTATCAATATGGATCTTTTAGTTCCTTTCTTTTCATGACAGAAAATTTGGATTTTCTCCTAGTGTCCGTTGCATTAGGTCTTTTGGTTTTAAGCCTATTGATAAGGGCTGCTCGAATTAGAAGATTCTTTAAAAAGGAAACAAAGAGTCTAGGAGTGATGCGAATCACTTTCTTGCATAACTTTTTAAATAATTTCTTACCTATGCGAATTGGAGAATTTTCTTTCCCTTTGCTTTTGAGAGAATCTTATGGGATCGATAATAAGATATCCCTCAGGGCACTTTTTATTTTCAGGCTAACAGATTTTCTATCAATCATTTTTTTGTTTTTATTTGTCTTTCTTAGTTTCTACTATTCTTTAATATTAAATATTTTAATTTTAGCTGGTTGGTACTTGGGAGTAAGCTATTTATTGCAAGAAAGAGATATTAAAAAAAATCTTTTTGAAAAAATTGAAATTTTGATTTTGTCTTTGTTAGCTTGGTGCATAAAAATATTTGCACTCACTTATCTTCTGTTATCTTTGATTTCAGCAAGCTTAGAAGGTTCTTTCGTTGCCGTTATTTTTGGTGAATTAACATCAATCCTACCTATACATGGCTTTGCAGGAACGGGGACATATGAGGGAGGCATAATATTTGGACTAAATTCTTTTGATAAAAATATTAATATCGATTCAATGATTAGTGCTTCTTTATTGGTCCACTTTACTGTTCTTTTATATAGTCTTATCCTTGCAATTGTTTCAATATTCATTAAGAAGACATGAAGACTTATTTAAGCATTGTTGTTCCTGTTTACAACGAGGAAGAAAATATAAAACCTCTCGTCGATGAAATTTATCAATCGATGGAATCTCTAGACAAAGAATGGGAATTACTCATTGTTGATGATTCAAGCAAAGATAATACTGGGGATATATGTGAATCAATTGCCAAAGTAAAAAAAGAAGTCAGGTACCTGCAATTAGGAAGGAATTCAGGGCAAACAGCTGCAATGCAAGCAGGTTTTGACCACGTGCAAGGAAAATACATAGCAACTTTGGATGGAGACCTTCAAAACGATCCGAAGGATATTTTAAGACTCTTGAATAGGCTGAAAGAAGAAAAATTGGATTTAATTGTTGGATGGAGAAAAGACAGAAAAGATCCTTTTCTTAGAAGTCTCATATCAAAGATGGCAAATTCTTTAATAGGCTGGTCGACTGATATTAAGCTCCATGATTACGGATGTAGCTTAAAGGTCTACAGAAATAAAACCCTCAAAGCGGTTCAATTGTTCGGTGAAATGCATCGGTTAATTCCTGCTTGGATGAGTCTATATACAGATAAGGCAAGAATAAGCGAGGAGGTTGTAAATCATAGACCTAGAATTGCTGGCGAGAGTAAGTATGGGTTTGGAAGAATTGCGAGAGTACCTTTGGATTTATTTTCAATTATTTTTTTCCAAAGATTTTTATCTAAACCAGCACACTTTTTTGGTTTTCCTGGTTTAGTGTTTCTGGGCCTTGGAATAATTATCTTATTTATATTAAGTGCCCAAAAAATAATGCTCGGCATAGACCTAGGCGATAGACCTTTATTTTACGGCGGAATACTTTCTGTTGTGTTTGGAACCCAACTTTTAACAACCGGATTATTGGCTGAAGTGGTGGTAAGAATTTACTTTTCGAATAAAAACCGTCCTTATGTAATAAGAAGGGATTCCGAGAATTAATTTAACTTTATTTATTGATAATTGCTTGCTAAGGTTGCATTCCATTTCATATGGGTCTGTAGCTCAGCTGGTTAGAGCGCACCCCTGATAAGGGTGAGGTCGCAGATTCGAGTTCTGCCAGACCCACCAAAATACCTATAAATCTTTTTCATTCAAAATTGATCTAATTATTGCAGAACAGTAGAATTTCAATCATGGCTTATACTTTGGAAATAGGACAAGACGCGCCAGATTTTAATCTTTTAGCAACTGACGAAAAATTTTATAGTCTTTCCAATTACGCATCTTACGAGTTATTAGTTATTTCATTTACTTGCAACCATTGTCCTTACGTCATCGGATCTGATGAAGCTACTAGAATAAGTGCTGAAAAGTACTTAGAAAAAGGTATCAAATTTGTTTGTATCAACTCTAATAGCCCTAATACTTATGAAGAGGATAGCTTTGAAAATATGCAAAATAGAATGAAAGAATTCAATTTCCCTTGGGATTATCTTTGTGATTCAACACAAGAGATAGCGCAAACATTTGGAGCGTTGAAAACACCTCACTTTTTTTTATTCAATCAGAGTAGAGAGCTTATTTATACTGGCAGGTCAATAGATAATCCAAAAAATCCCTCTTTAGCTTCTCAGAACGATCTTGAAACTGCCATTGATGAACACTTAGGAAATAAAATAATTACTACGCCTATTACCAATCCAATCGGTTGCAATATAAAATGGGACGGTAAAGATGCACATTGGATGCCTGCCGAGGCTTGTGATTTAATATAGATTTAGGAGAAATTATGACAGAGATAGCAACTTTAAGTACTGATGGTGACATCTCAACGATAGTTTTAGATGATGGAAAAGTTAACGTGTGCTCGTTAGAAATGCTTGAGTCTATTCAGCAATGCTTAGCAGAAGTGCCAAAAGATAAAGGCGCATTGATCGTAAGAGGGAGAGAAGGAATATTCTCCGCAGGCTTTGATCTAAAAACTATTCAAGGTGAAGATGCAGAAAAATCCAAAAAAATGGTTGAGATGGGAATGAAAACAATGCACGACTTATATACTTTTCCCAGACCTGTGATTATGGCTGTAACTGGACACACTATTGCAATGGGCCTCTTTATAGTATGTTGCGGGGACTATAGGATTGCACTTGAAGGAAAATTTGTCGCTCAGGCAAACGAAGTTAGAAATAACATGGATATTCCCTCTCCTATTATGGAAGTTGCTGAAAGCAGAATAGATAAAAAGCATGTTTATTCTGTGCTTTATCATGCTGATCCTTATCCTTTTGATAAGTGTATTGAGGCCGGACTACTCGATGAAATAGTATCACCTTCAGATTTTGAAAAAAGAATAATGGAGAAGGCAGAAGATTTAGCTACTTTAGGCCATCCTCATTATTTAAAAACTAAGCAAGCACACCAGAGACCTCTTCTAAAAGCTATCTCTAATGCACTGCCTGCTTAAAAAAGTTAGACATTTCTTACATCTTTCTCTAATCTACCCCCTTCTTTTGGGGCCATAGCTCAGCTGGGAGAGCGCCTGCTTTGCACGCAGGAGGTCGGCGGTTCGATCCCGCCTGGCTCCACCAAAAATACTTCAATTTTTCTCATTACAGATACATAATAAGTCTATGAGAGAGATGCACATACATGATTTAGTTATTAGAAACGGCAATATAGTTGATGGATCAGGAAAAAAACCTTTTCTTGGAGACATTGCAATTGATGAGGGAAATATCACCAAAGTCGGTGAGGTCATTAACTCCGGTAAAAAAGAAATTGATGCTGATGGAAACCTTGTTTCTCCTGGATGGGTAGATATTCACACACATTACGATGGACAAGTTTGTTGGGATCCTTATTTAACTCCTTCGAGCTGGCATGGAGTAACCACAGTTGTTATGGGCAACTGTGGAGTTGGGTTCGCACCCGTGAAACCCGGAGATGAAAATTTCCTTATTCAACTTATGGAAGGTGTTGAGGACATACCAGGTACTGCACTGCATGAAGGTATTGATTGGGAGTGGGAAACTTTTCCTGAATTTCTTGATGCAATTGAAAGGAAAGAATTTGTAATGGATTTAGGGTTTATGGTCGGGCATGGACCGGTAAGAAGCTATGTCATGGGCTATGACAGATGTCAAAACCAAGTCGATGCATCTAAAGATGAAATAAACCAAATGTCAGAAATAGTAGAAAAAGCCATTAATGCAGGCGCGTTAGGATTCAGTACATCAAGAACTATCTTACACAGGGACGTCCATGGTGTTTATGTGCCTGGAACAGAAGCAAGCTCAGAAGAAATGAAAGAACTTGCTTTTGCAGTGGATCGAGCGGGTGAGGGTACTTTAGAAATTGTATCTGATTGGCTGGACCAAGAAATAGAAATGTCATGGATGAAAGAATACGTTGAAAAGTCTGATTGCGGTTTAACTGTTCTTCAAACTAATGGCGACTCCGTTAAAACCATTCTTTACTGCGAAGAACAGTTTCTTAAAGGTAAAAATGTTCGACCTCAGTTCCCAGGAAGAAACGTGGGACTTATGTTTGGTCTAGAAAGTTCTTTGCATCCATTTATAGGTCATCCTTCCTACAAAGATATTTCTCATCTTCCCCTCAACGAGAGACTGTCAATTATGAGGGATCCTGCTTTTAAGCAAAAAATTTTAAATGAGTCGCCAAGCTTTAGAGAAGATTTACAGAAAGCTGCTAAAGAACAAAAATCTAACAAGACTAAAGAAGAAATAAAAGCTGAAGCAGAAATAGGTAAAAAACTAATTTCTAACTATGAAACTCAATTTATTTTAAGTGATCCTCCTAATTACGAACCATCAAGAGAAGATAGTATTGCTTACTTAGCTGAACAGAGAAACCAGTCAGAAGAAGAGGTTATTTACGACGAATTGATAAAAGATGACGGTAAAAGTTTAATTTACGCATGTTTCACCCCTTATGAAAATCATAAACTTAAGTTCGTTGAAACATTCTATAAACTTAAATCGTCTGTGGCTGGTGGGAGTGATGGAGGAGCGCATTGCGGCCTCATTTGTGATGCAAGCATGCCCACAACAAATTTATCTCATTGGGCAAGAGATAGATCAGCAGGCAATAAAATTCCTTTAGAACTTATCATTAGAAAGCAGACAAAAGACACTGCTGAAACTTATGGACTATTTGATAGGGGAGAAATCAAAACTGGAATGATTGCAGATATCAACATTATTGATTTTGAAAAATTAAATGTCTCTCTTCCAAAAATGATCTTTGATCTTCCTAAAGGTGGGAAAAGGCTTGTTCAGGAATCCTTTGGTTATTTAGCAACCATTAAAAGTGGTGAGGTTGTTTATGAGAATGGTCAAGCGACCGGAACTCTTCCAGGTAAAGTCATAAGAGGGAAGCAAACATCAGAGACCAAAGATACTAAAGAAAAGATATCTTTTTATGATCGAACTGTTAGGTTATTTATTGTCAAAATCCTAAGACTTATTTGGGCTGCAAGAAACAAACCTGTTAAAAGCACAGTCATTTCTTAGTATTCAATCGATAACTCTTCAAGAATATTTCTAGCTTCATCAAACTTCTCTAAAGTCCAAAGAAAGTACCTTGAATCTACAGATATAGTTCTCGCTTCTGGAATATATTTATAGTCAGCGATAATCGTCTGAAGCATCCCATCAAAAGCAAGACCTACCAACTCACCTTTACCGTTTAGCGTGGCTGACCCTGAATTTCCATTTGTAATATCAAGATCGCACAAAAAATTCACCGGAACAGAACCTAAGGATTCCAACTCATATCTCCCATAATTTTTTTGAGAGATTAAATCCATTAGCTTATCTGGAGCATCAAAAGGCTCCTCTCCGCTATGTTTTTTATTAATACCTTCTAAACGCGTAAATGGACCATAGGTAATGCCGTCCTCTAGAGATACTCCCTTAACGTTACCAAAAGTAATTCTGAGGGTACCGTTAGCATCTGAGTACAATGACTTTCCAATACTTTTATAATATTTTCTTAACGATTTTATGAAAGTTGATTTGAGTCTTTGTTTTTCGCTAGCTTCAGACTTAGCAATGTTTTCATACTCCATTTGCTCATCAAATAGAATCCTAGCAACGTTAATGAAAGGATCTTCAATTGAATTGAGTTCATCTAGAGATAAGTCAATCAAGGAAAGTCTATCTTCAGCCGAATCCAATAATGATTTTTGTGAGTAGATATCTTCAACAATTTTTTTAGACTTTTTAAAGTCTGCATCTAGTTGAAAATAATTGCTAAATTGTGGCCTTCTTAAATTTCCTTCAAAAGTTCTATATTTTTGAAGTCGGTTAATAAAAATTTCTTTATCAACTCTTTTATCAAGACGATAATCAAGAGATTTAATTCCATTCACAATATTTTCATGATCTCTCTCTTGGAAGCCAATTTCTCGTTGATCATTTGGTTTGGTTCTTTCATAGGCGTATCTGTAAATTCTTTGAGCGGTGGAAATCATTCTTGAATTTCCATAATAATAATTAGGTAACTCTTTTGCCTTTTGATCATCAATCAAAGAAAGAAGCGAACCTAAAGACCCCTTTTCTTGTTTAGAGCCTTCTTCATTTAAATAATCTATGAAACCTAACCAATCAGAATTAGCTTTGTCTTGCACTTTGAATAACTCTGCACCATCTATTTGTCCTGATATTTTTTTATAATAATTCTCATAACCACTAATTAATCCTCTATATTTTAAAGAAGAACCATCTTCATCTTTCGTAGAAGACCTCATGATGTCTATCCCAGATTTTAAAAAATTAACGAAACCTTTAAATCCTTCCTCTATATCAAAATCTACTTCGTTATATGTAAGCAACCTGTTGGTTGTGCCTGGATATCCGGCAACCATAACAAAATCACCTTCTTGAACTCCTTTTGCTGATATCTTTAAATAGTTCTTGGATTTATATGGTTTATTTTGGTTAGCAAATTCTTTGCTGCTTCCATCGGGAGCCACATAAGCTCGCAACAAGGCAAAATCCCCTGTATGCCTTGGGAACATCCAATTATCTATCTCGCCGCCGTACTCACCTATCGAAGCAGGAGGAGCGTAGACCAATCGAACATCTCTTATTTTTAATCTTTTTTCTAATTGATAAGTCTCTCCGCTGAAAAATGATCTTACATTGCATCTTATTTCATCGCTTGTCTCGCATTGTTCAATGATGCTTTTTTTATTACTTTCAATTTTATTGTATCTATCAAGGTCATCTTTAAGGTTTTCTGTTTGTCTCAACACAGCCTTGGTAACATTGGTGATGCTTTGAGTGACATAAGCACTTGACCCAGGCGCAGAAGGTTTTTCCTCTGATTTGCTTCTAGCAACAAATCCGGTTTCGAATAAATTCTCCTTTTCGGAAGAGTTAAATTGTAAATATGACCCTTCGATACAATGGTAATTTGTTGCAATAAGACCTTCTGGAGAGACAAACGATGCAGAGCATCCACCAAGACTCACTATTGCATTAAGTGGGAAAGAAAATAAATCTGTTAGATCATCTGCGTCTCTTGAATACCCTGTATTTTTTAACTCCTTTTTTAAATTGCCCATTTGAGAAGGCTCCCACATACCCTCAACCGCAAACACATTAAGATTTAACAAAGCTAAAATAATCAGTAATCTAATTCTCATTCTCCGGGTCTCCTCAAAAAAGATCTATTTAATTCATTAACGTTTTTGACTCCTGTTAGGATCATGCTTTGTTCAACTTCATCTTTTAAAAGTTGTAACGCATATTTAGCTCCGTTGTAGCCTCCTACAGATAGTCCGTAAAGGTAAGGTCTACCGCCCATACAGGCATTAGCTCCCATGGCGAGAGCTTTTATGACATGAATCCCTCTTCTAATACCACCATCAACTATAATCTCAATAGAGTCTCCAACAACATCTCTAATTTCTTTCAACATTTCAAATGGCGCTGGACATCCATCCAGTTGTCTTCCTCCATGATTTGAAATCATTATTGCTGAAGCACCAATATCCTTTGCCCGTTTAGCATCTTCTACAGATAAAATTCCTTTGACCGCAAAAGCCTTATCCCATTGACCTATCATCCACTCTGCATCTTTCCAAGTAACGGTCCTATCAAACTGACTGTTCATAAAATCCATTACAGAAATATCGTTAGCAGCATCTTTCAACCTGTGCTCAATATTGACCATAGATGGCGTGGGTGGATGAGTAAGATAATTCAATGTCCAATCAAATTTACTGGCGATATTTAGGTAAGACTTTAGTGTTAATTTTGGTGGCACGGTCATGCCAGTGCGTAGATCTCTTTCTCGTCTGCCGTTAACAGGAACATCAATAGTCAAGCAGAGAGCATCGTAATTAGCAGCTTTACATCTTTCAATGTATTCGACTGAGATACTTCTGTCCTTCAGAACATAAATTTGAAAAACCTTAGGACCTTTAGATTTTTCTGCAACCTCTTCGATAGTAGTTGTTGAAAGGGTAGAGAGGCAAAAAATCGTACCCATATCACTTGCAGCATTTGCTGCTGCTATTTCACCTTCGTGATGAAATAATCTGTGATAGCCGGTGGGCGAGCATATGTATGGCCAATCAATCTGTGTCCCAAGAACCTTTGTTGAAGTATCAATTTTATCTACATCAACTAAATAATTCGGAATCACTTCGTATTGTTCAAAGGAATTTGTATTGTGTTTTATTGTCCATTCATCTCCTGCAGCACCATCAATGTAATGGAACATTGCTGCTGGCAATCTTTTTTCTGCAGCTTTTCTTAAATCGCTAATGTTATGACAATCTTTTAATTTCAATTGTTAAATTCTTCCAAAAGTCTTTTTCTATCTGATTCATAGATTTTGCCACCAAAATAATAGCAAGGTATAGCTAATCCAGCTATCAAAGAGAAAGTAACAAGCATTATTGTATATGGTTCAGCCACATCAAATGATCTTAAAAGATCAGTAAAGATTCCACCTCCTAAAGAGCCAAATGTAAGACCTATAAGGTTTAGGCATAAAATATAAAATGCTACTACAGTAGCTCTTATTTTAGGCGGCACAAGCTCCTGAACGGTTGAAAAAGTAGGACCATAAAAACATCCTAGTTGGAAATAACCGATTAAAACTCCCAGCCAAAAAATAAAAGTATTTGGTTCTACGAATCTGTAAATTATTCCAAGAGGTAATAGCAACAGAGTGAGCCAAAAAAGAAACATTGGACGACCTTGATTGAAAGTTCTCAGCCACCAGTCGCTCATTAAACCACCAAACAAGTTTCCTGCAAGACCCGCAACCACACCAATGATCCCAGTTAGTTGAGCAATTTCTGATCTTTCAAAACCTCTTTCTTGGGCATACCAAAGTTGTTCAAAAACTGCTGCTCCCAGTGCTACATGATAAAGAACTCCTCCAGCTATGGTTAAGATTAATGCATTAGAAGAGGTCAAGGCTTGCCTTAAAGTAGAAACTATCTCTGAAAAAGAGAGATTAACCTCATCTGGATTATCGATAAGGTGTTTTCTAGGGCGATCTTTAAAGAAAAATGCAACGATCCCTAAAACTGCTCCGATACCTCCCAAAATGTAAAAACAGTTTCTCCATCCTAGAGGCTCACCAAGAAATCCTACTATAAGGAGACTTATCCCAACTCCGATAGGAACACCCATATAATAAACCCCAGCAGCAAAACCCATCCTATTTGCTGGAAAGCTATCTGAAAGCATGGACATGGATGTTGGCGTTAAGATTGATTCTCCAACTCCAATGAAGGCCCTAGGAATAGCCATACTTATAAATCCTTTGGCAGCACCTGTAAGCGCAGTAAAAACACTCCACAGTAGAACCCCAAAACCAATTAATCTTGGTCTATTGTACTTATCTGCCAGCGTTCCCATGAACAATCCCATAATTGAATAAAAAAAGACAAAAGCTAATCCAGTTAAAATGCCGTACTGCCAATCAGTTAAGCCTAGGTCAGGAACAATAAAATTTGCAAAGCTCGCAATGAGTTGACGGTCCACAAAATTTAAAAGATTCAGAAGCGTCAAAAAGAAAAGTAACCTATATGGATTCATATTCCCCCAGTTGAATAATTTATCCGTTCATGGAATATAATCATTATCCAGAAAAATAATTTTAATGATAGTAGTAGGTTTAACAGGAGGAATTGGATCAGGAAAATCATCCGTCTCAGAAATCTTTGAGGGCTTAGGAGTGAAAGTTGTTGACGCAGATGTAGCTTCTAGACAACCTGTGATGAAAGGACAACCAGCTTTAAAAAAAATCGCTGAAAAATTTGGATCAAATATTCTTACCTCTGAGGGAGAATTAGACAGAAGAAAGCTCAGAGAAATTATATTTAAAGAGAGTTCTGCAAAAGACTGGTTAGAAAATCTACTTCATCCATTAATTCATCAAATACTCATTAACGATTTAGCAACTGCGACCTCAAAATATGCAATTTTAGTATCTCCTTTGTTGTTTGAAACAAATCAAAAAGACCTTTGTTCAAAAACAATAGTTGTCGACACAAGCGAAGACAATCAAATCGATAGAACCACAAAAAGGGATAATGTTGAAGCCAGCCAGATTAAATCAATTATTGATTCCCAAATAGATAGAAATAGCAGGAATGAGCTTGCAGATATAATTATTTCAAACGATGGTTCTTTGCAGGAATTAGAGGAGAAGGTCAAAAAAATTCATCAAGATTTAGAAAGAGAAATTCTTAAATGAAAAAAAAATGTCCTCGATGCAGAAAAATGTACTCTGTGAATAAAGATTCAAATCACAGACCTTTTTGCAGTGAGAAATGTCAGGCCATTGACTTAGGCGATTGGTTTTTTGAGAAACACAAGATTTCCCGGCCCATAATAGATGAAGATGATCTTTCTATTGACCCATAAAAGAAGAAATACCTGCTATTCCATCTGCAGAATATTTTTTTGCCTCATTTAAGTCTGAAATTCTCATTCCGCCTAGAGCATAAGTTTTAATTTCAGACAGAGATCTTAATTCCTTAAATTTTTGCCAACCTATAGAAGGTGCATCCTCATGACTTTTTGTTTTTTTGACTGGTGAAATAAAAATATAATCCAACTTAAGTTGGTTTGCTTTCTTGATCTCTTCCTCATTGTGACAAGACGCACCTAAACAATTTTGATAGCTTTCTAAGTTCGATAAATTCATCAGATCCGCTGAATTGAAATGAATGCCATCAAATCGTTCCGAGATGTCTAGGTGTCTGGAGCTCAAAATAAGTTTAGTTTGATACTTTTTCTTTAGTAATAAAAATTTTTTTAAATTCTTATTAAGTTCTGAATTATCTAAACATCTTAACAAAAGCAATTCTTTTTTAATTTCAATTGATTCCAACAGTTCTAGGTAATTCTCAGGAATTACTTCAGGAGTAATAAAAAAATAATCAGGATCTATAGTCTGCATTCATGCTTACATAATCTTTAGATAAATCCGACGTAAGGACTTTGCTTGTCTTATTGCTATCACCCAGCTTAATAACTATTTCTATTTTTCTTTTTTTGAATTCTTTCAATCCTAATTTTTCTGAATAACTTGGACTAAGTTTGTTATTTCTAAATACCTGGAGCTTTCCAAGCTTTAGATTAAATTTCTTCTCGTCAAAGCTAATATTGGTATTGCCAACTGCCATTAAAATTCTCCCCCAATTTGGGTCTTCTCCAAAAGCAGCTGTTTTTACTAAAAGAGAGTTAGCAATATTTTTAGCAACCGTTTTGCAATCGTTTTCAGTCTTGAGTCCTTTAACGGTAATCGAAATTAGCTTTGTTGCTCCTTCAGCATCGAGTACTATTTTTTCTGCTAAAGAGAAGAAAATATCTTGAATAGTTTCTACGATCTTTTTTTCATTGGCTTTAGACAGCGAAATTAGTGATGATCCTGTAGCGATAAGCAAAGAAGAGTCATTTGTTGATTGATCCCCATCAATAGTTATTGAATTAAAAGAACCTTCGCAGGCTAATTTATGGATTTTGTCTAATTTTAATTTGCTTATCTTTAAATCAGTAAATACAAAGGACAACATTGTTGCCATGTTAGGTTCAATCATTGCTGAACCTTTAGCGATGCCAATGAAATTTATAGTCTTGCCTTTTATATTGATACTCTTTTTAACTATTTTTTCTTTCTTATCTGTCGTCATAATTGAACTAGCAAAATTTTTCCAACTACTTCTACCAAGATTTTTATAAGCATTAAAAAAGGATTTTCCATACCTCTGTAGATCAAGTCTTTCTCCAATCACTCCGGTTGAAAAGGGCAGAACGTTTACATCTTTATAATTAGCAAACATTTTATTTATGTCCTTTAAACCTTCTGATCCAGTTGCAGCATTTGCGTTTCCTGCATTTATAAATAATGCAGTTTTCTTTTTTTTATCAAGGTTTGTTAAATTCTTTTTTGCAACCTTTACCGGCGCTGCAGGAAATTTATTTGAAGTAAATAACCCAGAGATATTGCTGTTGCTAGGCAATTGAATTATTGCGGTATCCAGCCTTTTGCCATATTTTTGATAACTCGAAGAACAGCCAATTTTAACTTCTTTCATAATCTATTTTCTTTTTTTCCTTTTGGCTTTAGCTTGAAGTCTTCTCATTCTTCTATTTCCTGAAAGTTCTTCATTTGGTTCAGATTTATTTTTATTGACTTGTTCTTGAGGCGAATCAAAAGCGGATTGAATCTCTTCTTTATGACTTATCGTATTTTTTATAACAGAACTTTCCTGAGTTGGTTGCTCTTCTTTATTGATTTGAATTTTGGATAAAAACTTTATGGCTTCTGCATTGATGTTCGTGAGAAGACCCTCGAACATTTCAAAAGCTTCTCTTTTATATTCAAGTCTGGGATCCTTTCCTGCATAACTTCTAAAGCCTATATTTTGTCTTAAGTATTCAAGAGCATTGATATGGTTTTTCCAAGATATATCTATGACTTGTAAAACAATTTGTTTCTCTAGGCCAGGAAGAACTTCGCTGTATTCAATTCTTTTTTCAAGATATTTATTTTTAAGCTGACTTACAATTTCATCGATTAAGTTATCTTGATTATTCTTTTCATCATCTAAGAATTGAACTGGATCAAATTCAAAAGCGAAATCAGAAGATAGGGAATTCTTTAACTTATCTGTTTGCCACTGACTTTCTACGCTAGAAGGCGGCAGAAACGAATAAACTAAATCTGATATTTCATTGAATCGCATTGAATCAATTAATTCTGTTAAGTCATCTTCTTGAAGAATTTCTTCTCTTTGAGAATATATAACTTGTCTTTGTTCATTAAGGACATCGTCAAATTCAAGGATTCTTTTTCTCAGATCAAAATTTCTTCCCTCAACTCTTCTTTGAGCTCTCTCGATTGCTCCAGTGAGCATTCTATGTTCTATGGATTCTCCCTTCTTCATACCTCCAATTGATTGCATAAGATTTTTAACTCTTTCCGGTGCAAAAATCTTCATCAAGCTATCTTCTAAAGACAGAAAAAATTGTGAGGAACCGGGATCTCCTTGTCTTCCAGATCTTCCTCTAAGCTGATTATCAACTCTCCTTGATTCGTGTCTTTCAGTTCCAATCACATGTAGACCTCCAAGCGATAAAACTTTTTCTTTGAAAGAAGCGTCCTTTTCATTACCTCCTAAGACGATATCTGTTCCTCTTCCTGCCATATTTGTCGCTATGGTTACAGCATTCTGAGCTCCTGCCTGAGATATTATTTCAGCCTCTCTTTCATGTTGTTTTGCATTTAAAACATTATGTTCAATTTTTCTTTGTTTTAGTTTGCTGGATATTAATTCAGAAGTTTCTACGGAAATTGTCCCAACCAAAATTGGCGCGCCGGTCGAGTTAATTGTCTCTATTTCCTCAACAAGAGCGTCGTACTTCTCCTCAAGGGTTAAATAAATTTTGTCATCCTTATCGTCTCTGATCATGGGCAGGTTCGTTGGTATGACAATGGTCTCTAAAGAGTAAATTTCCTCAAACTCTTGAGCCTCAGTTTCAGCAGTCCCGGTCATGCCAGATAATTTATCGAAGAGTCTAAAAAAGTTTTGAAAAGTGGTTGATGCCAAAGTCTGACTTTCGACTTGGATATTTACATTTTCCTTAAGCTCTAGTGCTTGATGAACTCCGTCTGATAATCGTCTACCTGGTAAAGCTCTTCCAGTGTTTGTATCAATCAATACTACTTGACCATTTTGCACAAGATAATCTGTGTTTTTTTCAAATAGATTAAAGGCTCTTAGGGAAGACTGAACCATGTTTAATAATTTTAGATTTTCACTCGCATAGAGCGAGTCATCCTCTTTAAGAAGTCCGTTGTGTACAAGAAGACGTTCAACGTTTTCATGACCTTTCTCGGTAAGTTCAGCAGATCTTACTTTTTCATCAATCTGAAAATCTCCTTCTGTAAAAACATCTCCTGTTTCCAAATCAAATTCTTCTTGCTTAAGGCGAGGAATTATCTGGCCTATCTTTTTATATATTTCAGAATTATCTTCGGCGACACCGCTTATGACTAAAGGAGTTCTAGCCTCATCAATCAGGATTGAATCTACCTCATCAACCACAGCAAAAAAAAGGTCTTTTTGCATTTTATGGGCTTTGTCCATTGCCATGTTATCCCTCAGATAGTCAAAACCAGCTTCGTTGTTCGTGATGTAAACAACATCTGCCTGATAGGCATTTTTTTTCTCTTCAAAACTTTGATTGGGAACAACATGACTGACTGTCAATCCAAGACCTTCGAATAGGGGCCTCATCCAATTTGCATCCCTTTCAGCTAGATACTCGTTAACAGTAATTACGTAAACACCTTTTCCGGTCAAAGCATTTAAGTAACAGGGTAGAGTAGCCACGAGGGTTTTTCCCTCACCGGTAGCCATCTCAGCGATCTTCCCTTCATTAAGGATAACTCCTCCAACGAGTTGGCAGTCATAATGTCTCAGACCCAAATTTCTTTTACTCGATTCTCTGACTAGTGCAAATGCTTGGGGAAGTACTTTTTCCAAGGCTTCCCCCGAACGAACTTGATCTTTCAGTTCATTAGATTTTGCCAGCAAATCATCAGCATTTAATTGCTCAAAAGAGGACTCCAAAGAATTAATTTGATCAACAGTTTTGGAAATACGGTTAATGACTCTTTTATGTTTTGAGCCAAATAAAAAGCCAAACATTTCTTATCCTGTACTCGGGTCAATGATTGGATCGATATATCTGATGAACTGATTGCCTTCTTCTGCAGTAATTATTTCCCAAGTATCAGGATTATCGATAAGTTTTCTTAAAAGTTGGTTATTATGAGAATGACCAGATTTATAACCTTCAAAAGATCCAATTAGATTGTGTTTTAGTAAATATAAGTCACCAATGACATCAAGAATTTTATGCTTGACGAACTCATCCTCTGACCTCAAACCTTCTTCATTAAGAATTTCATACTCACCAATTGCTATAGCATTTTTCTCACTTGCTCCTAGAGCTAAGTTTTCTTTTTTTAATGCATCAACTTCACTCATAAAGCCAAAAGTTCTTGCGCGAGATATCTCTTTGAGAAAAGTTGTTGAATTGAAGTCAATAGTAGCCTTGTTGGGCTGTCTTTTGTGAACAGGATGATCATAATCAAGTTCATAACTTACTTTGAAACCATCATAGGGCGAAAGTGATACTCTCGCGCCATTCTTAGCTTCCACAGATACCGGTTTTTTTATTTTTATAAATTTTTTAACTTCTTTTTGTTCCTTTATGCCAGCTGATTGAATCAAAAAAACAAAAGGATTTGCTGAACCATCCATAATAGGGACTTCAATGTCATTAATTTGGACATAGGCATTATCGATGCCTAAACCTGCAAAAGCAGAGAGCATATGTTCAACTGTAGAGATTTCAATATCTTCACTTACCAGTGTTGTTGCGAGCGCTGTAGCTCCTACGTTTTCAACGGAAGCTTGGATCTCAACAACTGGGTCACAGTCAACTCTCTGAAAAATAATTCCAGTATTTTCAGGTGCGGGTAAAAGTTTTATTGTAATTTTTCTGCCTGAATGCAAGCCTACGCCACTTGCCTTGATGGGATTAGTTAAAGTTCTTTGAGCTAGCATTTCTAGTTTGTTCTTTGTCTATTAATCTCAAAAACAATTACTGAAGTTGCAATAGCTGCATTGAGACTCTCCAATTTATCGCTTATTGGAATCTTGATTATTTTATCGCATTTTAATTTTAAAGTTTCTTGAATACCTCTATTTTCTGAACCTATTATTAAACCTAATTTTTTGGAAAAATCAGTATCGTAAATAGATTCTGACTGTGAATTCCCTTCAGCTCCATAGATTAAAAACCCTCTAAGCTTTAGCATCTCTGTAATCCTCTTAAGGTTTGGCACAATCACAAATGGGATAAGTTCGCTTGATCCTTTTGAAACTTCTCTTACCGATTTAGTTAAATGACATGCCCTGGATTTTGGAACTACTACCGCATCAACCATTCCTCCCAAGCTTGTGCGAAGGATTGACCCAAGGTTGTTGGGATCAGTTATGTGATCGAGCAAAAGAATAACGGCGTCCTCTTTAGTCTCTAAAAATTTTTCCAGGTACTCTATATTTTTTGGTTCTGATGGTTTGAAAATCAGATTGATCTTTTTATTAGGATTTTTAAATTTTTTTATTTCAATTTTTAATTTCTTCTCTAAAGCGATCTTTTTTATAGCTTTAATTCTTTTTGAAATTAAATTGTCATCTACTTCCAACAACCTAACTGACTCAGGTTTGTTGGCAAGTAAAGTTTTGATCGTATTTAAATCTGATGTCTCGAACATTTTTATGCTGGTATTAAACTTATTTTACCTTCATAAGGATGCACCGATTCGATAATGCAACTCATTTTATCTCCAATGCTTATCGTGCCTTGTCTACTGACTAAGGATTTCATCTCATAATTAAAATTGTAATATTTATTTTTGAATGAGCTTATGTGACACAACCCTTCGATGTTAATTTGATCTAGCTTCACAAATACTCCAAATTCTGTAACTCCGGTTATGATTCCAGAAAATTTATTCCCTATATAATTTTGTCCGCATCGCGATCTCAGAACTTTATCTGCTTCCTTAGAGATTTGATCAGCCTCTCTTTCTCTAAAACTGCAATTTTCTGCAATGTCAGCTAAATCATTTTTTGATAAAGATTTAAATTTCTTGTTATGAATAATTTGCTTTATACATCTATGAACCACTAAATCCGGATATCTTCTGATGGGTGAGGTGAAGTGTAAATATTCATCTAAACCCAAAGCGAAATGTTCACTCCTCTCAGAAGAGTAAATTGCGAGTTTCATGCTTTTTAGAATTTCAAGAGTTAAGATTTCATTGATTTTATGCTTTGAGGTTTTTTGAACCCAATCGAAAATGGATTTTCTAGAGAGATTAAAATCTTCTGATATGGGTAAACCTCTTGATTGAAGAAATTTTTGTAATGAAATGATCTTATCCATGTCCGGGAAGTCATGAAATCTAAAAATAGTGCTTATTTGATTTTCTTTTAGAAATTTTGCAGCAGATATGTTTGCCAAAATCATGCATTCCTCAACGGCCTTGTGACTTAAATATCTTGTTACCGGAACAAAAGCTTTTAGTTTTCCTTTCTTAACTTCTGGTCGGTACTCACTCATTTCAAAATCTATTGCGAGTCTTTGCTTCCTTTTTTCAATTCTTTTTTTGCATATTTCTAACAATTTCTTTAAATCATTTGAAAATTCTGGATGTCTATCTATGTTATCTTTCTCAAGATTTGAAAGTTCGTCATAAGTAAACCTTTTCTTCGATTCGATAATTGCTGAAGAAAATTTGAAAGTTTTAAGAGAACAATCTTTATCAAGAATCATTTCACAGACCAGCGTTAACCTTTTTTCAAGAGGGCGAAGAGAGCAAATATCGTTTGATAATTCTTTTGGTAGCATTGGAATAACTTTTGAATTCAAATAAATTGATGTTGCTCTTTCTGCAGCCACTTTATCCAAGGAAGATCCTTCCGAAACAAAAGCAGAGACATCAGCAATTGCTACTAACAATTTGTATCCATTTGAAGTTTGTTCGCAGCAAATTGCGTCATCAAAATCTTTTGCATTTTTACCATCAATGGTAAAAAAATTTTTATCAGTTAAATCTTTATATTTTGAAGAAAAATTTCCAGAATTATGTTCTCTCAAAATCCTATTTATTTCTGGCAATATTATTTTTGGAAAAGTTCTCTTTATATTAAGATTTGTTTGCAAAGCGATCTCGTCTGCTTCTTCAAAAATATTTGAAAATATAAGTTGTTCAACTATGTAACCTTCAGGCCTGTGTTTTAAGCTTGGTTGTTTTTTTATTTTTATTTTACAAAAGTCACCATTTTTGAGTTTTTTAGAAGTATTCTTTTTTATAACTATTTCTAGATGAAACTCATTGTTAACAGATTCTGCAATCCATCCTTTGTTAGTTTTTTTTAATTTACCTATGACTTCGCTTGTGTTCCTCTGTATTATTTTTTGAATGGTTGCTTTATCTTGCTGAACTGAACATTCAACCTTATCACCCGGAAATACTTTAAATAATTCCTTTCTTGAAAGTTTAAATGATAGATCTTCAGACACTAATAAAGATCCTTTGCCATTTTTTGAAAGTTTTACAATTCCTTTAAACATTTATGTCTCAATGAGTTACTCAAGTATACTTTTTCAATGGTTAATAAGCTCAAATTTGGATTATTGGGAGCACTAGGGTACATAGCTCCTCGCCATATTCAAGCAATCAATAATATTAACGCAGATTTAAGGTGCGTCAGTGATTTGGATTTTAACTCAGCCCAAAAAAAAGAATTCCTTTCTAAGAACATAGAAACCCTTGATAGTCTTGAGGAAATGATCAAATTCCATCAGAAAGATAACTTAGACTATATTTCTATCTGTACACCAAATCACTTACACACTGATCAAATAATTACTTGCTTAGAAAATGATATCAATGTGATTTGTGAAAAGCCCCTCGCTTTATCTGTTTCAGACTTAGGCAGGATTAGAAAATCTGAATCCGTTTCTGCTGCAAAGGTTTTTACAATCATGCAATTAAGATTTCATGAGTCAATAATTCAATTGAAACAAAATATAACTTCACAAAAGTCAGAAGAAAAACATGAGGTCATCCTGATATATGCTACAACAAGAGGTTCAGAGTTTTTTTCTTCCTGGAGAGGGAGTGAAAATAAATCAGGAGGGATTCTTTTCGAATTTGGTATTCACTATTTGGATATTTTGATTGATATTTTTGGCCAAGTTTCAAATTTCAATGTCAACAAGTTATCTCTCAATCAAGCTAACGTTCTTATCGAACACGAAAATGCGAAAGTTTTAATAATGATTAATGTTTTATCTAAAGAAAAACTTAAAGAAATGGGACAAGAGGAAGTTTTGTATCGATCTTTCACCATAAATGGAGATGAATTTGAATTTACGGGGGGATTCCAAGATTTGCATACCAAGAGTTATGAATCAATTCTTGAAGGAAAGGGCTTTACCGTTGAGGATGCGTCCAAATCAATTAAACAAATATCTAAAATAATGGATGAGTTTGAAAAAGGATCGACCTATAAACCAATTTTAAATAATCTTTAGAAATGCAAAAAATTTCAACTCCAGATCTTAGCGATCTTAATCCCAGCGTTCCATTCGTAGGCTTACAATTTAATTCGTATGGAGCTAGAGATTTTCTTTATGGTCCTATAAAAACAGTTCATGCTCCAAACGATAATTCTTTTGTTAAAAAAATATTAGCAACAGAAGGGCAGGGAGGAGTTCTTTTTGTCGATGGGAATAAAAGTTTTGAGGTTGCCCTCTTGGGAGACATGATTGCCGAAAATGCTTATAAAAATAATTGGAATGGAATAATTATCCTCGGCTGCGTAAGGGATGTAGATGTCTTGAAAAAAATTGATATGGGAATTTTTGCCCTTGGCTCTGTTCCTAAAAAAAGTGAAAAAAAAGATAGAGGTTCCATTGATGCCCCTATTGAAATAGACGGATTGATAATCAATTCAAATGATTGGGTCTATGGAGATTCAACGGGAGTCTTAGTCTCCAAAGTGGAGCTGGCGATAGGAGTCGAACCTACGACCGCCTGATTACAAATCAGGAGCTCTACCAACTGAGCTACGCCAGCAACGACGAGAATTATAAACTCATTTCTTTAATTTTAAAGATACTTCTCCAGAACTAAATTTCACTATCCTTTGATCCTTCAAATTTTGTGCGATTAAGAAGCTTTTATTATCTATTCCTTTTCCAATGAATGTTTCATTAGGTTTATCTTTCAGAGTAAATTCCTTATCTCTTAATAAATCTAAAGGTGTAAATCTTTTAAGAAAGTAATCAAACTCTTCTTGCTCAAACTTATTTAAGGTTATGCATAATTGATTAATCATATCTGTAATGATTGAGTTTCTATCTACTAATTGTTTCTTTTCTAATTTTATTGAGGTCCACTCTTGATCTATGAGCTCTGAATATTCCATGTTTACATTGATTCCTATGCCAATAACTACTTTGGTCAATTCACCTACTTTTGCCGTTTCTATCAAAATTCCACAAATTTTTTTATTTCCTACAAGAAGATCATTAGGCCACTTGATCAAAGACATCACATTTATTTTAGTAAGGACTTTAGATACCGATAAAGCTACTGCTATGCTGAGTCCAGATAAATCTTCTTTTTTAAAATATGAGTTCAGGGAAAAATATATATTCTTAAATTTAGGACTTATCCATGACTTACCTCTTCGTCCTCTACCTTTAGTTTGCTCTTCTGCAATGCATATTTTTATATCTTTATTTTTATTTTTTTCTTTCCTTAGTAGGTAGTCATTCGTAGAACTAATTGTATCGAATACCTCTAGAACAACTTTTGATCTAAATTCGTTACTAAGTTTCGATAATATTTTTTCTTTATCTAAAGGATTTTTGTTGACAACTTCTATCATGACTCCGAGAATACCACCCTCTGACTGGAGGGGTTGGGGAGCGGTCAAACCCAGCTGACTGTAAATCAGCCGCTTCGGCTTCGCAGGTTCGAATCCTGCCCCCTCCACCAGAAATTCTTGCCTTTATGACAAGAAAACAGTATAAATGCCACCGGAGCGAAAGGTCTAGGATATTTTGTTGTATTTTATCAAGAATTTATCCTTTTTTGATCCGGTATTTATGAACATTTATGCTCATATAGCTCAGTCGGTAGAGCACTTCCTTGGTAAGGAAGAGGTCACCGGTTCAAGTCCGGTTATGAGCTCCAGACAGTAAATTTTTAAAGAGGATAGACAATGGCTAAAGAAAAATTTGAAAGAACCAAACCCCACGTAAATGTGGGCACTATCGGTCACGTGGACCACGGTAAAACTACCTTGACTGCTGCTTTAACAAAAGTTTGTGCAGAGACTCATGGTTCCGGTGAAGCTGTAGCTTTTGAAGGGATTGATAATGCTCCTGAAGAAAAAGAAAGAGGTATAACTATAGCAACATCACACGTTGAATATGATTCTCCAGCAAGACACTACGCACACGTAGATTGTCCAGGACACGCTGACTATGTAAAAAACATGATTACTGGTGCAGCCCAAATGGATGGAGCTATTTTGGTTGTAAATGCCGCAGATGGACCTATGCCTCAGACTAGAGAACACATCTTATTAGCAAGACAGGTTGGTGTTGAGCACATCGTAGTCTTTTTAAACAAAGCTGATCAGGTAGATGATGCTGAGTTAATTGAGTTAGTAGAAGTAGAAATCAGAGACCTTCTAAATGAGTATGATTTCCCTGGGGATGATACTCCTATAACCATTGGCTCTGCCTTAAAGGCTCTAGAAGGCGATGAAGGTGAACACGGAAAAGAAGCTATTCTTAAATTGGTTGAGTCATTGGACAGCCACATTCCTGAGCCAGTTAGAGATCTAGATAAGCCTTTCTTGATGCCTATTGAAGATATCTTTTCAATTCAAGGAAGAGGAACTGTTGTTACTGGAAGAATTGAAAGAGGCATGGTTTCCGTCAATGATGAGATGGAAATTGTTGGAATAAAAGACACAGAAAAAACTACTTGCACTGGTGTAGAGATGTTCAGAAAACTTCTTGATGAAGGTCGTGCTGGTGAAAATGTTGGTGTTCTTCTGAGAGGTACAAAAAGAGAAGAAGTTGAAAGAGGTCAGGTACTTTCTAAGCCTGGTTCAATAACTCCTCACACAAAGTTTGAAGCACAAGTCTATGTATTAAATAAAGAAGAAGGTGGCAGACATACGCCTTTCTTTAAAGGCTACAGACCGCAGTTTTATGTAAGGACAACCGACGTGACTGGTGAAGTCATTCTTCCTGATGGAGTTGAGATGGTCATGCCAGGTGATGATGTGGCAATTAATGTTGAGTTGATATCACCAATCGCTATGGAAGAAGGAATGCGTTTTGCTATCAGAGAAGGTGGCAGAACTGTTGGTTCCGGAGTAGTATCCAAAATCGTTCAATAGGCCAGTAGCTCAATTGGTAGAGCGGCGGTCTCCAAAACCGCAGGTTGGGGGTTCGATTCCCTCCTGGCCTGCCACGGAGATGGATATAATATAAAACAATATGACTTCAGTTAGCAGTAAAATTTTATGGATCCTTGGCTCAGCAGTTATCCTGATTGCTGTCTGGGGGAATTCTTATTACTCTGAAGTAGCTCTTTTATATAGAACCTTGATTGTGATTGCACTATTGATTCTGGGTTTAGCAATAATTAGATTCACAATTTTCGGTAATTCCGCATACAACTTAATTGTTACTTCTCTGACTGAAATTAGAAAAGTTGTCTGGCCTAATAGAACTGAGACGACTCAAACAACTCTTATTGTTTTAGCTGCAGTAATTGTTGCTTCACTGTTGTTATGGGGCTTGGATTCTCTTTTCTCCTTCGGATTAAATTTATTATTGGGGTAGAAATGTCGAAATCTTGGTATGTTCTTAATTCTTATTCTGGTTATGAAAATAAGGCCAAAGAACAACTTTTAGAAAGAATAACCCTCAACGGCATGCAGGATTTCTTTGGAAAGATAGAAGTGCCTTCCGAAGAAATAACTGAAATGAAAGGAGGAAAGGAAAAAACTATTCAAAAGAAATTTTTCCCAGGTTACATTTTGGTTGAGATGGAAATGAATGACGATACATGGCACCTTGTCAAAGAGACTCCAAGAGTTTTGGGTTTCATTGGAGGCACTAAAACCAATCCAAGACCAATTTCAGAAAACGAAGCAAACAGAATTTTAAACCAAATAGAATCTGGAGTTGAAACCACTTCACAACAAAATATTTATGAAGCCGGTGAAATGATTAGAGTTATTGATGGACCTTTTAATGATTTTAGTGGCGTGATTGAAGAAGTCGATTCAGAAAAAGGAAAAGTAAAAGTAGCGGTGATGATCTTTGGAAGATCAACTCCGGTCGAGTTAGATTTCAATCAAATTGAGAGAGCATAATGGCAGACAAAAAGATAGATACATATATTAAACTTCAAGTACCTGCTGGCGCTGCATCTCCTAGCCCTCCTGTTGGACCTGCACTGGGTCAACACGGTGTAAACTTAATGGACTTTTGTAATGCATTTAATTCTAAGACTAATGACATGGAAAAGAATATTCCTGTGCCTGTTGTTATCACAGTTTACGAAGACAAAAGTTTTGATTTCATAGTAAAGACAACTCCTGCAAGCATTCTCCTAAAGAAGGCTGCTGGACTCGATAAGGGTAGCCCAACGCCAAACTCATTAAAAGTAGGAAAAGTAACTAGGGCTCAAGTTGAAGAAATAGCAGAAAAGAAAATGCAGGATCTCAACGCTGCTAATATGGATGCTGCAGTAAAAATTATTTCTGGTAGTGCCAGAAGCATGGGAATAGAGGTAATAGATTAATGGCTAAAACATCTAAGAAAAATAAACCTTTAAGAGAAAAGTTAGTAGAAGCAGCGTCCTATAATTTGGAAGAAGCTTTAGATATTTTGTTTGAACATAAGTCTGAAAAATTTACTGAGTCAGTGGATGTAAGTATCAACTTAGGAGTGGACCCATCGAAGTCAGATCAAAACGTTAGGGGAGCATCTAATCTCCCTCACGGCACTGGCCGTTCATATAAGGTTGCTGTTTTTGCAGAGGGTGAAGAGGCTAAAAGTGCTCTTGAAGCTGGAGCAGATAAAGTGGGCATGGAAGATCTAGCTGATGAAATGAAATCTGGGGAAATAGACTATGATGTCATAGTTGCTACCCCCGATACGATGAAAGTTGTAAGTCCATTGGGACAAATTTTGGGACCCAAAGGATTAATGCCTAATCCTAAGTCCGAAACGGTAACAAAAGATGTTTCGGCTGCGGTAAAAAATGCCAAGGCTGGACAGGTGAGATATAAGTCAGATAAACAGGGAATTGTTCACTGCAGAATAGGCCAAATAACTCAGAGCAAGGAAGAAATAAAAAATAATTTAGAATATTTATTATCTGATTTAAAAAAATCAAAACCTCCATCATCCAAAGGAGTTTTTATTTCAAAAGTTTCGATGTCATCAACTATGGGGCCAGGATTAGAAATTGATATTTCCTCTCTCAATTTCTGATATTTTCCTGTATGATGCGCGATCCAGAACATTTAAATAAGCATTTGCGTTTTCGCGATTGTCTTAGACCGCATGTGTTTTTTGGTTTTTGCCATAAAAACTTAATTTCATGCGTAGATGTACCAAGTCTTTTAGGCCTTGGTTGGAAGTTCTCTCACTTTAGAAAAGAGAGGTTTATTTAATGTCACGTTTAGAAGAAAAGAAATTAGTTGTAGATGAGTTGAAGAAGGTAGCTGATGAAGCATTGTCAGCTGTCGTTGTTGATTACAGAGGTACTAACGTACCTGACTTAACATTGTTAAGAAAAGATGCCTCTTCTAGTTCTGTATATCTTAGAGTAATAAAGAATACATTAGCTAAAAGAGCGCTAGAAGGTACTAAGTTTGATTCAATCAATGAAATTCTTACCGGACCTAGTTTGTTTGCTTTTTCTCTTGATGACTTTAAAAGTGCTGCAAAACTCGTAAAAGATTTTTCAAAGTCTCATGAGTCTTTTAGCGTAAAAGGGTTATCGGTAGGAGAAGGCCTTTTAGATGCAAGTGAGCTAGACAGACTAGCTTCACTGCCCTCAAAGGAGGGAGCAATTTCTATGTTAATGAGTGTGCTTCAAAGTCCAATTCAGAAATTTGCAGGTGGGATACAGAATCTACCTTCAAACTTTGTTAGAACTTTGGATGCGGTAAAAGAAACTAAATCTTAATTTTAAACTTTAAAAGGAGTAGTAATGGCGCTATCAAAAGAAGAAATATTAGATGCAATATCCGACATGAGTGTCATGGATATGGTTGATCTAATTAAACTTATGGAAGATAAATTTGGAGTCACTGCCGCAGCACCTGTCGCTGCAGTAGCAGCAGCTCCAGCAGGAGATGCAGCTGGTGAGGCTGCAGAAGAAAAATCTGAATTCGAGATTTTCCTTGCTGAAGTTGGTGATAAGAAAATTGATGTAATTAAAGTTGTTAGGACCATTACTGGTCTTGGATTAAAAGAAGCTAAAGCACTTGTTGATGGAGCACCTTCATCATTAAAAGAAGGGGCTAATAAAGATGAAGCTGAACAGGCTAAATCTCAATTAGAGGAAGCTGGAGCTTCTGTCGAACTTAAATAACTTTAAACACATACAATTTTTATGCCAAATAAATATAGTTTTGCTGAAAAGAAAAGAATAAGAAATAGTTTTGAAAAAATTTCAAGCGTTATGGATTTTCCTGACATTCTTGAAGTTCAAACAAATTCTTATAAGGAATTTTTACAATCTCACCTTTCACAAGATGAAAGGAAAAAGCAGGGTCTTCATGGAGTATTTCACTCCATTTTTCCTATAATCAGCGTTTCGGGTAATGCAAAAATCGAATATCTGGGATACGAGCTTGATGAGCCAGAATTTGATGTAAGCGAATGTATTGCCAGAGGCACTACATATGAATCAACCATGAGAATCATATGTAGAATTTCTTTCCTTGATAAAACTACTGGAGAGGAAATTCTAAAATCTGCTCGAGAAGAGAAGGTTTACATGGGAACCATACCTCTAATGACAACTTATGGAACATTCGTTATTAATGGTGTTGAAAGAGTTGTAGTTTCTCAATTGCACAGATCCCCTGGGTTAATTTTCGATCATGATAAAGGTAAAACACATTCTTCAGGAAAATTGCTTTACGCTTCAAGAGTAATTCCTTATAGAGGATCATGGTTAGATTTCGAATTTGATCATAAAGATCTTGTTTACATAAGAATAGACAGAAGAAGAAAGCTTTTAGCTTCAATTTTGCTCAAGGCTTTAGGAATGGCTAATCAGGAGATATTAGAAACGTTTTATGAATCAGAAGCTTATTCTTTAACCTCACAAGGATTCTCTCTTAAAGTCAATTCTAGAAGACTGATGGGTAGGATATCCCCAGTTGAAATAAAGGATAAAGATGGCAAAGAGACTATCGTTGAAAAAGGTCAAAGAATTACTGCAAGACACATTAGGCTTATTGATTCTAATAAAATTAAAACAATATCTTTGGATTCTGAAGGCTTGAATGGATTAATTACAGCTGAAGATATCATTAATAAAGAAACAGGGGAGCTTCTCATATCATGTAATTCTGTTATCGATGAAACAATTGTTAAAGCTATCCAAGAGCATAAACTTAAAGAAATTAAAGTTCTATACATTAATGAGCTTGAATCAGGGCCTTACATTTCAGAAACTTTGAGGTCTGATACAACTACTTCACAATTAGAAGCTTTAGCTGAGATCTACAGAATGATGAGACCAGGAGAGCCTCCAACTAAAGAAGCAGCAACAAATCTTTTTGAAAACTTATTTTTTAATTCAGAAAAGTATGATCTTTCTGATGTTGGAAGAATGAAATTCAACCGTCGCCTAGGAAGGGAAGACCTTCAAGGGCCTGGAATATTAAGCAAGGAAGACATCATTGATGTGACAAAAACTCTTGTTGATATAAGAAATGGAAAGCAAGATTGTGATGATATAGATCATTTAGGAAACAGACGAATAAGATCAGTTGGCGAAATGATATCGAACCAAGTCAGAGTTGGTCTTTTAAGAGTGGAAAGAGCTGTCAGAGAAAGATTGAATGTAGCTGAAGCTGAAGGCTTTGGGCCGGCAGATTTAATCAACGCAAAGCCTGTAACTGCTGCAATCAATGAATTTTTTGGTTCAAGTCAACTGTCACAATTCATGGATCAGAATAATCCACTTGCGGCAATTACTCACAAAAGAAGAGTTTCAGCACTGGGGCCAGGAGGCTTAACAAGAGAAAGAGCTGGCTTTGAAGTTAGGGACGTTCACCCAAGTCATTACGGAAGAGTTTGTCCAATAGAAACCCCAGAAGGACCTAATATTGGATTAATAAACTCTTTATCTGTTTTTGCCAAGGTCAATGATTTTGGATTTATTGAAACGCCATATAGACAAGTAGTAAATGGCAAAGTGACTGAAGACATTAAATACATTTCTGCAATAGAAGAAGGCGAATTTGTTATTGCACAAGCAAGCGCATTGCTTGATAAAAATAATAAATTTGTTGACGAACTCGTTCCTGTTAGATTTAAAAATGAATTTGAACTTATGTCGGCTGATAGAGTGGAGTTAATGGATGTATCTCCTCAACAGGTAGTATCTATTGCTGCTTCACTGATACCTTTCTTAGAGCACGATGACGCTAACAGGGCTTTGATGGGCTCTAACATGATGAGACAGGCAGTTCCTACCTTGAAGACAGAGGCTCCTCTTGTTGGAACAGGAATGGAAAGATTGATTGCCAAAGATTCAGGTGATTGTGTAATAGCAGAAAACAAAGGGACTGTTGAAAAGGTTGATTCTGGAAGAATAGTGGTCAGAAAAGACATGAAAGAAATCTCTTCAACTAACTCAGCTGTAGATATATACAACCTTACAAAGTACACAAGGTCTAATCAAAATACATGCATGAATCAAAAACCAATAGTTAAAGTTGGAGATAAAGTTGCTAAGGGCGATATCTTGGCTGACGGCTCTTCAATTGATTTAGGAGAGTTAGCACTTGGCCAAAATATCAAAATTGCCTTCATGCCTTGGCACGGATACAACTTTGAGGACTCAATTCTTATTTCTGACAAACTTGTAAAAGAAGATAAGCTTACAAGTATTCATATACAAGAACTTACTTGTACAGCTAGAGATACAAAATTAGGACCAGATGAAATCACAGCTGACATTCCCAATGTAGGAGAGTCCGCATTAGGGAAACTTGATGAGTGTGGAGTTGTTCACATTGGAGCACAAGTTAAGGCGGGAGATATTTTAGTTGGAAAAGTTACGCCAAAAGGCGAAACTCAACTTTCTCCTGAAGAGAAACTTCTTAGAGCAATATTTGGGGAAAAAGCAGCAGATGTAAAAGATACCTCTCTAAGAGTCCCAAGCGGTGCAGACGGTACAGTAATTGATGTTCAAATTTATACAAGAGAAGGATTAGAAAAAAATCCAAGAGCTTCTGTTATTGAATCTGTATCTTTAGCAGAAATCCAAAAAGATCTTGATGAAGAGCTAGAGATCGTTACAAATGCAACCATTAACTCTTTAAGGTCTGTTTTGACAGGTCAAAAAGTGATATCGGGAAGAGGCATATCCAAAGGGGAAACAATATCTAAAGAGTTTCTAGATAATCTTGCTTCAGATGAATGGTTCAAATTGAGAATGCAAAGCGAAGATATTAATGATCAGTTAAAAGATTCTAAGGACAATTTGAAGGCATATGAAAAAATGCTCAAAAATAGATTTGATGCTAAGAAGAAAAAAATTGTTTCCGGAGATGATTTACCACCAGGGGTGCAACAAGTAATCAAAGTTTACCTTGCAATTAAAAGGAGAATCCAACCAGGCGATAAATTAGCGGGTAGGCATGGTAACAAGGGAGTTATTTCGGTAATCATGCCTGTCGAAGATATGCCATATGATGAAAACGGCGAGCCAGTTGATTTAGTATTGAATCCATTAGGAGTACCATCGAGAATGAACGTTGGACAACTTCTTGAAGTTCATCTGGGATCAGCCGCAAAAGGTCTTGGAGATGAAATATCTAAGATGCTAGAAAATTATAAGGATTTAAAAGCCTTAAGATCATTCATAGATAAAATTTATGTTAAATCAGGTATGAATCAGGACATTAGTTCTCTTAACGACAGTGAATTCATAGAACTTTGCCACAATCTTAAAAACGGTGTTCCTATGGCAACTCCGGTTTTCGATGGAGCTAAAGAGGCAGAAATCAAAGAGATGTTAAAGTTAGCCAACCTTCCTGAAACTGGACAAACTACCTTGTACGATGGCAGAACAGGGGATAAATTTGATCGTCCAGTTACTGTTGGGTTCATGTATATGCTCAAGCTTAATCATCTTATTGAAGATAAAATGCATGCACGTTCCACAGGATCTTACAGCTTAGTTACTCAGCAACCGCTTGGAGGAAAAGCACAATTTGGTGGACAAAGACTCGGAGAGATGGAAGTTTGGGCTCTTGAAGCTTATGGTGCGTCTCATACTCTTCAAGAAATGCTTACAGTTAAGTCTGATGATGTCTATGGAAGAACAAAAATCTATAAAAATATAGTCGATGGTTCTTATGAAATGGAAGCTGGAATACCAGAATCCTATAATGTTTTAACAAAAGAAATTCGATCTTTAGCGATTGATATTGATTTCGAGGAGGTTTGATCTAATGAAAGATTTATTAAAGTTATTCAACCAAGGCGAACAAGAAGATTTCAATGCTATCAAAGCTGGTTTGGCTTCACCTCAACAAATAAGATCATGGTCTTTTGGGGAAGTAAAAAAACCAGAAACAATAAACTACAGAACATTTAAGCCTGAAAGAGACGGTCTTTTTTGCGCAAAGATTTTCGGTCCCATAAAGGATTACGAATGCATATGTGGCAAATACAAAAGAATGAAGCACAGGGGAGTAGTTTGTGAAAAATGTGGAGTAGAAGTCACATTAGCTAAAGTTAGAAGAGAGAGAATGGGGCATATTGAACTAGCTGCGCCCGTTGCTCACATTTGGTTTCTAAAATCTCTGCCTTCGAGAATTGCTCTACTTTTAGATATGACGTTAAGAGAATTAGAAAGAATTCTATATTTTGAATCTTTTGTAGTTACTGATCCAGGAATGACAGATCTTGAAAGCTGTCAGATTTTAGACGAAGAAGAGTATTACGAAGCTCTTGAAAATTATGGTGAAGAATTCAGGGCAGGAATGGGAGCAGAAGCAGTCAAGACACTGCTAATGGAGATGGATTTATTAGATGAAATTGCTTTAATTGAACAACAAATGACAGAAACCAAGTCTGAAGCAAAAATAAAAAAACTTTCTAAAAGGATGAAAATCATAAAATCATTCAATAATTCTTCCAATAAGCCTGAATGGATGATCCTCGATGTGTTGCCTGTACTTCCTCCAGATTTAAGACCTTTGGTTCCTCTTGAAGGAGGAAGATTTGCTACTTCAGATCTTAACGACTTATATAGAAGAGTGATAAACAGAAACAATAGGCTTAAAAGATTAATGGAACTCAATGCTCCTGAAATTATTGTCAGAAATGAAAAAAGAATGCTCCAAGAATCAGTTGACGCTCTTTTAGATAATGGAAGAAGAGGAAGAGCTATAACTGGTTCGAACAAAAGACCTCTCAAATCTTTAGCTGACATGATAAAAGGTAAGCAAGGAAGATTTAGACAAAACCTCTTAGGAAAAAGGGTTGATTATTCTGGCCGTTCAGTGATCGTGGTCGGACCTACCTTAAAATTGCATCAATGTGGTCTACCTAAAAAAATGGCTCTTGAACTTTTCAAACCATTTGTATTTGGGAAGCTTCAAAATCTTGAGCTAGCAACTACTATCAAAGGTGCAAAGAGAATGGTTGAGAGAGAAGAGCCCGTTGTTTGGGATATTTTAGCCGACGTTATAAAGGAACATCCTATTCTTTTAAATAGAGCTCCAACACTCCATAGATTGGGAATCCAAGCTTTTGAACCATTACTTATTGAAGGTAAAGCCATCCAATTACATCCTCTAGTTTGTAAAGCTTACAACGCAGATTTCGATGGCGATCAAATGGCTGTTCACGTTCCGCTAACCTTGGAATCTCAACTTGAATGCCGTGCCTTGCTTATGGCTAGTAATAATATTCTTTCACCTTCAAATGGTAGGCCAATCATAGATCCATCCCAAGATGTTGTGTTAGGAATTTACTACATGACAAGAGAAAAAATTAATGCAAAAGGCGAGGGATCTATATTTGCAGACGTTAAAGAGGTATCCAGAGCTTTTGAATCAGATGCAGTTGAACTTCAAGCAAAAGTTAAAGTAAGAGTCAAAAATAATGATGGTCAAAGTGAAATTAAAGATACTACTGTTGGAAGAGCATTACTTTATCAAATTTCCCCAGACGGATTAAATTTTGAACAATTCAATAAGACTCTAACCAGCAAAGGTATTTCCGATCTAATAAATACTTGTTATAGAGATTGCGGTTTGAAAGATACTGTAATATTTGCAGATCAACTTATGTATCAAGGTTATGAATATTCTACTAAATCCGGTTCCTCAATATGCGTTGATGATTGTTTAATCCCAGATGATAAGGCTGAAATTATTGAGAAATCTGAGCAAGAGGTAAAAGATATTGAGGCTCAATATTCTTCTGGTTTGGTGACCCAAGGAGAAAAATACAACAAGGTAATTGATATTTGGTCTCGTGCTAACGAAAAAGTTGCAAATTCTCTTATGGACACTATTTCTACAGAGAAAGTTACCAATAAAGACGGAGAAGAAGTTGATCAAGATTCATTTAACTCTGTTTACATGTATTTAGATTCTGGCGCAAGAAGTTCACCCGCACAAGTAAGACAGCTTGCAGGAATGAGAGGCCTAATGGCTAAGCCAGACGGATCAATTATTGAAACTCCTATAACTGCAAATTTCAGAGAAGGGTTAACTGTATTGCAATACTTTACTTCCACTCATGGAGCAAGAAAAGGCCTGGCAGATACTGCTCTGAAAACCGCCAACTCCGGTTATTTAACTAGAAGGTTAGTTGATGTAGCTCAAGATTTAGTGGTCAGAGAAGTTGATTGCGAAACTAACAGAGGAATTGAAATTAAATCAATTATTGAAGGAGGCGAAACTGTACTTGAGCTTAAAGACAGAGTCTTAGGTAGAGTCACAGCAAAAGAAGTTTCTTCAGCAGACGGAGCATTTAAGTTGCCCGCAAATACTGTAATTGATGAAGCTATTGCTCAAGAATTAGGAAATCACTCTATTGATACAATCTTTGTAAGATCGCCTATAACTTGTGACACAGCCTACGGAATCTGTTCAATGTGTTATGGAAGAGACTTAGGGAGAGGGAATCTTGTTGATCCTGGAGAAGCTGTAGGAATTGTAGCCGCTCAATCAATAGGTGAGCCTGGCACACAATTAACAATGAGAACTTTTCATATAGGAGGTGCAGCCTCGAGGTCTTCTGAAGAAGATAAAGTTCAAATTAAATACGACGGTAGTGTCAAGTACACAAATCTTAATTCACTTGTAAATAGAGAAAAGAAAAATGTATGTATATCAAGATCAGCTGAGATATCGGTATCGGATGAAAATGGTCAGGAGAAAGAAAGATACAAGGTTCCTTATGGAGCTATTATTTCTGTTAATGATGGAGACCAAGCCAAGGCAGGAGATATCATTGCATCTTGGGATCCACATACGAGACCTATAATTTCTGAAGTTGAAGGTAAAGTTAAATTATCTGATATGGAAGAAAGCATCACAGTTAAGACCATACAGGATGATCTAACTGGATTGAGTAGCACTCAAGTCTTGGATGTTTCTGAAAGATCTTCATCAGGTAAGGAGCTAAGTCCATCTGTAAGTATTTTGGATGAAAAAGGAAAAGAAGTTACTTTACCTGGAGGCAAGCACGCTGCAGTATATTCTCTCGAAGGTAACTCTATTCTTGGCTTGACAAATAATTCAAAAATTAAAGTTGGTGATGTCATTGCTCGTATTCCTAAAGAATCATCTAAAACTAGAGATATTACTGGTGGTTTACCAAGAGTTGCAGATTTATTTGAAGCCAGAAAACCAAAAGAGGAAGCAATTCTAGCTGATATGTCTGGGGTGGTTTCTTGGGGTAAAGAAACTAAAGGAAAAAGAAGATTAGTCATAACTAAAATGGATGGCAAAGAGGAAGTAACTTCAGAGACGCTTATTCCTAAAACTAGAAATATTAATGTTTTCGAAGGAGAGATGGTTAGCAAAGGAGATGTAGTAAGCGATGGACCTTTAAGTCCTCACGATATTCTTGCCCTAAAAGGGGTTGAAGAACTCACCGATTATGTTGTGAATGAAATACAAGATGTCTATAGACTCCAAGGAGTTGAGATATCTGATAAACACATAGAGGTGATTTTGAGACAAATGCTAAGAAAAGTTGAAATCACTGATCCTGGCGATTCTGACTTTATTTTAGGTGAACAGGCCGAACTATCTGCAGTTGCTGAAAAAAATAAAACTCTTTCTGAAGATGGAAAAGCTTTAATTGAATTTGACAGAATTCTTCTTGGAATTACTAAGGCTTCACTAGCTACTGACTCATTCGTATCAGCTGCATCTTTCCAAGAAACAACAAGAGTTCTTACAGAAGCGGCTGTGACTGGCAAAATCGATAAGCTTAGAGGACTCAAAGAAAATGTAATTATTGGTAAATTAATTCCTGCTGGTACTGGTTTCTATGCTGAAAAAGATGAAATTGAGTCTAATTTGGAAATGGAGCTAGCTGAAGCTATGGAAGGAACAGAGATCTCTGAATAATAATTAAATAATGTTTGACCTAGACTATCTTCATATCTAAAATCGCACACCAAAATGGCTACTGTTAATCAACTCATAAAAAAACCGAGAAAGAGCAAATCTGCAAAGTCGGATGTTCCAGCTTTAAACAGATGTCCACAAAGAAGGGGTGTCTGCACTCGTGTTTATACTACGACTCCAAAGAAGCCTAATTCGGCTCTTAGAAAAGTTTGTAAAGTCAGATTGACATCAGGTTACGAAGTTATTTCCTACATTGGCGGAGAAGGTCACAACTTGCAAGAGCACTCTGTTGTTCTACTAAGAGGCGGAAGAGTAAAAGACCTACCCGGTGTTAGATACCATACCGTCAGAGGTACTCTTGATACTTCGGGAGTTGATGACAGAAAGCAAAGAAGATCTAAATACGGATCCAAAAAACCTAAATAATTCAAAAATATGCCAAGAAAAGGTCCAGTTCCAAAAAGAGACATACTTGCTGATCCAAAATTTAACAGCATTAAAGTTGCAAAGTTTATTAATCAGATCATGCAACGCGGAAAAAAAAGTGTTGCTGAAAAAATAATGTACTCTGCTTTAGATCAAATCTCTGCTAAATCTAAACAAGATCCTTTAAAAGTATTTGACGATGCTTTAGACCAAGTTGCACCTCAAGTTGAAGTTAAATCCAGAAGAGTAGGTGGAGCAACTTATCAAGTTCCAATAGAAGTAAAGTCTTCCAGAAAAATGGCTCTTGCAATGAGATGGTTAGTGACCAGTGCGAAAAAAAGATCAGAAAAGAAAATGGCTGACAAGTTAGCTAACGAATTACTAGACGCGTCAGACGGCAGGGGAGAAGCTGTCAAAAAGAGACAAGATACCCACAAAATGGCTGATGCAAATAAGGCATTTTCACATTTCAGATTTTAATAAGATAAACACAATTTAAATATGAGCGGCAGAAAGGTTCCACTTAAACTATATAGAAACATCGGTATTTGCGCCCACGTAGATGCCGGAAAAACAACAACTACAGAAAGGGTTCTATATTACACAGGTATTTCTCACAAAATTGGAGAAGTCCATGATGGTGCTGCGACTATGGATTGGATGGAGCAGGAGCAAGAAAGAGGTATTACCATAACATCAGCTGCTACAACTTGTTTCTGGAAGGGAATGAAACAACAATTTGATGAACACCGAGTCAATATTATTGATACGCCTGGTCACGTAGATTTTACTATTGAAGTTGAAAGATCTTTGAGAGTACTGGATGGAGCAGTTGTTGTCTTCTGTGGTAGCTCAGGAGTTGAACCCCAGTCTGAAACAGTTTGGAGACAAGCAAATCGTTATAAGGTTCCTAGAATTGCTTTCATTAATAAAATGGATAGAGCTGGAGCAAACTTTCTTAATGTTGTTCAGCAAATGAAAGATAGATTAGGCGCCTCACCAGTCCCTATCAACCTTCCAATCGGTGCTGAAGATGACTTTGAAGGAATGGTTGATTTAATTTCAATGAAAGCTCTTTATTTTGACCTTGATGATATGGGGAAATCCTATAGGGAAGAAGATATTCCTGAATCAATGTTAGCTGAGTGTGAAGATTACAGAGAGCAGATGCTTGAATCTGCCGCTGAGGCTTCGGAAGATTTAATGGATAAGTACCTCGAAAATGGAGATCTTACTGAAGAAGAAATCATCGCAGGACTGAGACAAAGAACCTTAGCTAATGAAATAGTACTATGTCTATGTGGTTCAGCATTTAAAAACAAAGGAGTTCAGTGCGTACTAGACGCGGTAATCAATTATCTGCCATCTCCTGATGAGGTTGAAGCTATTAAAGGTGTTTTGGAAGACGAAGAAACTGAAGATCAGAGATCTTCTAGCGACGAGGAGCCATTCTCAGCCCTTGCTTTCAAGATTGCTACAGATCCATTTGTAGGTACCTTAACCTTTATAAGAGTCTATTCAGGTGTTTTATCGTCTGGAGATTCCGTTTATTCACCATCCCGAAGATCCAAAGAAAGAATCGGGAGGATGTTGCAGATGCACGCTAACAACAGAACAGAAATATCTGAAGTAAGGGCAGGCGATATATGTGCAGTAATAGGTCTGAAAGATGTCAGCACAGGAGAAACTCTTTGCGATAGAGACAAGGCTATCATCTTAGAAAAGATGACATTCCCAGAGCCAGTGATTTCAGTTGCCGTTGAACCAAAAACTAAAACAGATCAGGAAAAAATGTCTACCGCGTTAGGAAGGCTAGCTCAAGAGGATCCATCTTTTAGAGTGAATAGTGATGAAGAATCAGGTCAAACGATAATATCAGGTATGGGAGAGCTTCACTTAGACGTAATTGTTGACAGGATGAAACGAGAGTTTGATGTCGAAGCTAATATTGGTAAGCCTCAGGTAGCCTATAGAGAAACTATCAGGCAAATGGTTGAGTCTGAAGGAAAGTTTGTAAGACAATCGGGTGGTAAAGGACAATACGGACACGTTTGGATAAAAATTGAACCCTTAGTCCACGAAGAGACGGAAGAAGAAGATAAAGATATTTATGAATTTGTTAATTCTATAGTTGGTGGAACCATTCCAAGAGAATTTATACCAGCTGTAGACAAGGGCGTCAAAGAACAAATGGAAGCCGGCGTAATTGCTGGTTATCCTTTAATTGATGTAAAAGTAACTCTTTATGATGGTTCTTTCCACGATGTAGATTCAAGTGAGATAGCTTTCAAAGTTGCTGCTTCACAAGCTTTAAAAGATGGGGCCATGAGAGCTAAGCCTGTTCTGCTCGAACCAATTATGAAGTTAGAAGTTGTGACTCCAGAAGAATACATGGGAGATGTAGTAGGAGACCTAAATAGAAGAAGAGGAATTGTCCAAGGAATGAATGATATACCATCTGGTAAGGCTCTCAATGGAGAAGTTCCACTTGCTGAAATGTTTGGATACGCTACTGATTTAAGATCTGCAACTCAAGGTAGGGCAACGTTTACTATGGAGCCTCTAAAGTACGCTGAAGTCCCCAATAACGTTGCAGAATCTATCATAAATAAAAGCTAATACGCTTGTTGACATCGCATCGATGTCCCAATAGAATTGCCGCTCGTCCGTGAGATGGATGAATCGATTTACGGATAAATCGATTAGTTCTTTAACAGATATTTATTACTTTTGGAGGTTGGTTTGCAAGACCAGAATATTAGAATTCGGCTCAAAGCTTTTGACAATAAATTAATTGATAAATCGGCAAGAGAAATTGTTGATACTGTTAAAAGAACTGGCGCGGTTGTTAAAGGACCAATACCAATGCCTGTCAAAAAAAGTCGCACTACTATATTAATCTCGCCGCATAAGGATAAAGATGCAAGAGATCAATATGAAATTAGAACCTATAAAAGAGTGATGGATATCATCAAGCCCACTGAAAAAACTGTCGATGCTTTAATGAAGCTTGATCTTTCCGCTGGGGTTGACGTTCAAATCTCACTAGATGAGTTAAGTAAATAAAATGATTGGATTGATAGGCATTAAAGAGGGAATGTCCCGGGTTTTCACAGAAGATGGAAATTCTGTGCCTGTTACCGTGGTAAAAATAGACTCCAATGTTGTAACCCAAATAAAAAAAATTGATTCAGAAGGTTACTCATCAGTACAAATATCTACCGGAACCAAAAAAGAAAAACATCTCACAAAACCCGAAAAAGCTCATCTCAATAAATCAAATATCCCCTCAGCAAAAACAATTAAAGAATTCAGAATCCAAGAATCAGACTTAGAAAATATCGAACTAGGTCAATCATTGGAATTAAACATGTTTGAAGAGGGTCAGATAATCGATGTAACCGGTACAACTAAAGGCAAAGGCTTTGCCGGGACGGTCAAACGTTGGAATTTTGCAACGCAAGATGCAACACACGGAAATTCTTTAGCACATAGGAAACCCGGATCTATTGGTCAATGTCAAACTCCAGGAAGGGTTTGGAAAGGAAAAAAAATGGCAGGTCATTTAGGAAACACTCGCCAGACAACACAAAATTTACAAATACAAAAAATAGATGCGGAAAATAATCTTATTTTAGTAAAAGGTGCATTACCTGGAGCAAAAGGCTCGCCTGTCCTTATAAAGCCAGCAACTAAAAACTAATCACAATGCAGCTATCCTACTACAAAGAAAAAACTTCAGCAGATTTGCCTGAGACTATATTTGAACAAGATTTTAACGAGGATCTTGTTCATCAATTAGTAAACACTGTAATTTCAAATAATCATAGCGGCACTAAAGCTCAAAAAAATAGATCTGATGTCAGCGGTGGCGGGAAAAAACCTTGGAGACAAAAAGGAACCGGTAGAGCAAGAGCCGGAACAACTCGTGGACCGATTTGGAGATCAGGTGGTGTTACATTTGCCGCTAGACCTCAACTTACGAAGAAAAAAATAAATAAAAAGATGTTCAAAAATGGGATTAAATCAATCCTATCCAAATTAGCCAAAGAGGAAAGAATAATCATGGTAAAAGATTTTTCTCTAGATGAACCAAAAACAAAAAAATTATTAGAATTAATCTCTCCATTTGAGACTTCTTCTATAACGATAATTTTAGATGAGATTTCTGAAAATCTTCATTTAGCGTCTAGGAATTTAAAAAATATTGATATCACTACGGCTGATCAAATCAATCCGGTAGATTTAATTTCTCATGAAAAAATCTTACTCACAGATAAATCTTTAGAAAAAATTATAGGGGCATATTCATGAGTCAATTGCACCCATTAAAAGTATTAAATTCATCTCATCTTTCTGAGAAAGCTTCTTTAGCTATTCAAAATGCTAATAGTTACGTTTTTAAAGTTTCTTCTTCTGCTAACAAGCTTCAAGTAAAAAAAGCAATAGAATCTTTATATAAAGTTGAAGTTGAAAAAGTAAATATTGTAAACGTCAAAGGCAAAACAAAAAGAACACTCAAGAATAAAATTAGAAAAAAAAGTGATTGGAAGAAAGCTTATGTTTTTCTTAAGGAAGGCAATCAAATAGATTTATCAATTGAATAAAAATGACTGTAGTTAGAGCAAAACCAACATCTGCGGGAAGAAGATTTAGAAGCTTCCAAGTAGATCAGAACATTCATAAGGGTAAACCTCATGCTCCTTTATTGGCTACAAAATGTAAAAATGGCGGAAGAAACAATAGGGGAAGAATAACCGTAAGACACCAAGGTGGTGGACATAAACAACATTATAGAGTCATTGACTTTAAACGAACAAAAGACGGGATACCCGCTACTGTAGAAAGAATTGAATACGATCCTAATAGATCAGCTCATATAGCTTTATTGTTATATTCAGATGGTGAACGTAGATACATTATTGCTCCCTCCGGCCTAAATCAAGGAGATACGGTCCAATCTGGTAACGATGCTCCAATCAAAGTAGGGAATGCTCTTGATCTTAATTTTATCCCTGTAGGTTCTACTATTCATTGCGTGGAGCTCAAACCGAAAAAAGGTGCTCAAATAGCAAGAAGTGCTGGATCCTATGTTCAATTTGTTGCAAAAGAAGGAAATACAGCAACCCTAAGAATGAAAAGCGGAGAGGTAAGAAGAGTGCCTGTCGAATGTAGGGCTGTTCTTGGAACAGTGTCTAATTCTGAGCATTCTTTAAAATCTATTGGTAAAGCAGGAGCAAAAAGATGGTTAGGAGTTAGGCCCACCGTTAGAGGTGTTGCAATGAACCCTATAGATCATCCGCATGGTGGAGGAGAAGGAAGAACTTCTGGAGGTAGGCATCCAGTATCACCTTGGGGAGTTCCTACGAAAGGCTACAGAACAAGAAGCAATAAGAGAACAGATAAACAAATCATTAGAAGAAGGAAGAAATAGACATGCCACGCTCAATAAAAAAAGGTCCGTTTATCGATCATCATTTGATGGATAAAGTCTCAAAAGCTGTTGAGTCTAAAGACAAGAGACCCATCAAGACATGGTCCAGAAGGTCACTGATCTCTCCAGAAATGGTCGGTTTAACAATCTCCATCCATAACGGTAGGCAACACGTGCCTATATTCATTCAAGAGGACATGGTTGGACATAAGTTAGGTGAATTTGTTCCTACCAGAACTTTTAAACAACACTCAGGCGACAGGAAAGCTTAATGGCAGAAGTATCAGCAAAATTATCTAGATTTAAGTCTTCAGCTTCAAAGATAAGACTATTGGCAGATCAAATTCGTGGCAAAAAAGTTGATGAGGCATTGGATATTCTTACTTTTAGTCCAAAGTCTGGTTCTAGAAATTTAAAAAAACTTTTGGACTCAGCTATTTCTTCTGCAGAAAATAATTATGGTTTAGATATTGATACTTTATTTGTTAGCCACATTTCTGTTGATGAAGCCTTGATCATGAAAAGAATAAGGGCAAGAGCTCGAGGAAGGGCAGATCGTATCGAAAAAAAGACATGCCATATAAACCTAAAACTAAGTAATTAAGGAGAATAAGTGGGACAAAAAGTTAATCCAATTGGAATCAGATTAGGCATCTCCAGAGATCATAACTCTGTATGGTTTGCTGAAAAAGATAAATATAGAGAGATTCTTTTTAATGATTTTCAAGTTAGAGAGTTTCTAAAAAAAGAACTTGATAACGCATTCGTTAGCAAAGTCCATATAGAAAGGCCTGCTCAAAGTGCAAAAGTCACAATCCACACTGCAAGACCTGGAATGATTATCGGTAAACGAGGTGAAGATATCGATCGATTAAGAGAGAAGCTAACGCAAATCATGAATGTGCCGGTTAGTCTGAATATTCAAGAAATAAGAAAACCCGATCTCGATGCTCAGCTAGTTGGGGCAAACATAGCACTGCAACTTGAAAAAAGGGCTATGTTTCGAAGGGTCATGAAGAGGGCAGCTCAAAACACCATGAGACAGGGAGCGCTTGGCGTAAAAATCAAAGTTTCAGGTAGATTAGGTGGAGCGGAGATTGCTAGATCTGAGTGGCATAAAGAAGGGAGAGTGCCTCTTCATACATTAAGAGCAGATGTCGATTACGGCCTGGCAGAAGCTAAAACTACTTACGGGATTATTGGTGTGAAGGTATGGATATTTAGAGGCGAATTAATAGATAAAAAAGCCAAAGAAAAGGATAAGGAAAGCTAATGTTTCAGCCAAAAAGGACTAAATATAGAAAACAAATGAAAGGTCGAAATCGAGGCCTTGCACAGAGAGCTAATTCTTTAGATTTCGGTACATTTGGTTTAAAAGCTACATCAAGAGGTCAAATTACATCTCGTCAAATTGAGGCTGCAAGAAGAGCCATGACTAGACACGTAAAACGTGGAGCAAAAATCTGGATTAGAATTTTTCCCGATAAACCAATTACCAAAAAACCTCTTGAAGTCAGGCAAGGAAAAGGAAAAGGAAACGTAGAATATTGGGTTTCGCCTATTAAACCAGGAAAAATACTTTATGAAATGGAAGGTGTTGACGAAGCTTTGGCCAGGGAAGCTTTTTCTCTAGCAGCTGCAAAACTTCCTGTTTCAACTCAATTTATCTCTAGGAAGGTTATCTAATGGCTAAAAATCCATCTCATGCTGATTTAATAAAGGATCTAGAGAAAACTAGATCTGAACTATTAGATCTTAAACTAAAGAGTTCATCTGCTTCTCTTCAGCAGACACACCTTTTAAAAGAGAAAAAAAAGGCTGTTGCAAGAATTTTGACTTCGCTTAAACAGCTTAAAAAACAAGAGGTTTCAAATGTCTGATAAAGCAATAAGAACAATGACTGGAATGGTTGTAAGTTGTAATTCTGACAAAACTGCAGTTGCAAAAATAGATAGAAAAGTTAAACACCCTAAATTAGGAAAAATAATCAGAAGATCCTCGAAGATCAGTTTTCATGATGAGGCAAATGTTTGTTCTCTTGGAGACAAAGTAACTATCAAAGAATGTCGACCAATTTCAAAAACAAAATCGTGGACTTTGGTAGAAATACTCAAAGAGGCTAAGTCATGATTCAAACAGAAACTATCCTAGATGTTGCTGATAACAGTGGTGCCAGAAAAGTGATGTGTATCAAAGTACTTGGTGGATCTAAAAGACGTTACGCAAGAGTTGGCGACGTTATCAAAGTGGCAATCAAAGAAGCCATCCCAACAGGCAGGGTAAAGAAAGGTCAGGTTGCAGATGCAGTTGTAGTCAGAACTAAAAAAGATATTCGCAGAGAAGATGGATCAATCGTTAGATTTGATGACAATGCAGCAGTACTCATAAATAACCAACAGCAACCAATTGGAACAAGGATTTTTGGTCCTGTTTCCAGAGAGCTGAGATCTAATAATTTCATGAAAATAATTTCTCTAGCACCAGAGGTAATCTAATGAATAAATTAAAAACTGGTGATGAGGTGATTGTGATATCTGGAAAAGATAAAGGAAAAACTGGAACTCTAACTAAAATTAAAGGCGATAGGTGTTTAGTGTCTGGAATAAAACTAGTAAAAAAACACGTGAAACCAAATCCTCAAATCAATGAACCCGGAGGGATTATAGAAAAGGAGTCCTTTATTAATATATCTAATATTTCTTTTTACAACAGCAGTACAAAAAAGAAAGACAAATTAGAAATTAAATTAGATGAAAAAAAAGGAAAGATCAGAGTTTCTAAATCAACAAATAAGGAAGTTAAATAGGAATGTCTATTACTAAAACAAACTATCAGGATAACGTCATCAGTTCACTTAAAGATGAGCTTGGCTTTAAAAGCTCCATGGCTGTTCCCAAAATTATAAAGGTCACAGTAAATATGGGGTTAGGACCGGATGCACTGAATAATCGAAAATCAGTTGATGATGCAATTGCGGATCTTGAATTAATAGCAGGCCAAAAACCAATAAAGACTTTTGCAAGGAAGTCGGTAGCAAGTTTTAAAATAAGAGAAGGATTTCCAATTGGGTGCAAAGTTACTTTAAGAGGTAACAGAATGTATGATTTTTTAGACAGGTTGTTGTCTATAGCAATTCCAAGGGAAAGAGATTTTAGAGGATTGAATCCTAAATCTTTCGACGGTCAAGGTAATTACTCATTGGGAATAAAAGAACACATTATCTTCCCTGAAATTGATTACGACAAAGTAGAGAAAATACGCGGTATGGATATTTGTATTACAACCTCCGCCAACAATGATAAAGAAGGTTTTGCCCTTCTATCAAAATTAAACTTCCCATTTAAAAGTTAAAGGTAAAAATTATGGCTAAAGTTTCAATGATTGCTAGAGAGAACAAAAGAATCAAAATGGTTCAAAAGTTTGTAAAAAAGAGAGAAGAGCTTAAAAAAGTTATCTCAGACATGAATCTATCTGATGAAGAAAGATATGAAGCAAGATTAAAACTTCAAAAACTTCCAAGAGATTCAAGTCCTGTTCGTCTCCAAAGAAGATGTCAAATAACTGGAAGACCGCACGCTGTTTACAGAAGGTTTGGTCTTTCAAGAAATAAATTAAGAGAATTGGCTATGAATGGAGATGTTCCAGGATTAGTTAAATCAAGTTGGTAGAGGTTATCAATGAGTATGCAAGATCCAATTTCTGACATGATTTCTAGAGTGATGAATGCTCAAGCTAGAGGGCATGCAACGGTCAGCTTTTCATCTTCAAAAATTAAAAACGCCATTTGCTCAGTATTAGAGAAAGAAGGATTCATATCATCTTTTAAGATTGAAGGCGAGGAGAGCAAAAAAACTATTTTAGTTTCCCTCAAATACCATCAAGAATCGCCGGTTATTAGAGAATTGAAAAGGATAAGCAAACCTGGATTAAGAAAATACTTTTCATCAAAAGAAATTCCTTCGGTCAGAAATGGTTTAGGGGTTGGAATTATTACAACAAGTAAAGGAGTTTTGACAGACAAAGAAGCTAGAGAACATGGGGTAGGCGGAGAATTAATCTGCACTGTATTTTAATTATGGCTAGAAACACTGAAAGACCAATTCCAATTCAAGAAGGTATAGAGATATCCCTTGCTGAAAACTTACTTAAAGTTTCGGGTAAGAACGGAGACTTATCTATGTCTATTCATCCTTCAGTAATGGCTTCCACTCCTGAGAAAGAACTATTGTTTGCTCCTAAAGAAGAAACAAAGGAATCTATCGCAATGGTAGGGACTATGAGGGCTTTAGCAATAAATATGATTAAAGGAGTTTCAGACGGTTTCGAAAAAAAATTAGAAATTAATGGGGTTGGTTACAGAGCAAAGCTTTCTGGAGATAAATTGGAACTCTCGCTAGGATTCTCTCATCCAGTAATTTACCAACTACCCGAAGGGGTAAACGCCGACGTGCCTTCTCAAACTGAAGTTATTTTAAAGTCAGCTAATAAGCAACTTTTAGGAGAAACTGCTGCAAAAATTAGATCATTTAGACCTCCAGAACCTTATAAAGGAAAGGGAGTTAAATATGCCGAAGAAAGAATTAAACGTAAAGAATCTAAGAAGGCTTAAGCATGAGTGATAAATTTACTGCAAGACAAAGAAGATCTAGAAAACTTAGATCTAAGACTAAAGAAATGAATAATCATAGGCTATCTATTTTTAGATCCAATAATCAGATTTATGCTCAGGTTTTTTCTCCTGATGGAAAAGAAGTGCTTGCGCATGCTTCTTCTGCAGATAAAGAAGCAAAACTTGATAAAGGTGGAAATCAAGAAGCTGCAAAAAAAGTTGGAGAATTGGTTGCTAAAAGAGCCATCGAGAAAGGCATTAAAAAGGTTACGTTTGATAGATCGGGATATAAATATCATGGTCGTGTAAAGAGCCTTGCTGAATCTGCACGTGAAGCAGGCTTAGAATTTTGAGGAATTATGGAAGAAAATATAGATCAGTTTAGTAACGAAGCTCTAGAAGAAAAACTTGTAGGAGTTAATAGAGTAGCAAAAGTTGTAAAAGGCGGAAGAATCTTTGGGTTCACAGCTCTTACCGTCGTAGGAGATGGAGCAGGCAAGGTTGGTTTCGGAAGAGGAAAAGCCAGAGAAGTACCTATGGCTATTCAAAAAGCATTAGAAAATGCCAGAAAAAATATGATCAAAATTGAACTTAAGGGCTCTACTCTCCATTATCCAGTTAAATCAACTCATGGAAGTTCCACTGTTTATATGCAACCGGCTTCTCCAGGTACTGGAGTCATTGCAGGTGGTGCGATGCGAGCTGTCCTTGAGTTAGCTGGCATTAAAGATGTATTAGCTAAAACATATGGCTCAACCAATCCTATTAATGTTGTCAGAGCGACTGTGAAGGGATTAGCAAGCGTTGAATCACCGGAACAGGTTGCTGAAAGGAGATCTTAAGAGGAAGAAATGTCTAACGAAATGATTAGAGTTAAATTAAAGAGAGGTTTAGCAGGCTCGATGAAAAATCAGAGGCTCTCCGTAAGAGGATTGGGATTAAAAAAAATTAATCAAGTAGTTGAGGTTCAAAACACGCCTGAAAATCTAGGTATGATCAAGAAAGCTCATCATCTGCTGGAGGTCTTAGATTAAATGCTAAAACTTAATAATCTTCAAAGAACAAACAAAAATAAAGTCTCTAAGCGTATTGGTAGAGGAACAGGATCTGGTTCAGGAAAAACATCAGGAAGAGGTCATAAAGGTCAAAAGGCAAGATCTGGAGCTTCAATAAGACCTGGATTTGAGGGAGGTCAAATGCCTATCCAACAAAGACTTCCAAAGTTTGGATTCACTTCTAGACAAAAACCATACAGTACACATATAAAACTCAGAGATATAGAAAAGCTTGCTGAAGATCATATTACTTTAGAGGTTTTGAAGAAAAATAAAATCATTTCAAACAAGATAAAAAAAGTGAAGATCATTAACGGCGGCGAATTGACAAAAACAGTGAAAATTGAGGGTTTATCCGTTTCTAAATCTGTTGAGGAATTAATTAATAAATTAGGTGGAGAAATTACAAGTGGCTAGAAATCCAGCTAAATCATCTGGATTGTCTGAACTTTGGGCAAGGCTTAGATTTGTTCTTTACGCAATAATTATTTATAGGATTGGAACCCATATTCCTGTTCCAGGCATTGATCCTATGAAACTTTCTTCTTTATTTGATCAAAATCAAGGAACTCTTCTAGGTTTATTTAATATGTTTTCTGGAGGTGCGCTAGAAAGAATGAGCATCATGGCTTTAAATGTTGTTCCTTACATCACTGCGGCTATTGTGATGAATCTATTAGAGGCAACAACTCCAAGCCTTAAAAAAATGTTTAGACAGGAAGGGGAAGTTGGAAGAAGAAAAAGGACCAACTATGTTCGCCTTGGTACTTTAGGGCTTGCAATCATTCAATCGAGTGGTTTTGCGATAGCATTATCGAGTCAAGGGCTAGCTAGCACTCCTGGAAACATGTTTATTGTTACCGCAGTTATTTCTTTTGTTACTGGAACAATGTTTTTAGTATGGCTTGGGGAACAGGTAAATGAGAGAGGCATCGGAAATGGAATATCTCTTATTATTTTTGCCAGTATTGTTTCTGGATTGCCAAGAGCAATAGGCCAGTCATTTGAAGGAGCTAGACAAGGAGAAATTAACTTAATCGTACTTTTATCTGTAGCTCTTCTCGCAATATTGGCTATTGCTTTTATTGTTTGGGTAGAAAGGGCACAAAGAAGAGTTTCGGTTAATTATGCTAAGAGACAAATCGGCAACCAGATGGCTATGGGTCAATCATCTCATGTTCCATTGAAAGTAAATATGTCAGGAGTAATTCCTGCGATCTTTGCTTCATCGATAGTTCTTTTTCCAGCCTCAATTAGTACTTGGTTTGGACAATCTGAAGGTTTTGAGTGGTTGCAGGAAATATCATTGGCTTTAAGTCCTGGGCAACCCTTGTATGTAATAGTTTTTGCGGTTTTGATAGCTTATTTCTGTTTCTTTTATACCGCCATTCAATTTCCGGCAAAAGATATTTCAGATAATCTTAAAAGATCTGGAGGATTCTTACCTGGAATAAGGCCTGGCGATCAAACAGAAGGCTATATTGACAGTGTTATGTCTAGATTAACAGTATGGGGATCAATATACATGATTGCAGTATGTTTACTTCCTCAATTCCTGATTGTTTCTGCAAATGTACCTTTTTATCTCGGGGGAACATCACTTTTAATTGCTGTAGTAGTAGTCATGGACTTCATGGCTCAGGTACAATCGCACCTTTTATCTAGTCAATATGAGTCTTTAATGAAAAAAGCTAATTTAAAAAATTATAGAAGGTAATTATGAAAGTAAGAGCTTCAGTAAAAAAAATGTGTAAGGATTGCAAAATAATCAAAAGACACGGCACCGTTTTTGTTATCTGCAGCAATGAACCAAGACACAAACAGAGGCAGGGGTAATAAATATGGCTAGGGTAGCAGGTGTAAATATTCCAGATAAAAAACAAGCTTGGGTTTCTTTAACTCATATTTTTGGTATCGGCAGAACGAGAGCGTTGTCTATTTGTGATCAATTGGGCATTGAAAAAACTTCTTTGATCGGAAGTTTAAGCGAGGAAGATTTAGAAAAACTTCGAAAAGCTGTAAATGAGTTTCTTGTCGAAGGAGATTTAAGAAGAGAAATAAGTACCAATATAAAAAGACTTATGGATTTAGGAACTTTGAGAGGAATGAGGCACAGGAAACATTTACCTGTTAGAGGGCAAAGAACAAAAACTAACGCTAGAACCAGAAAAGGGCCTAGAAAACCTATTAGAAGATAAATATGGCAAAACAAGGGACAAAATCTAAAAAAAATAGCCGAACATACAACGATGCTGTTGCGCATATATACGCTACATTTAATAACACCATCATCAATATTACGGACAAACAGGGAAATACTTTAACTTGGGCAAGTGCTGGTGGATCAGGTTTTAAAGGATCAAGGAAAAGTACTCCTTTTGCGGCTCAGGTAGCAGCTTCCAAAGCTGGAGATGCTGCTAAAAACTTTGGAATAAACAATTTGGAAATTGAAGTTTCCGGACCTGGAGCAGGTCGAGAATCAGCGGTAAGAGCTTTGAATGGTTGCGGTTTTAAGATTACAAAAATTTCGGATGTAACTCCTATTCCTCACAATGGGTGTCGTCCTCCTAAAAAGAGAAGGGTGTAAAGTGGCAAGATATAGAGGACCAAGAAATAAATTATCTCGTAGGGAAGGTACTGATCTGCTTTTAACAAGTGGATATAGGTCATACGAATCCAAAATCAGATCTGAAAATCCTCCTGGACACCATGGAGCAAAAAGAATAAGAACTTCAGACTATGGTTTGCAGTTGAGAGAAAAGCAAAAAGTAAAAAGAATGTATGGAGTTTTAGAAAGACAATTTAGAAATTACTATAAGGCTGCAGCTAGCAGCAGAGGTGAGACAGGAACAAATCTCCTTCAATTTTTGGAGGCTAGATTGGATAACGTGGTCTATAGAATGGGATTTGCTGCTACTCGTGCCGAAGCAAGACAATTGGTTAATCATAAGTCAGTTTTGGTTAATGGAAAAAAAGTAAACATTCCTTCTTATCAAGTGGCGGAAGGAGATGAGATAAGTATTTCTGAGAAATCAAGAAATCAAAAAAGAATTTCTCAATCTTTTGAGATTTTTAAAACAAGAGAGCCTTGCGAATGGATTGAGGTTAACCACGATAACTTTTCAGGCATTTACAAAAACACTCCAGACAGAGATTTGCTTAGCAGTGAAATTAATGAAAGTTTTATTGTTGAGCTCTATTCAAGATAATTTTAAAGAGGATATTCTATGACAGATAATTTCGATATGATCAAAGACTTCTTAACTCCCAAAGAAATTTTGGTAGAAGAAGTTGATTCAAACAATTCAAAAATAGTATTAGAACCTCTTGAAAGAGGCTTTGGACATACCTTGGGAAATGCTCTTAGAAGGATAATTTTATCTTCAATCCCCGGTGCAGCGGTTTCAGAAGCAAAAATTAATGGGGTTCTCCATGAGTTTGGCTCTATTGATGGAGTTAAAGAGGATGTCATTAATATCCTTTTAAATTTAAAAGGTCTTTCTGTGAGACTTTCAGATCAAGAAGAAGTCGAAATATCAGTGAATAAGTCAGGATCAGGAGATATCAAAGGTAGTGATTTTGAACTTCCTGCTGGAGTTGAGATTGTAAATCCTGATCACGTAGTTGCTACTCTTGCTGACAAAGGCTCCCTCGAGATGACGGCAAAAGTTACCAAGGGAAGGGGTTATGTTCCTGTAGATATCATAGCTTTGGCCGAGAGCGAAGATACTGAGGTTGGCTCACTAAAGATTGATGCTTCATACAGTCCTATTAAAAAAGTTTCTTATTCAGTTGAAAATGCAAGGGTAGAAAATAGAACTGATCTAGACAAGCTTATTCTTGAGGTTGAAACCAATGGAACAATCGATCCTGAAGAGATTGTGAGGTTAGCAGCAACTATTTTACAAAGACAATTAATGGCTTTTGCTGAATTAGGGTTTGAAACCGAAGAACCAGAGGAAGATGAAACTCCTCCTGTTGATCCAATTATGCTGAGGCCTGTAGATGAACTTGAATTAACAGTGAGATCAGCCAATTGTTTAAAAGTAGAAAAGATCCATTATATTGGAGACTTAGTAACCCGAAAGGAATCTGATCTTTTAAGAACTCCTAATCTAGGTAGAAAGTCACTTAATGAAATCAAAGAAGTTTTAGCAGCTAGAGGATTATCTTTAGGTTTAGAACTCGAAAATTGGCCCCCGTCAAATGTTGAAGGTTAATAGATGAGACACCAAAAAACAGGAAGAAAATTTGGTCGCACAAGCGATCAGAGAAAAGCTATGTTTAAAAACATGGTTATTTCTTTGATTGAGACTGAATCTATAAAAACCACTGTTCCAAAGGCAAAAGAACTTAGAGGTGTCTTTGAGCCATTAGTTACATTGGCTAAAGTAGATTCTGTTGCCAACAGAAGAAGAGCCTTTTCAAAACTGAGAAATGATTCTGCGGTTGGAAAACTTTTTTCAGACCTAGGACCTAGATTTAAAGATAGACCTGGAGGATATCTCAGAATCATTAAGATGGGACCAAGACCCGGTGACGCAGCCCCAATGGCTTTTGTAGAGCTTACCGATAAGTCTGAGGATTCTTCTGAAGAGATATCTCAAGAAGATTAATTCAACATTTCCTTCAGAAATCTCCCGGTATGAGATTTTTTAATTTTTGAAATTTCTTCTGGAGTTCCTTCTCCAATTATTTCTCCGCCACCCGATCCGCCTTCTGGGCCAAGATCTATTATCCAATCAGAATTAACAATCACATCTAAGTTATGTTCGATAATGACAACAGTATTGCCTTGTTCATTCAATTTATTGATCACTTTTAATAGTAGGTTTACATCATGGAAATGAAGACCAGTTGTTGGTTCGTCTAATAGATAAAGAGTATCCCCGGTGGCTACCTTGCCAAGCTCTTTAGCAAGTTTTACTCTTTGGGCTTCTCCTCCAGATAACGTTGTAGCGGGCTGGCCAATTTTTATATAACTCAATCCCACATCAAAAAGAGTTTGTAATTTTCTTTTGATGGTTGGAATCGAATCAAAAAATTTCAAGGATTCTTCAACGTTCATATCAAGAACCTCAAAGATGTTTTTCCCCTTGAATTTCACTTCAAGCGTTTCTTTGTTGTATCTTTTTCCATCACAAACATCACATTTAACATAGACGTCCGGCAGAAAATGCATTTCTACCTTAATTAAACCATCTCCTTGACAAGTTTCACATCTGCCACCTTTAACATTGAAGCTGAACCTTCCTGGCTTGTAGCCTCGAGCTCTTGCCTCTTCCGTTTCTGAAAACAGCTCTCTGATAGGCGTGAATATTCCTGTGTAAGTAACAGGGTTTGATCTTGGAGTCCTTCCTATTGGGGACTGACTAATCTCAATAATTTTATCTAATTTTTTTTCACCTGAAATATTTTCAAATTCTTGACAGTCATAGTTAGATTTTTGAATCTTATTTGCCAAAGCAGGATATAAAGTTTGATTAATAAGAGTAGATTTTCCAGAACCCGAAACTCCAGTAATGCTGATAATTTTTCCTAAAGGTAAATTTAAATTAACATTCTTGAGATTGTTTCCATTGCAACCCTTGATACAAAGAGAACCTTTTTCAGATTTCTCAAATTTATCAATCTTAATATCTTTTTTCCCGGATAAATATTGTCCGGTTAACGAACTTTCTTGCTTAAGGATTTCTTTATAATTGCCTGCAAAACTGACAAACCCTCCATGAATACCTGCCCCTGGACCGATATCAATAATATGATCTGCACATTCTATTGTCTCTTTATCATGCTCAACGACGATAACCGTATTTCCTAAATCTTTTAATCTAAACAAAGTAGATAAAAGTCTCTTATTATCTCTTTGGTGAAGGCCAATTGATGGTTCATCAAGAATGTATGTAACTCCAACGAGCCCAGCACCTATTTGACTGGCAAGTCTTATTCTTTGTGCTTCTCCTCCACTCAAAGTTTCGGCGCTTCTTGATAATGTTAGATAATTAAGCCCGACATCAGATAAAAATTCTAATCTTTCTTTCAGCTCTTTTACTACCTTCTCTGCAATTGCTCCCTTTTTGCCCTTTAAATTCAAGTTATTAAAAAAATCAAGACAATCATCAATGGTCATGTTTGTTATATCCCAAAGCTCTTTACCATCTATCTTCACAGATCTTGCCTCTTTATTTAATCTTGAGCCTTCACATGACATACAAACAGTATTGGTCATATATTTGGATAAATACTCTCTAGAAAAAGCTGATTCACTCTCTCTAAATCTTCTATCAATATTATTAAGCACACCTTCGAAAGGTTTAAATGATTCTCTGAGATTCCCTCTTTTAGAAACATAACTAAAATCTATAATTTCCCCTGTACTACCATTCAGTATTTTTTCTTTTATATTTTCAGATAAATCCTCGAAGGGTTCTTCCAAGGAAATGCCATAGTGTTTTGCTACCCTGTTGAGAAGATAGTGATGATACATCTGACTTGAATCCCATCCCTCAATTGCCCCTTGATTCAAGCTTAATTCAGGTCTCACAATAACTTTTCTTCTATCAACTTGAGACTTCTGACCTAATCCATCGCAATCATCGCAAGCTCCAGAAGGGCTATTGAAAGAAAATAGTCTAGGTTCCAATGAAGCAATACTGAAACCACACTCGGTGCAGGCCATTTTTGTTGAAAATGTTATGTCTTTTTTAGATTCATCGAGGAAAGAGATAGTTACTATTCCATCTGACTCTCTCAACGCAGTTTCTATTGATTCAGATATTCTTGATTTATTTTTCTTCGAAATAGATAGCCTATCAATGACAATATCAATATCATGTTTTTTATTTTTATTAAGTTGAGGGATATTATCCAGATCAATGATTTCTCCATTAATTTTTGCCCTAATAAATCCTCTCACCTTAAGGTCATTAAGTAGGATTAAGTGCTCACCTTTTTGTTGGCTTACCATAGGACATAAGATAATAGCTCTCTCATTTTCCTCATCTTTAAAAAGTTTATCGACTATCTGATCGATGCTTTGAGATTCAAGAGAGATTCCATGATCTGGACAAAAAGGCGTGCCGACCCTTGCATAAAGCAGCCTCAAATAGTCATATATTTCAGTAACAGTCCCAACTGTAGATCTTGGATTATGAGATGTGGATTTTTGCTCTATTGAAATAGCGGGGGACAAACCATTTATATGATCAACATCGGGCTTATCCATAACTGACAAAAATTGTCTCGCATAAGAAGACAATGATTCAACATACCTTCTTTGACCTTCAGCATATAAAGTATCGAATGCTAAAGAAGACTTTCCTGATCCAGAAAGCCCTGTAATAACGGTAAGTTTATCTCGAGGAATTATTACATCGATGTTTTTTAGATTGTGCTGTTTGGCACCTTTGACTTCGATATTTTTCATTTATTTATAAATAGTTTTTCAGATGGATTATAATGAATTTACATTAAAAATAAGGTGCATTATGGCTCGAAGCGGAATAAATAAGGTTATATTAGTTGGTAATCTCGGGAAAGATCCTGACATGAGGTATACGGCGGGAGGTGATGCAGTTGCAAATTTGAGTATCGCCACATCTGAAAGCTGGAATGATAATCAAACCGGAGAAAAAAAGGAAAAAACTGAGTGGCATAGAGTTGTTTTTTTTAGAAGAATTGCAGAAGTTTGTGGGGAGTATTTAAAAAAAGGTTCTTCTGTTTATATTGAGGGATCATTAAGAACAAGGGATTGGGAAGACGATCAAGGAAATAAGAGATATACAACAGAGATTATTGGGAGAGAAATGCAAATGTTAGGAGGACGAAGATCTGAAGATAATATGGATCAGAGCCCTCAGATGAATAGCTCTAGTCCTCAACCTGAGGAGGGGCTCATAGACGATGAAATTCCTTTTTAGGATTTTAACTTTTCAAAAACTAAACTAACGTTAGTTCCCCCAAATCCAAAGCTATTATTCATTACAGCATCCAAATCCTGATTTCTGACTTCTGAAACTAAGTCTAAACCTTCACCTTCATCAATCGAGCTAGAAAGATTAAGGGTTTTTGATATAAAACTGTTTTTTAGCATTAACAGTGAAAAAATACTTTCTAAAGCCCCAGCGGCACCAAGGGTATGTCCAGTTTGAGATTTTGTTGAGCTTATGGGAGGAATTTTATCCTTGAAAACCTTTTTTATAGATTCTAACTCTACAGGATCTCCAGCAGGTGTTGAAGTTCCGTGAGCATTAATATAATCAATATTATCTTTTCCATGCATTTCAACAGCCTTTAGCATGCAATTAGTTGCTCCTTCTCCGGATGGATAGACCATATCATCTCCATCAGAAGTTGCTCCATATCCAGTAATTTCAGCATAAATATCAGCGTTTCTTTCTAGAGCATGATCTAATTCTTCAACGACGAGCATGCCCGCTCCTCCTGCTATAACAAAACCATCTCTGTCTTTATCAAAAGGCCTTGATGCTTTCTCAGGACTCTCATTATATGAAGAAGACAGCGCTCCCATGGCATCAAACATACTAGACATTGTCCAATGCTCATCTTCAGCGCCACCAGCTAATATTATTTTTTGTTTTCCCAATTGAATTTGTTCCAGAGCTGATCCAATACAATGTGCGCTTGTTGAGCATGCAGAGGAAATAGAGAAATTCACCCCTTTGATGCCAAAAAAAGTTGCAAGAGCTGCTGAAACGGTGTTTCCCATTGTTTGAGTAACTCTATAAGGTCCTATCCTTTTAACTCCTTTGCTCTTAACTATATCTGCTGCTTCAACCTGGCTTCTAGAAGATGCTCCACCGGAACCTGCAATTACCCCAACGTCTTGTGAAGAAAACCTTGATAGATCCAAGCCTGAGTCTTTTATAGCCTCTGCAGCACTTAAATAGGCATAGCTTGCTGCTTCTCCCATAAATCTCAAATGTTTTCTATCAATGAGATCTTTTAGATTTAAATTAATGGAGCCAGAAATATGACTTCGCATACCCAGTTCTTTGTATGATTCATTGAAACATATCCCTGATGTACCCAATTTAAGAGATTTCGTTATTTCGGAAATATTGTTACCTATGCAAGATATGGCACCAATTCCTGTTATTACTGCTCTTTTTAAAGTACTCATCAAAAATTACCAGGGTTCTCAAAAAGCCCAACTTTTAAGTTCTTCGCTGAATAAATTTCCTTCCCATCAACGTACATTAATCCATCTGCAACTCCAAGAACAGTTTTTGTTGAGAGCATTCTTTTTACATGAATCTCATATTTAACCGTTTTAGCATGAGGAAGCACTTGACCATAAAATTTTACCTGCCCAGCACCAAGAGCTCTTCCTATTCCATGATTCCCAGACCAAAGTAAATAAAACCCTAAAATTTGCCACATTGCGTCCAAACCTAAGCATCCGGGCATAACTGGATCATCTTTGAAATGACAATCAAAAAACCAAAGATTCTCATTGATATCAAGTTCTGCCTCTATTAGTCCATTTGAGTAATTACCCTGATCTCCTGATATTGAAGTAATTCTATCTAACATCAGCATATTGCTACTTGGAAGCTTTCCATCATTTTCATGAAATAGCTTTCCGTTCGAGCAAAGTTGAAGTTCTTCTTTGGTGAAAGAATTCTTTTCTGTAAATTTCATCAATCTCTCAAGTACAAATTATCATAGTTGATTTATTGAATCTATTGCGACAAAGAACTTATTTAGATATCATTCGACCTCAATTTTGATATAAAAATGTACGCGGTAATTAAAACAGGTGGTAAACAACATAAAGTTGCTGAAGGCGAAATCCTTAAAGTTGAAAAACTTAAAGCTTCTGAAGGAGAACCTGTTGATATTACTGATGTGCTATTAATTGAGAAAGATGGCGAAGTTACTCTTGGCTCTCCTTTTATTGAAGGGGCGAAGGTAACTGCAAAAATCCTTCGACACGGAAAAGAGGATAAAGTAACTATTATTAAGATGAAAAGAAGGAAGGACTACAGGAAAAAGCAAGGTCATCGTCAAAATTATAGTGAAATTCAAATAGAGCAAATTTCGGTTTAAGTATGGCACATAAAAAAGCAGGTGGTAGCAGTAGAAACGGAAGAGATTCTGAATCTAAAAGACTGGGTGTTAAAAGGTACGGCGGCCAACTGGTATCTGCTGGCTCTATTCTAGTCAGGCAAAGGGGCACAAAGTTTCATCCTGGCACAAATGTTGGAATTGGAAAAGATCATACACTTTTTGCAAAAATTGACGGCACTGTATCTTTCAGCAAAAAAGGTAGAAATCTTAGACAATTCATAAATATTACTCCCGCAGATTAAATAATGAGCTTCATTGACGAAGCTGCTATTCAATTAATAGCTGGCTCTGGTGGAAACGGATGTTTGAGCTTTAGGAGAGAAAAATTTATTCCTAAGGGTGGTCCCGATGGTGGTGACGGAGGAAAAGGCGGAAGCATTTTTCTTAAAGCTGATAGCTCTTTAACAACGCTGCAAGATTTTAGATTACAAAAAAAATACCAAGCTAAAAATGGTTCTCCTGGCGAGGGTAAAAATAAACATGGCAAGGATGCCAGTGACATAATTTTAAAAGTTCCCGTTGGTACTGTTGTTTTTGAGGAATCAACTGAAGAAGAGATAGCAGACTTAAAAAAAGATGGCGATCTTTTTGAAGTTGTTTCTGGAGGAAAGGGTGGATTAGGGAATGCAAGGTTCAAGTCATCTACTAATAGAGCTCCCAGAAAAACTACAGATGGAGAAAAGGGAGAAGAGCTATCGCTTCAGTTAGAACTAAGATTAATAGCTGATGTTGGTCTCTTAGGATTTCCAAATGCAGGAAAATCTACCCTAATTTCGAGTATATCTGAGGCAAAACCCAAAATAGCCGACTATCCGTTTACTACTCTAACTCCTAATCTTGGAGTGGTTGAGGCTAAATCTCTCAATCCATATGTAATTGCAGATATTCCAGGATTAATTCCGGGAGCTGCCAAGGGAGCAGGGCTTGGGATAAGATTTTTAAAACATTTATCTCGAGTAAAGTTATTGCTTCATCTAATTGATGTATCGGAAATCAAACCTGAAGATGTAGAGGAAAAAAAGAATTCCTTAGATAAAGAGCTTAAAGAATTTGACGAATCTTTATCCAAACTAGAGCAATGGATTGTGCTAACTAAAGCAGACACAAAAACAGAATCGAAGGATGATTATTTATCTAAGGCAAAAAAGATTTACAGCAATGAGGTTTTTTTAATATCTTCTATAACTGGGGAAGGATTAAGCGAACTAGTCAAAAAGGTCAGCACAAAAATCATAGAGATTAACAGTAATGAGTAATTCAATAGTAGTAATGAAAGTAGGGTCCTCCTTAATTTCACAAGGAAGTCGAGAAAATTCAGCTTTTTTTAAAAGACTTGCTAAGAGCATTCAGAAATTCAGAGAAAATGATTTTGATGTAGTTTTAGTTTCATCTGGCGCAATTTCCTATGGAATGAAGAAAAGAGGCATAGAAAAAAAACCAAAGAATATCAAACAACTTCAATCATTATCAGCTGTTGGCCAAATAGGGCTTATTAATGCTTACCAGAAAAATTTTGATAAATTTAAAATAGAGGTTGCTCAAGTTCTACTCAGTCACAGTGATTTTAAATCTGAAACAAAATCGAACAATATTAAATCAAGCATCAATAATCTCCTGAGATGGGGTATAACGCCAATAGTCAATGAAAATGATTCTGTATCAACAGAAGAAATTGAGAGAGGAGATAATGATCAATTAAGTGCAAAACTTGCGAATCTTATTAGTTCTAAAAAACTTATACTTTATACAGATCAAAAGGGTTTATATTCAAAAGATCCAAGAATAAATAAGGACGCAGTTCTTATTGACGAGGTCTACCTTAAAGCTCTTTCAAATCAAAAAATTATTTTTGGAGACTCTGGTAAGTTAGGAAGGGGAGGTATGAAAACTAAATTGTCAGCTATGAAAATTTTCTTAATTAATAATCAAAGGATTGGCTATATCCTAAGCGGTCATGAAAAAGATCTATTTGGCTCATTGCAGAACCAAAAAAAGAGAACTAGATTGAAATTAAGCTGACTTAAGAGCTTTTAATTTTTTGTTGAGTCTTGATTTAGTTCTTGCAACGTGATTTTTGGGAAGAACTTTTTTATTGGCAAGTTTGTCCATTAGTTTTTGAGTTTTCTTAAACTCATTACCGGCAGCTTCGATGTCCTTATCATCAAGTGCTTTTTCAAAAGCCTTAATACTTGTCCTCGCAGAAGCACGTTGAGAGCTTTTAAGGGCATTTCTTTTATTAGCTTGCCTAGCTCTTTTAATTGCTGATTTAATGTTTGCCATAGGTGCGGAATGATGAAGATAACAAACTAATTTGTCAATATAATACTTAACAAGATTATTCATTCATGCGAAAACTAGCCATAATCCTTATTTCCATTAGTTTGTTATCGTGCGAGCAGTTAAGCATGGTTGATAATAATAATTTGAAATCAATTTATCCCATGACTAAAAAAGTTAATATTTCTGATTTATATTTTTCAAAAGAAATTCAAGATCCATATAGATGGCTTGAGGATGATCTCGATAAAGAGACAAAGAGGTGGATAGAGGATCAAAATCTCTTTACTGATAAATACTTCGAAAGTTTAGGATCCAAACAGCAAATAAAAGATGGATTAAAAAAAATTTGGGACTATGAGAAATTTTCTTCGCCCTTCAAAGAAGGAAATTACATTTATTTTTTCAAGAATACCGGCTTACAAAATCAATCAGTGCTCTACCGAAAAGACTCTCAAGGGGTTGAGGAAGTCTTTTTAGATCCTAACTCGTTCAGTGAAGATGGAACTATCTCTTTATCTGATATTAGTTTTAGTAAAGATGGAAGTGTTGCTGCTTATGCAATTTCTGAAGGTGGAAGTGATTGGAGGAAAGTATTTTTTTTAGATACAGACACCAAATCATTGTTATCAGATTCTCTAATCAACATTAAGTTTTCTTCATTAAGTTGGAAAAACAATGAGGGCATCTACTATTCAACTTACGATGCTCCTGAAGGAAGTGAACTAAGTTCTTTGAATAATAATCATAAGCTTTATTTTCATAAATTAGGAACTACTCAAGAAAAAGATCAAATTATCTTTGGAAACAAAGCTGAACAAAAAAGAAGATATGTTTCATCCTCTGTAACAGAAGATCAAAATTACTTAATTATATCTGCCGCAAATTCCACATCTGGAAATGAACTCTATTTAATAAATCACTCAGATGAAAATCCAGAAATTAAAACTATAAATGACGATCTTTCTATCGATGTTTATTTATTGGATAGTCTAGATGACGAACTTTTTTTAGTAACTAACAATAATGCTGATAATCAAAAAATTATTTCAGTTCAAGCCACAGAACCTTCTTTAGATAAATCCAAGGATTTAATCCCAGAACAGGATTCTGTAATGAGTCCAAGCTCTTCAGGAGGATATATATTTGTAGAGTTAATGCAGAATGCAATTTCAAAGACTTTTCAATATGATTTTTCTGGAAAGCTCATTAGAGAAGTCGATCTACCGGGTATAGGTAGTGTTTCTCCAATCTCAGGGAAAAGAGAGGATGATGAACTTTTCTATTCTTTCTCCAACTACCATACACCTCCCACAATCTACAGCATTAATCCTAAGAGCGGTAAATCAAAAATTTATTTCAAACCAAAGATAAATTTTGATCCTGATAAATATATATCAGAGCAGGTTTTTTATACCTCCAAAGATGGAACAAAAGTTCCAATGATCATCACATATAAAAAAGGTTTGAGTAAAAATGGTAAAAATCCAACAATTCTTTATGGATATGGAGGTTTTAATATTTCCCTCACTCCAAATTTCAGCAGCATTATGGCTTATTGGTTAGAAAAAGGCGGAGTTTATGCGGTTCCAAATATCAGGGGAGGCGGAGAATATGGGAAGAAATGGCATCTATCTGGGACAAAAATGAAGAAGCAAAATGTATTTGATGATTTTATCTATGCCGCAAGATTTCTTTTTTCAGAGGGCTATACAAAATCAGAAAACTTAATTTTGAGAGGTGGTTCAAACGGAGGTCTTTTAGTTGGTGCTGTTATGACCCAAGAGCCTCAGCTTGCTAGAGTTGCTCTCCCTGCGGTAGGTGTACTAGATATGCTCAGGTATCATAAATTTACTGCCGGTGCAGGCTGGGCTTATGATTATGGTACATCGGATGAAAGTGAAGAGATGTTTAACTATCTTTTATCTTATTCACCATTACACAATATTAAAGACGAAGTCTCTTATCCAGCCACATTGATAACAACAGGTGATCATGACGATAGGGTAGTCCCAGCTCATTCATATAAGTTTGCCGCTTCATTACAGGAATTGCACAGTGGAGATAGTCCTATCCTCATTAGAATTGAAACTGAAGCAGGACATGGTGCAGGCACTCCAACCGAGATAATCTTAGATTCTTATTCAGAAATCTTTTCATTCATCTTAGGAAATATAGAAAATAGATTATCATTAAAATAGATCAATTTAATTTCTATTTTTGGTGGAGGCGGCGGGTATCGAACCCGCGTCCAACTAACTCTTACCTTCAGATCTACATGCTTATTTCATCAATTTTCTTTTACTTCCATGGCCCGATGAAAAGGGATTAGAAGAGTAAGCTCAGAAAAGTCTTATCAAAATGGGTCTGAGCAACACATTTCAAGCATTCTACTAGTCGACTTCGCTTATCCCTTAGTAGAAGTCAGGGTAAGGAAGCTAGCTTAATTATGCAGCTAGTGCGTAGTTGTTTTTGCCAACTAATTGTTTTGAGAACTATTTAACGAGAACTCCTCAATCTCGACATGCACTTAAGGTTCGAAAGAAAGATGTCTAATCCTGTTCGCCCCCAAAAAAGCAAGTAATTGTATCTAATGATCATCAGTTAGAAAAATTTTCTAACGAAGATTTTTCCCTCCTCCACTCCTTATTTTTCAACGAGTGTCTCTTATCGTATTTTGATTTTCCTCGAGCCACAGAAATTTTTACTTTAACTAGATTATTTTTCCAAAAAATTTTTATGGGAACACAACTCAATCCTTTTTCATTTGTTTGCTTGAAAAGCTTAGATAACTCTGCCTTGGTAAGTAATAGCTTTCTAGATCTCTCTGATGAAACTTCGTAAGTGATCTCTTTCATGGGAAGAATCTTTAATCCAATAATCCACGCTTCTCCTTTTTTTAGAACAACGTAAGCATTTTTTAATTCTATCTGCCCATTTCTGATGCTTTTTACCTCCCAGCCTTCCAAAGAAATTCCTGCTTCAAAATCATCTAAAAGCTCATAATTAAATCTTGCTTGTCGATTTTCAATTGTTGGTCGCAAGTTACTTTTTTTGGAGATGTTCATTGATGTAGTATAACTATTAAGTAATGATTCTTTTAGAAACGTCTTTGTATGGCAAATAATTCAAAAATCTGGAAAGGCAATTGGACTTTTATCTTGGCTGCAGCAGGATCCGCAGTAGGTCTTGGAAATATTTGGAAATTTCCTTATATGGCGGGTGAAAATGGTGGAGGAGCATTTGTGATAATTTATTTAGCCTGCATTGTATTAATTGGATTTCCAGTGATGATGTCTGAGATTTTCTTGGGAAAATACGGAAGATCGAGCCCAGTCTATACAATGAAAAAATTTGTTTCCCTCAAAGGAATTTCTTCATATTGGGTTTTGCTAGGTTGGTTTGGTGCCTTAGCAGGTTTGATGATCTTATCTTACTATAGCGTTTTTGCAGGTATTTCTTTGGCTTATATTTTTAGTCCAATTCCTGCTGAATCACTGAATCCTTCTCAATATTCTGTTGATTTTTTTGCTCAGTTTCAGTCCTCTCCAATGAGGATGATCTTTTGGCACAGTCTTTTTTTGATTTTAACTTGTTTCATAGTGGCTAAGGGAGTAGTTGATGGAATTGGCGCCACCATAAAGATAATTATGCCAACGTTATTTTTTTTGATAATTCTGCTTTCAATTTATTCATCATTTACGGGAGAAATTGGTAAAGCTATCAGTTTTCTTTTCATGCCAGATTTTTCTAAGATCTCGTCAAGTGTAATTATAAGTGCCATGGGGCAGGCTTTTTTTACTCTGAGTTTAGGCATGGGGGCAATTATGGCTTATGGTGCATATATTCCTGAGGAACAAAACTTAACCAAAACTGTCAGCTTGATAATTTTTCTAGATACTTTTGTTGCCATAATTGCTGGAGTAATTATTTTTCCAATCGTATTTGCTAATCCAGAGCTTACTCCAACCGCTGGTCCGTCATTATTTTTTGAGACTCTACCTGTGGCTTTTTATGGAATTCCTTTTAGTTTTTTTGCTTCAGCTATGTTTTTTATTCTTGTTTCGCTAGCTGCCTTGAGTTCATCTGTATCCTTAATTGAACCCAGTACAGCCTGGATGGAAGAAAGATTTAAAATTTCCAGGACTTATGCTGTTACTATCCTTGGATCCATTGCTTGGATATTGGGACTTGGAAGTTTGTTCTCATTTAATCTAATTGCAGACTTTCAAATATTTTCGATGTCATTTTTAGACTTTATGGACTTTCTAACCAACTCAATAATGCTGCCATTAGGCGGCTTGTTTATTGCTTTACTAGTTGGATGGATTCTTTCAGAGAATTTTGTCAAAGGAGAGATGAAGATAAAAAATGAACTTTATTGGAAAATTTGGATAAATCTAACTAGGTATGTCGCTCCAATCTTAATTGGATTGGTCTTTATTTTTGCTCTCTTCTAAATTATTTGTCCAAGACATCAGTCTCCCCGACTCAAATTTAAGGGTAAAGCTAGTTTTTCCTAGAAGCTTATCGCCATGAATTATTTGTCGATAATACTCCCATCTATCTCTTTCTAGAGGATCGCGGATTAAAGGAGTTCCCATAATGAAATTTACTTGAGCTTCTGTCATACCAACTTCTAATTGTTGGATCATCTCGTCTGTGACAAGGTTTCCTTGAGGTACCACCACTCTATAAAATCTATCCCCGCAGGAAATTAATACAAGAGAGATAAGAATTGTTATTATTGATTTATTCATAGGAATCCCAATTATAAAGGGGAATACACATAATAAAATGGTTAAAGATAAGAATATTAGAGACGCAGGACTAAAGGTAACTTTGCCGAGGGTAAGGATTTTAGAAATTTTTGAGTCATCTGATCAAAAACACCTTAGCGCTGATGAAGTTTATAAAAAACTTATTGAGGCTGGAGATGAAGTAGGTTTGGCTACTGTTTACAGAGTTCTTACTCAGTTTGAGTCGGCAGATATACTAATGAAACACAATTTCGAATCAGGCCACTCAGTTTATGAATTGATGCCAGACGATCATCATGACCACATGGTATGTATGGAAACAGGCAAGGTTATTGAATTTAATGACCAAATCATTGAAGAAAAACAAGAAGAATTAGCCAAGTCTATGGGATATAAAATCGTTGATCATAGGTTGGTTTTATACGTTGAACCTATTAAAAATGACTAAAAAGAAAGACTCTAAAGTTAATCAGGATAATGTGTCAGAGCTTGAAGAGGTTCAAGATAGTATTGAACAACCGGAAGAAGAATCAGACTTAGAAGAAGAGGTTGAGCCTTCAGCAGAAGAAATAATTTCATCGCTTGAAGATCAGATGATGAGACTTCAAGCAGAAATGATCAATACACGAAAATCTGCTCAAAATGACATTGCACGCGCAAGAATATTCGGCTTAGAGTCATTTATGAAAGACTTGCTCTCAGTTATTGATAATCTATTTAGAAACTTAGATTTTAAGACGGAAGAAAATACTATTCCTGCGGATGGTTACGAATTGATTTTGAGAGAGTTGGAAAATGTTCTTGGTAAAAACGGAATAGTTCTTTTAGATCCTTTAGGTGATGAATTTGATCCAAAATTGCATGAAGCTATATCAACTTCAAATGATAAGGACAAAGGAAACAACATTATTTTATCCGTTGCGCAAAAAGGCTGCTCATTAAATGATCGACTTATTAGGCCTGCCCTTGTAGTAGTAAATAAAATCCCGCATTAATCTTGTTTTTTCCTAAAAAAGCCATATTTAGGATTAAAAGGAGATTTAAGTTATGTCTAAAGTTATAGGAATTGATTTAGGAACCACTAATTCTTGTGTTGCTGTAATGGAAGGTAACCAAGCAAAAGTTATTGAAAATTCAGAAGGAGCAAGAACAACACCATCTGTTGTGGCTTATACGGATGAGATTCTAGTCGGACAGAGTGCTAAAAGGCAGTCTGTAACTAACCCAGAAAATACTCTATATGCCATAAAAAGACTTATAGGTAGAAGATTTGAAGATGATGTTGTGTCAAAGGATAAAGACATGGTGCCATTTAAAATCATTAAAGCAGATAACGGTGATGCTTGGGTCGAAGCGGGTGGAAAAGGTTTAGCACCACAACAAGTTTCTGCAGAAATTCTCAGAACCTTAAAGAAAAGAGCTGAAGAATATCTAGGACAAGAAGTCAAAGAGGCAGTCATCACTGTTCCTGCATATTTCAATGACTCTCAACGTCAAGCCACAAAAGATGCTGGGAAAATAGCCGGCCTTGATGTCAAGAGAATTATCAATGAACCTACAGCTGCTGCTCTTGCTTTTGGTTTAGATAAAAAAACCTCTGATCAGAAAATAGCTGTATATGATTTAGGAGGAGGGACATTTGATATTTCCATTATTGAACTTGCTGAGGTCGAAGGAGAAAAACAATTCGAGGTTCTTTCCACAAATGGAGATACATTTCTTGGTGGAGAGGATTTTGATATTGCAATAATAGATTATTTGGTTAATGAATTTAAAAAAGATCAAGGAGTTGATCTAAAAGCAGATCCTGCTGCGCTTCAGAGATTAAAAGAAGCTGCTGAAAAGGCAAAAATAGAATTATCATCTAATCAGCAAACTGAAATCAATCTTCCTTATGTAACTGCAGATTCTTCAGGGCCAAAACATCTACTCTATAAAATCACAAGAGCAAAATTCGAATCTTTGGTATCAGGATTGGTAGAAAGAAGCATAAAGCCCGTTGAAATTGCGATGAAAGATGCTGGCTTATCTCCATCCGACATATCTGATGTAATTCTAGTTGGTGGTCAAACTAGAATGCCTCTTGTTCAAGAAAAGGTTAAAGAATTTTTTGGAAAAGAGCCAAGACAGGACATTAATCCTGATGAAGCGGTCGCTATGGGTGCTGCAGTTCAAGGTGCGGTTTTAGCAGGAGATGTTACAGACATCCTTTTGTTGGATGTAACTCCTTTAACGCTTGGGATAGAAACTTTAGGTGGTGTTGCAACTCCATTAATAGAGAAAAATACAACTATCCCAACTAATAAATCTCAAATTTTTTCCACTGCAGAAGATAATCAAACAGCCGTAACAGTAAACGTTGTTCAAGGAGAGCGAAAACAAGCTGCTGATAATAAGCAATTAGGTCTTTTCAACTTAGATGGTATTGCTCCTGCTCCTAGAGGCATGCCGCAAATTGAGGTAGCTTTCGATATCGATGCAAACGGAATATTAAATGTTTCAGCCAAAGACAAAGCAACTGGCAAAGAGCAAAAGATCACTATTCAGGCATCCGGAGGATTATCTGAAGACGAGATAGAAAAAATGGTTTCAGATGCCGAAGCGAACGCTGATAACGATAAGAAGTTTGAGGAACTGGTAAACGCTAGGAATACTGCAGATACTCTTATTCATGGTTGTAAAAAAACTCTGGAAGAATCCAAAGATAAAGTTTCAGAAGATGAAAAATCTGCTATTGAGGCTGCCATTTCAGATTTAGAGGAGGCTCTAAAGGGAGATGATAAAGACAGCATAGAGGAGAAAACTAAAGCTTTAACAGGCGCTTCCTCATCAATGGCACAAAGACTTTATGCCGAACAGCAGCAAGAATCACAGACAACTGATCAAGCTAATGATAGCGATAATCAGGGATCGAATGAAGAAAATGTCGTTGATGCTGATTTTGAAGAAGTAAAAGAAGAATCTAGATAGATTCTTATCAGTTCCAATGAGTAAACGAGACTACTATGATGTTTTGGGAGTCTCTAAATCTTCCTCAAAAGATGAGCTAAAAAAAGCTTATAGAAAATTAGCAATGAAATATCATCCGGATAAAAATCCTGATGATCAGGAGGCTGCGGATAAATTCAAGGAACTATCTGAGGCATATGAAATTCTTTCAGATGATCAAAAAAGACAAGCCTATGATAACTTTGGCCACCAGGGAGTAAATTCTCAATATTCAAGTGCACAGGGTGCTGCAGATGCCTTTAGTGATATTTTTGGAGATATTTTTTCAGATATTTTTGGAGGATCTACAAGGGGTAGACCGAGATCGAGCGGTGCAGATCTAGCTTACAATTTGAGCATTTCGCTTGAGGAAGCTGTAAGGGGAACGGAGGTTAGTCTTCAAATCCCATCAAAGGAAAGATGTTCTGGTAAGTTTTCTACTTGTTCTTATTGTTCTGGAGCAGGAGCTGTAAGGATGCAACAAGGTTTTTTTTCGATGCAACAAACTTGTCCTCAATGCAGAGGAGAAGGAGAGATACACGATCCTAATTGCAATATTTGTCATGGTCAGGGATATATCAAAAGAGATAAAACCTTGTCAGTGAAAATACCTGCAGGAATCGATTCGGGAGATAGAATAAGACTTTCAGGAGAAGGCGAGCCCGGATACAGCAATAATCCCAATGGAGATCTTTTCATCACGGTAGACATTCAGGAGCATAAAATATTTCAAAGAGATGGAAGACATCTTTATTGCGAGATACCAATAAATTACATCGATGCCGTTCTTGGAGGAGACGTTGAAGTTCCAACTTTAGAAGGAAAGGTTAAGTTAAAAATCCCTTCAGGAACGCAGAGTCATAAATTGATGAGACTTAAAGGTAAGGGAATCAGGCCTATTAATGGAGCATCAAAAGGGGATATATTAGTAAGGGTGCAGATTGAAACTCCAATCAATATATCGTCAGAGCAAAAAAAACTTCTTGAGCAACTCAAAAAATCATTCGATAAAGATAAGAATTCTCCCAAAGAGAAATCATGGTTTGAAAACGCTAGGGATTTTATGAGAGGGCAATGATTAAATTATTCATATGCGGTATTTCAGGACGACTAGGATCTAGCATTGTTGATGAGGTAAAAAAAGCATCAAATATAAGCTTGATAGGAGGTTTAGTCAGTGGCAAGGAGGACTCTTCAAATATAAACTTAAGCTCGCAGGGAGTTCAAATCATTTCTGACTTAAACGACCTTACCGATGCTGATGTCGTAATTGATTGCTCTACTTCGCTAGATTTAATAAAAATTAAAGAAAAATGCGAACTAATTGGTGCTAGCTTAATTGTTGCTTCAACTGGGAAAGGAGATTTCAGGGAGATTTTTAATAATAGAAGTCTATCAATTCCTGTTTTAGCCGCACCTAATTTAAGTATCGGGATAGCCTTTTTGAGCAATTTATTAAACTACGTTTCTGAAAAAAAGCTTTCTTTAAAAAGAATTAATATCGAAGAAACTCATCATAATAAAAAAATTGATACTCCTTCAGGCACCGCTTTGATGTTAAAAAAGGAGTTAATAGAACTATTTAATGTCGATGAAATTGAAATAATTTCAAATCGAGATGAATCTTCTGTAGGCACTCATAAAATTAATATATATCTTGAGGACGAGATTCTATCTTTAGAGCATAAGGCACTTGATAGAAAAGCATTTGCTTTAGGGGCTCTAAATTTAATTGAATGGATTCATCGTAAATCCCCTGGAATATATTCAGTTCAAGATGCATTGAATAATTAGTTTTCCTTTACATTCAGTTGTGATATAAAACACTCGCGAAAGCTTAAAAACACACTTGGATAAATCAAATATTTGGGTGCTGCTTTGCTTCGAAGCAGTTAAATATCTGATCCAAGGAAGAATAACCCGGCGTCATGCCTATAACAAAAGGAGCTAAATATGGAAATATCCATAGAACAGATGCTTAAAGCAGGTGTCCATTTCGGACATCAAACAAGGTTTTGGAATCCTAAAATGGAGAAATTCATTTTTGGTTCTAGAAACAAGGTACACATAATTGATTTACAAAAGACTTTAGATTGCTTGGAGCCATCTCTAGACTTTTGCAAAAAAATTGCATCCTCGAATAATAGAATTCTATTTGTCGGAACCAAAAGATCAGCAAGAGAAGTCATAAGACAAGAAGCAGAAAGGTGCGGTATGCCTTATGTAAATCACAGATGGCTGGGAGGAATGCTGACAAACTATAAAACAATTAGAGCCTCAATAAGAAGATATGAGTTTTTAGTATCTCAGGAAGAAGAAGGTAAATTTAACCAATACACAAAAAAAGAGGTTTTAAAGCTAAAAAAGGAAATGGATAAACTGGAAAGATCTATTGGGGGAATAAAGAATATGGGGGGACTTCCAGAAGCTTTATTCATTGTCGACGTAGAGAATGAGAAAATTGCTGTAGCTGAAGCTAAAAAAATGGGGATTCCTATTGTTGGTCTTGTAGATACAAACTCTGATCCTGATTCAGTAGATTATATTATTCCTGGAAATGATGATGCCATAAGGTCAATCTCTTTACTTGCGAGACTAGTCTCAAATGCTTGCCTTGAAGGAGCTGAAAAAGCCACGGGCATTAGAGGTGATGGTGATGGGCCAGTAATTGTAAAGAAATCCGATCTTGATAAGAAAGAAAAGGTAGATGCCAAAACTTCTTCAGAAGCAAAGGAAAAAAAACAAGCTAAGGAAGAATCTCCAGCCGAGAATGTTTCTGAGGAAAATGAATCTGTATTAGAACAGGAAGAATCAAATGAGGTAAAAGAATGACTGAAATCAAAGCTGCAGATGTAAAATCTCTCAGAGATAAAACTGGTCTTGGAATTATGGAATGCAAAGCTGCCCTCAAGGAAACAGGAGGAAATCTTGACGAGGCGGTGGAATATCTAAAAATTAATAGCAACTTAAAAGCAGAGAAAAAAGCTTCTAGAACAGCCGTTGAAGGTCTATTGCTAACAGCCAACAATCTAATGGTTGAAGTTAATTGCGAGACTGATTTCGTTGCTAAAGATGAAAACTTTAAAACTTTTTGCCAAGAAGTTTTAAAATATTGTTTAGAGAATGATTCGAAATCTATAGAAGAAATATCAGATGACCTTGAATCAGAAAGACAAAGCCTTGTTCAAAAGGTTGGAGAAAATGTAATTATCAGAAAAAAGGAATCTATCGGAGGAGATAACTTGTATTCATACATCCATAGCAATGGAAAGGTCGGTGCTTTAGTTTCTCTTAAGGATGACAATGAAGAATTAGGAAAGGATATTGCTATGCACGTCACAGCATCCAATCCCAAATTTCTATCTCCAGAAGATGTAGACTCTGAAACAATTGAGAAAGAAAAACAAATTTTAAAGGCTCAGGTTGAAGATACAAATAAGCCAGAAGAAATTATTGAGAAAATGATCGAGGGCAGGTTAAATAAATTTCTATCTGAAATAAGTCTCCTTAAACAGCCTTTTGTTAAAGATCCTTCAACTTCAATTGAAAATATTCTTAATGATCACAAGAACTCTATTATAGAATTTTCACGTATAGAGGTAGGCGAGGGAATAGAAGTAGAGCAAAAGGACTTTGCTTCCGAAGTTCAAGCACAACTCCAAAATTCTTAAATGGCATCGGCAAAACGCGTTCTTCTAAAGCTGAGTGGAGAGTGGTTTAGTGGGAAAAAGGAAAAAGGCTTTGATGAAAAAACGTTTGAAAGAATATCTTCAGCTATAGACTTTACTAAACAAAAAAAAATTCAACTAGGGATAGTCTTAGGAGGAGGAAATATCTTTCGAGGAAGAGATCTCAAAGATATAAAAATCGATAGAGTGTCTGCAGACTACATAGGAATGTTATCTACTATTATGAATGGGATAGCTTTATCAAATTTCCTCAGAGAAAAAGGCCATTCGAATAAACTTTTTTCTTCATTTGCTATTGGAAACTTTGTTCAAGCTTATAATACCGAAGATGCTTTAAATGCTCTTATGAACCAAAAAGTTGTCCTCTTAGTTGGGGGAATAGGAAATCCCCTTTTCACCACGGATTCAACTGCAAGCATAAGAGCAAATGAACTTGAAGTAGATTTTATGTTAAAAGCAACCAACGTAAATGGAGTTTATGATAAGGATCCAAAAGAGAATCCAAAGGCCAAAAAATTTGAAAACTTAACTTTTGATGATGCAATTAATCAAAATCTTCAAGTAATGGATCAAACTGCTCTTTGCTTTTGCAGAGATAATAATTTACAAGTTAGAGTATTCAATGCTGATGAAAAGGATGGATTTGAAAAAGCAATATCTGGAGAAGAAATAGGTACATTACTTAAAAATTAATATGTTAGAAGAAATAAAACAAGAGACTCTAGAGAGAATGGAAAAAAGCATTTCATCCCTTGAAAGTTCATTACAAAAAATAAGAACGGGCAGGGCTAATCCCTCTCTGCTAGACGCCATACAAATTGATTATTATGGGAATATGACGCCACTTTCTCAAGTAAGTAACATTTCTGTTCAAGATGCAAAAACATTGTTAATTTCTCCTTGGGAAAAAAACCTAGTACCTGACATAGAGAAAGCAATTCAGTCATCTGACTTAGGCATCAATCCAGCTACTTCAGGTGATATCATTAGAGTCATTCTTCCAGATTTAACTGAGGAAACCAGAAGAGATCTAATTAAGGTAGCAAAATCAGAAGCAGAAAATTCAAAAATCGCTTTAAGGAATCAGAGAAGAGACGCTAACGGGCTGCTCAAAGAATATCTTAAAGAAAAAGAAATTAGTGAAGATGATGAAAGGCGGGGTCAAGAAATTATTCAGAATCTGACTGACGATTTTATTTCCAAAGTTGAACAATTACTTGATTTAAAAGAGAAAGACTTACTTGAAATTTAGTTTCTATGACGAGCAATTCATCCAATAAGATTGGTCATGTGGCCATAATAATGGATGGAAACTCAAGATGGGCAAGGCAAAGGAATCTAAAGACAATTGAAGGTCATAAGCAGGGAGTAAATCGATTAAGAGATATTGTTAAGTATTCTGCAAAATCTGAAATAACCCATTTATCTGTATTTGCTTTTAGCACAGAAAATTGGAAAAGATCTGCTTCAGACGTTTCAGATTTAATGAAACTCTTTCTTCAATCAATAATTAAAGAAGTTCCAGAATTAATTGAAAATAAAGTTCAGCTAAATTTTATTGGTGACATCCCTCGTTTCTCTAAATCTCTTGTATCCCAAATTAATTCTGCCGTGAAGGATACTCAAGCCAAGAAACCAAACCTTAATCTTAATGTTGCCATAAGTTACGGTGGTAGATGGGATATTCTGAATGCTATAAAGAGAATGAAAGATCATAAAATAAATATAGACAAATTAAATGAAGATGAATTCTCTAATCTTCTATCGACTTCAAATTTTCCGGATCCAGATTTGTTGATAAGAACAGGAGACGAAATTCGTATAAGTAACTTCTTTCTTTGGCAGATATCATACTCGGAGTTGTATTTCTCAAAATTACTATGGCCTGATTTTAAATTATCTAATTTTAAATCTGCATTAAATAAATTCTCTACAAGAGATAGACGGTTTGGAAAGGAATAATAATGATTAGATGGATATCGGGCATAGCTCTAGGATTCCTTTTTCTTGCTTACATACTCTTATCTCCTTCCTTCTTTTTTAACTTTGGATTGATAATTATTTTTGGCATTTCAATTTATGAGCTTATCAAGTTGAGAGTTTTCTCTCTTCAATCTCTTTTAGCTTTTATTCTTATAGTAACCGCAATCTTATGTTTATATTTTTACGAGCTGGAGCGATCCTTGATCTTGATAGCGGTTATGATTTCAGTTGCAACCGATGCATTTGCATTCTTTGGAGGTAAAGTTTTAGGCAGAAATAAAATATTCCCAATTATAAGTCCCAATAAAACTTTAGAGGGAACGATCGGGGGAATAGTTTCATCAGTCGTGATCAATTCTCTGATGATAACTTTGATTTTCCAAAACTCATTAAAAACTTTCGATGCAATCATGCTTACTCTTATGATCTTTATTTGTGCAGTAGCAGCTGTGTTTGGTGACCTCTTAATAAGCTCCATAAAAAGACAAGCTAATTTAAAAGATACAGGGAGCCTTATACCGGGCCATGGTGGACTGTTAGATCGGATTGATAGTCACATCCTATGTATTCCAGTATTTTTTGTTTTATATGAGGTTCTTCTATGAAGACAGTGCTTGTTCTGGGATCAACTGGGTCTATAGGAAAAAGTACGCTTGAAGTGCTGGATCTTCATAAAGAGAATTTTAAGTGTATCGGCTTGAGTGCAAATAAAAATTTTCAAGCTTTGCACGAGCAAGCAAATGAATATTCAGTTAAAAATATTTGCATACAGGAGGGCTCTACCTTAGAAACTGGTATTGAAAAGAACTCAGACATAAAAATTTATAGAGGCTCTGATGGCCAAAGAGAAATGATTAGAGATATGAATGCAGACATCGTAGTTGTTGGAATTTCAGGTGCAATCGGCCTTGAAGCAACTCATGAGGCCATAAAAACTGGCAAAAGAGTATTGATCGCAAATAAAGAACCGCTGGTAATGTGCGGTGAATATTTATTGAATGAGGCTAAAAAATATCAATCAGAAATAATACCTCTCGATTCTGAGCATTCTGCTATTTTCCAATGCCTTCAAGGTTCTTCTAAAGATGATGTAAATAAAATCATATTATGTTGCTCAGGTGGTCCATTTTGGGATAAAAAAATTGAATCTTTTGAAAAGATAACTGTCCAAGATGCATTGAATCATCCTATTTGGAAAATGGGAGAAAAAATATCAATTGATTCTTCAACTTTGATGAATAAATCTTTAGAGATCATAGAGGCATCGGTTTTATTTGGAGTAGATGCCAATAAAATAGACGTTGTGATTCATCCTCAACATATTGTTCACTCAATGGTTGAGTTTAAGGATGGCTCAATACTTTCTAATTTATCAGCACCTGATATGAAAGCCTCAATATCATATGGATTA